>JAPKXQ010000015.1 GCA_026394765.1 Methanomicrobiales archaeon
GAAGTTCGTGCCAGTTAATTTGAGCGAGAACGCTGCTCCGCCTGCTTTCGCGAAGGTCGGTGTTGTGGTTGTGATGGTGGGCGCCCCGTATGTGACCGGGAACTGCACTGTGTTCGATGTGCCACTTGTTCCCGGGTTCGTGACTGTGATGTTGATGATTTTTGCCGTCGTGAGGTCAGATACAAGGATGGTCGCGTTCAGGCGGGTAGCTGAGCCGAACGTCGTCGTCTTCGCAACGCCGTTCCATTTCACCGCTGCACCGGAGGTGAAGTTCTGACCGTTCACCACAAGAGTGAACGCCGGTCCTCCCACGTATGCTCCCAGTGGGGCTAGGGAGTCGACCGTCGGTGCAACGGGGTTAATAGTGAACGTGAGGTTGGCGGTCTTACTTCCACCTGGGGCGGGATTAACCACCCATACGGGTATAGCCCCGGCTGTCTGCAGGTCAGTGGCTGGGATGGTGACGTTCAGCTTTGTTGCCGAGACATTCGTGATGGGTTTTGCCACGCCGTTCCAGTACACCACGCTCTGCGTGTTGAAGTTGGTCCCGGTAATCGTGAGGTTAAAAGACACCCTTATTCGTAGGATTGAGGCTTGTGGCGGTGGGGATAGGATTGGTGACATTGAAGGTCTTGTTGATCGAGAGGCCGCCATCAGCATTGCGGACCGAGATATTGTTGCTCCCCGCTGCCGCAAGGTCGGGCGCAGTGATCCAGGCCTTCAGGCTCGTGGCAGATGTATAGTATGTCGTCCTGTCCGCACCGTTCCATGTGACCCTGTTCCCTGCCGTGAAGTTCGTGCCCGTGAGAGTGAGGTTGAACGGGGCTGCATTCACCATAGCACTGGTCGGGGTGAATGTCGTAATAGTCGGGGCACTTCCACCGGATGAACCTGATCCACCCCAGAAGCCCCCTACCAAAGTATACGACGTGCTGCTGGACATCCCGGCCAGTTGCCCGATTGTTCCGTCCAGTTTAAAGGCAGTCGATGTCGCTTGTCCTCCCCCGTTGGAGATGGTATTCCAGCTCAAATCGAAATTTGTCGAGCTCATAGCACTGGCAATCCCAGAAAGACAGAGGAGTCCTGCCAGGAGGATACAAAAAATTCGAGGTGCCATTGTCCACCCCTCACTGCAAGGTGACAATCACTTCAATCGTCCCGGTACCACTCTCGAGGGTTCCCATCGCCTTCCCGAGGATCGTCCCAATCTTTGGATCGGCGGCTTTCATCGCGTACCCCGGAGTATTCGAGGTGGTGAGGAGGTCGCCAGGGTGGATCGGTCCGTTGGATGCATCGACATTACAGGGGACCCGCCCGGCGACTGCAATGAGGGCATTATCTGCATTATTTTCTTCATCTCCCCCAAGTGTAAGTCCTGGTTTCGTGGAGACGATTCCCGCGACACGGGTGTCATAAGCGGTTTCAGAGCGTGCAAGCCTGCTGTCTTCACCGATGATCAGGACGGTACCGGCCGGGAAATCTTCGATCGCCGGCATGTACTCTGCAACATCACCTGATGGAGTATTGAACCAGCTGGCATGGACGCCATTATCAGTATAGAATGCCCATTTGCCATCTGATTTCGCGGTCCCCGCAGTAATGGCATTCCCACTTACCGAGAAAACAGACAGCCCACCCGAACCGCCCCATCCATTATAGATATATGCTCCCCGATCCCCCGATCCATCGGTTACAATACTTATACCATCGGCATTGCTGCCATGGGTATTTATAAGGACTCCTTTGACGTTGTTAGCATCTGCATCTGCGGTAACACGGATTCCGACACCGTTATATGTACTTCCTGTAGTAACATTGACTCCGGTTTGACTGCCTTTTATATCGATACCCGTGCCATCTGTCTCTACATAGACGCCCGTGCTATCGAATAGGCCAAATATATCAATTGCTCTGGATCTCTCGCCATAAACATCAGATCTTATTCCGATGCAATCATCACCGTAAGTTGCAGACCGTATACTTGTGAAACGATCACCCAGTCCATATGAGAAGATTCCATAGTTATCAGTACCCTCTCTGGTATCTACGGCTAGACTACCATTCCCACCCCAGTTAACTATAGATATTCCTCTATCATTGCTGTCAACTTCGATTCCAGTACTCTGTAAACCGTTGCTGTCTACATGTATTCCATTGCTATTCAATCCTGACACGTTGATGCGTACCCCTGTCACACCCTGTAAATTTGGATCGGTTTGACTCACGTCGATTCCTGCGTTATAGTCGAACGGGAGCGAGATGTTGACAGCAGGGATAAGGTGATTCACATCCATTCCTGAAGACCTGGTCGTGAAGGATACCGGTCCCGGCCGAAGACCCAGTGCATAGGGCACAGGTCTTATCTGCTGCCTGGGCGTCATCTCCGGGTCGCTGCCTACGGTTATCCCGAGGAGGAGCGACCGGCCATCAAAGAAACTGAAGTCGAACGTGACCGGTGAAGTAAACTTACCATCCGTGCATTGGACTGTAACATTGTCACTCGCAAGGAATCGCTGGGATAGGTAGGGGGGATCTCCGACGACATCGTAGAGATTGAATCTCACGGGATATGAACCCGTGAGTGGGTTCCCGCTGGGGTCTGTCAGCGTCCCTTGGTACGTGAAACTCCCTGTTACAGTCGATGCGGTGGCTATGCAGCAGGTACCGCACAGCAGTGCGAGACATAGCAATCCAGATGCAAGTATACTCCTCATGGTAATTCCTTCAGAAGAAAACAAGAAGGTGAGTCTCAATCTTCTGAATAATCAAAGATTGTCTCATGACCCCCCTCTTTGTGTATGATATCTTTTTGGGAGAGAATTATTATAGTTTGTGGTCTAAATCATCCTCTCGGTTGCACTGACCTTTGTCCCCAGGCACATCCCGGAGGATGAGAGGATCTTCTAAACACATCCCTGAAGAGATCTGCGAGAAAACTATTAGCGATACAGGGTCGGTCAGTCTATAGAAGAGAAGAGGACATCTGGTGAGCTTGAGAGAAGTGAACAATTAGAGAAAGATCACCCGGATCTACGCGCAAATGGGAAATTTACATCTGAATATAATAACCTACAATCAGTTAGAGAATCAAGATTCAAACCAATAGAAGAAAAAATAAGCCATAAACGATT
>JAPKXQ010000062.1 GCA_026394765.1 Methanomicrobiales archaeon
TGACTCCTGAAAAGCGTCATTGCCCAGCATCGTTGTCGGGACCTGACCGGTGATCGCTACTATCGGAATTGAGTCCATATACGCTGTTGCGATTCCCGTGACCAGGTTGCAGGCACCTGGGCCTGATGTCGCAAGGCAGACCCCAACCTTTCCGCTCGCCCGCGCAAAACCGTCTGCCGCGTGCGCCGCCGCCTGTTCGTGCCGCACCAGGATGTGCCGCAGGGAACTGTGGTAGAGCTCGTCATAGAGAGGGAGGACCGATCCCCCCGGGTACCCAAAGATCGTCTCTACTCCTTCCCGTTGCAATCCTTCAATCAGGATTTTTGCCCCGGACCTCATACTCCTCCCTAAGAAGCCTGTTCATCCCTGCGATCACCGCCTCCACACTGGCCATTATGATATCTGTGCGGGCACCGCGGGAGGTTAGTATCTTGCCGTCTTTACTTAATGTTACCGTGACCTCGACCAGGGCATCGGTGCCACCAGATATCGCATCGACATGGTACTCCTCTAGCCTGATGTCTGCAACCGCACTCACTGACTTGCGTAGGACCTCGAGGGCAGCGTCTACCGGCCCTTTCCCAGTCGATGCTCCCGTTATCTCCTCGTCGTTGACGACAAGTGTCACCGATGCGGTGGGAATGACATTGCTCCCCGAGACCACCGTAAACTGCCTGAGTTTGAGTACAGGCCTGCACTCCAGTGCAAGGACGGCATCGGTGATCGCCATGAGGTCGACGTCAGAGACCCGCTTGCCCTCGTCTCCGAACTCTTTTAATCTTCGGACGATTTCTGAGACCTGCCGCGCATCAGCGTGGTAGTCCATCTCATGGAGCGCCGCTTCGACCGCGGCCGAACCAGAGTGCTTCCCTATCACGATCCTTCGCTTCCGCCCGATCATCTCAGGCTTCACCGACTCGTACGTCGAGGGCTCCCGCAGTACCCCATGGGCATGGATCCCACTCTCGTGAGTGAATGCCATCTCTCCGACGATCGCCTTGTTGGTCGGGAGAGGCACTCCAGTGAGGCGTGAGACCAGTGTTGCGAGGTGGTAGATCTCAGGCATCACAATCCCGGTCTTGTAATTGTAGAGGGTCTCTAGCGCCATCACCAGCTCTTCGAGTGGGGTGTTTCCCGCTCTTTCACCCAGGCCGTTCACGGTCACATGGGCACAGGAGGCTCCGGCATGGAGCGCTGCAAGTGTGTTTCCGAGCGCAAGGCCCAGGTCGTCGTGGCAGTGGATGCTGAGTGGTGCGATGCAGAGCGGGGGGATAACCACTGCAGTACGCTCAGGTGTGAGGAGGCCTACGGTATCGCAGAAGCAGAGGCGATCTGCGCCCCGGTCGATCCCACCCGAGAAGATCTCTTTCAGGAAGCCCTGATCGGCGCGTGAAGCGTCCTCCCCTGAGAGCTCAACGATAAGTCCCCTCTCCTTCGCATACTCAACTGCAGAAAAAGCCATAGCTGTTACCTGCTCGCGGGTCTTGCGGAGCTTCTTCTGGATATGGAGGTCGCTCACCGGGACGACCAGATGGACTGAGTCTACTCCTGCATCTGCTGCCTGATCGATGTCATGCTCTACTGCCCTGACATAACAACAGGTCTCAGCAGTGAGTCCAGCCTCTGCGATGAGGCGAATTGCGGCACGCTCACCATCGGACGCAGCAGAAGAGCCGGCTTCTACGACATGGACGCCCATGTCAGAGAGTTTCGTTGCAATCTCGAGCTTCTCATTGGGAGAGAGCGAAACACCCGGGGTCTGCTCGCCGTCCCTGAGTGTGGTATCTAAAAAGCGGACCTTCTCAACAAATAAAGCAATCTGTCATGGATGTTCCACCACGATCATCTCATTGGACTCCTGAACGATATAATCCTTGGCCATGATCTGTTAGGGGGGAGAAGGCTAGGGCCCATGCAGCATCCGGGTGCATCCCGCAGAAGAACAGAAGAATATTTACAGAAAACCCACATGAGGCTTCGCCTCATTCTTAACCTATTAAAGTCCCTAATATTGCCCCAGTTTTGAATTCTATCCCGAATTTCATGGGAAATTGCAGAAAAAAAGAGATGGATGGTTGGAGGCCTGCCTTCTCACTCCACCCCTGCACTCTGATAGATAAGTGTGAGGTAACGGGCCTCAAAGAGGACGAATGCCACATTCACAATCAGCAGGATGATCCAGCCGATCACCGGGATCTGAAGGAAGATCTCGAGGATTACGGTTATGATTACAGAGATTATCCAGAGGATTATCATGGCAAGGAGGTAGCCGCCCCATCCGATCTTTCCGATCGTCGAAAAGATCGCACTGAAGTTGAAGGCCTCCCCGAATCGGTCAGTCCGTGCCATTCGGATGATACCAATCGTCGCGATTAAAGAGATTATCACCGCGATGATGATGACAACCAGGAGTCCCACTGCGATGAAAGGGAGCACCTTCAATATTATATCGGGGTGTTGGGTCAGTTCTTGAGGGTTGCTAATGACCCTCTCCATCGGAATAAGTTCAATAAGGGTGATCCCAAACATCAAGATGCCCACGATGATGACAGGGATCATGTAGATCAGAGTGGCGAAGAACATCTTGAGCCCATCTATGAAGAGTTTGGCCCACTGTTCAAGCTCCGGGGCAGGACTCTTCCCTCTGAAGACCTCCATCATATACCCCATCATGAAAGGGAATATGATCGTGCTGATGATGAGGAGGACCCACCGGGTCCACTTGCCCCAAACCGCTTCTTTCGCGTAACTTGCTGCATCGCAAACCATTGCACTGTAATCCATAGTGTAACTCACCGTCTTTACCGGGATCTAGCTATCTGATCGGTTAAACCTTTCCAACTGTGGAGAGGGCGTGGGATCTATACCTGAAAGGGCACGTACCCATATGCTCCCATATATACCATCGCCATGTGGTGCTGGTTTGCAGATTCGAAGACATTATAGTCAAGGATGGATCCACCAGGCTGGATCAGGGCAGTCGCCCAGTCAACTGCCTCGACCTACAGGGCATCAGGGAAGGGATGAAACGCGTCAGACGCAACGCTGATCTCTTCAACAATGTTTAGTTGCTTTTTAGACCGCGATGCGGGCTGAAATGCAGCATCCGGGTGCGACTCGCAAAGTAACAGAAGAAACTGGTAAAAAAATTGCAGAAGAAGAGATGATAGATGAGGAGGCCTACCTTCTCACTCCACCCCTGCACTCTGATAGATGAGTGTAAGGTAGCGGGCCTCAAAGAGGATGAATAATACATTCGCCACTAGCACGATCAGCCAGCCGATCATCGGGATCTGCAGGATGAGCTGGAAGATTAAGGATATGATCACCGAGATTATCCAGAAGATTATCATGGCAAGGATGTAGCCGCCCCATCCAATCTTTCCTATCGTCGAAAAGATCGCACTGAAGTTGAAGGCCTCCCTGAATCGGTCAGTCCGTGCCATCCGGATGAATCCGATCGTCATGATGAGGGAGAGTATCACCGCGATGATGATGACGACCATGAGTCCCACGATGATGACAGGGAGCACCCCCATCACTATCTCAGGGTGAAGGGTCAAGTATTGGGGGTTGTTGCGAGATTCCGCCGGAAGTTTGCTTAAAAAGTCAATAAGCGTGATCCCAAACATCAAGATGCCCACGATGATGACAGGGATCATATAGATCAGAGTGGCGAAGAAGATCTTCAGCCCATCAATGAAGAGTTTTCCCCACTTTTCAAGCTCAGGGGCAGGGCTCTTCCCTCTGAAGATCTCCATCATATACCCCATCATGAAAGGGAATATGATCGTGCTGATGATGAGGAGGAGCCACCGGGTCCACTTGCCGAAAACCGCTTCTTTCGCGTAACTTGCTGCATCGCAAACCATTGCACCGTAATCCATAGTGTAACTCACCGTCTTTATCTGGATCTAGCTATCTGATCGGTTAAACCTTTCCAACTGTTGGGTTGGCGTGGGGATCAGTGCCTGAAATGGCGAGTACCCGTATATACCATCGCCATGTGGTGCTGGTTTGCAGCAGCGAGGACCTCAGCGTCACGGATCGACCCGCCAGGCTGGATCAGGGCAGTTGCCCCGGCCTCTGCCGCGACTTCCAGGGCATCTGGGAAGGGGAGGAACGCGTCAGACGCCACACTGCTCCCAACAAGACTGTTTAGTGCCTTGGAGACAGCGATGCGGGCTGCATCTACCCGGCTCATCTGACCGGCTCCGATCCCGAGGGTGTGGGTCTTGTCTGCGAAGATGATGGCATTGCTCCTGGTGTGGGCACAGACCTTCCAGGCGAGTCGTAAGGCCGCTAACTCGACAGGGGTCGGGTCACGGTCTGTCACCACAGTCCACTCCTCCCGGACATTAGGGGTCCGCTGGACCAGGACACCCCCATCGATCGTCCGCATGACATCCCCACCCTGCCTTTCGGGTAGGTGGAGGACACGCATATTCTCGCGCCCCTTGATGATCTCACGTGCTCCGGCGGTATAGTCCGGTGCAGCGATCACTTCGACGAAGGTAGAGGCGACTTCTCGGGCCAGATCTTCATCCACAGATCTGTTGAGGGCAACAACAGAACCATATGCAGAGAGGGGGTCGACCTCACGTGCCTGCACGTACGCGTCCCTGATAGTGTCTGCGACGGCGACCCCGCAGGGGTTATTGTGCTTCACGACCACTGCACACGGCTCTGTGAACTCGGCGAGGAGGGCTCCGGCAGCATCTAGGTCCAGGTAGTTGTTGAACGACATCTGCCTGCCCTGGAGAGGGACATCTCCTGCAAGTCCACGCTCGCCATACACTGCAGCTGTCTGGTGAGGGTTCTCTCCATACCTGAGCACTCTGCCGTTTTGAAACTGCACTGAATAGACCGATGGGAACTCCCTGCCCATCCCTGAAAGTGAGTTGCTGATCGCAGCGTCATATGCGGCGGTTCTGGAAAAGGCCTTTTTGGCAAGGAAGAGGCGTTCCTCAAGTGAAAAGCCCCCCCGGGACAGCGCTTCCACGACTAGGGGGTAGTCAGCTGGGTCGACTATCACCGCGACGTCCTCATAGTTCTTTGCTGCTGCGCGTATCATCGCAGGACCTCCAATATCGATGAACTCGATCAGGTCATCCAGAGGGAGTCCCTGGCCTGCCATCTCAACAAATGGGTAGAGGTTCACCACAAGGAGGTCGATTGGGAGGATCCCGTGCGTGGCCATAACCGCATCGTCCCTGCCGCGCCGGCCCAGGAGTCCGCCATGGATACGCGGGTGAAGAGTCTTGACCCTCCCATCCATCATCTCTGGAAAACCTGTATACGAGGAGACCTCGGTGAAGGCTATCCCGGCAGAGAGGAGCACACGCCCGGTCCCCCCTGAACTGATGATCTTAACTCCATGGTCGGTGAGGACTTTACCGAGGTGAACGATCCCTGTCTTGTCCCAGACTGATATGAGAGCCTGTCGCATAGTGATGTCGTGGGAGAGGCGACCATATTAGGGTGCGCTCACCACTGTGTGGTAAAACCCGAGAACTGGATGAGAACAGTGCAGTGATATCGCTCTGCATGAGCCCCAGGAAAACATACTTGTTGTAACTGGCTCCTTATCAGGAGCCTGGGGCTCATCGCAGAATAATTTCAGTAGTTTAAACTTCAGCCTACGACAATAGCCAAAAAAACCTGATAAAGGTGAGGAGCCTTATGGCAGGAATGATTTAGGAAACATTGTGAAAGATGAATTATCGAAGTGTGAGATATAAAAAAATAGGGGACCTACTCACACAAATGAGCAAAAAGCCACTATACTGCACCATACTCTGACCGGCTCATGTGATGGATAGAGGACTGGGCCAATTAATCAATAATTCACTGGATTTATAATCGATATTGATGTTCAGATCGCGATCTTCTCTCTGCAGCATATCTTTCAATTACACGGAGAGGTCGTGCGTTGTCAGGATCTTTTAAAACATCTTCCGGACGTAAAATTCTCAATCAGTCCACTTCGTAACCATGGTGATAGTGCTCCTGATAATTCCCAGGTTCTCAAACAAATAACCAGTTACTGATCTCAATAATCCCTGATACCCATAATATCCAGGGCATCAGGGCTTGGACCCGGTCTTTGTCATCTTCTTTGAGGGCTTGATGGGTGAAGGCGGGTTCGTGTGGGAGGGCAGCTCGTCGCCATGGAGATGGGAATGAGCATTGTGCCGGGGAGGTAGATCGGGTTGCATCTGGGGATGATGCGGAGCCTGGGGATGAGGATGATCAAAGGGGTGGTGCTGGTCCAATTTACGGTGCCGGTCTTTATCAGGGCTGTCCTCGGACCCGGGCTCTGGGGACTTGGGATAATCAGGCTGTCGATCGGGTCTTTGTCGTGGCGACATAGGCAGTAATTTCGCTCCCTGTTATTAAAACAATCCCTGTACAGAATTGGAAGCGCCGATCACTAGAGGATATCTTCGGACCATTTAAAGATCATGCTATCACTATTCCACCATATTGAGAGGGGGACTCATTGATGCTCAAAGGGGTAACAACAGGATGGTCGATAATGAGACATTTCTCTGCCGGATCTGCAGGGTGCCGAAAAAACAAGATAAGTTCGTTGCTGCACAATCGGTTTCAGAGCCGATCACTGATCTGATCAGAATACATATGATACCACTATGATAAATTTGAGGTTTTGGTAATTTAGGGACCCATAGGTGCAGCCTTAATCCAATCCCTCCCATGGACCAACTGTTGATACCAGAATCAACCTTGTTCCAGTGATAGATTCAACCACAGAAGTCAACTGGGTCCAACTGGACTGCACTGAATAGTTACAAAATTTAGTTACGAAATTTATGGGTTTTGATCAGTTTTATAAGTAAAGATCAGTGTGTTTTATATAGAACTACAATACACTAGTTATTGGATCCTATGACAGAGCGAGCGCCGGGTGTCACCGGGAACCGTGAAAGAGACGGAGACATTCAGGCAACTGCAGACAGTGCAGACAGTGCCACAACCGGCGATACCCAGAGAGAATGCGCTGGGGAAGCAAGCCTCCAGCCAGGAGATCTCCAGGACCAGCAGGGAGATCCTGAATTGAGGTATGGGGAGTTGAATGAACGTTTCCTCAGGCTCGCCGCTGATTTCGAAAACTACAGACGGCGGACCGAGCGGGACCGGGAGGCCTACACGAAGTTCGCCACCGAACAGTTCGCAGTCGCCCTCCTGGAGGTCGCTGACAACCTCGAACGAGCCGAGTCGACCGGAGGGGAAGTCTCCCGCGAGGGGCTAACCCAGATACGGAAGCTCCTCATGGCCTCTCTCGAGCGGTTCGGGGTCAGGCCCCTCGATGCGAGTGGGAAGGCATTCAACCCGGCTGAACACGAGGCAGTCACCGCAGTCCCTTCAGACCTTGATGAGGGGATGGTGGTTGACGAGATCTGCAAGGGCTACTGTATGTACAACCGTATCATCAGGTGTGCAAAAGTCACAGTCTCGAAAGGAAGGGAGTGTGCGTAAATTTATGGCAACAGAGAAGATATTAGGAATCGACCTCGGAACGACGTTCTCCTGCATGGCGATAATGGAGGCAGGAACACCAGTCGTCATCCCGAATGCAGAGGGGGGGCGCATAACCCCTTCAGTGGTGGCGTTTTCCAAAGACGGCGAACGACTCGTCGGGAGCCTTGCGAAGCGGCAGGCAGTCACAAACCCCACTCGGACGATCCAGTCTATC
>JAPKXQ010000043.1 GCA_026394765.1 Methanomicrobiales archaeon
ACTGTTGCGTTCACCCTCACCGGGACCTACTTCAAGCCGGGTGCAACGGTCGTGAACTTCACGAACAGCACCTATCCAGGCGGGAACCTCACGACTGTGCTCAGCTCGGTTACGACGACGAAGATCACTGGGAACGTGACCATTCCCTATAATGTACCCTGGGGGAAGTGGAACCTCGTCGTCAACACGCCCGATGGCGGTACTGTCACGAAATCGAGTGCATTCACAGTGAACAAAGTCCCTGCACCGGTGGTGTCCTCGGTTGCTCCTGCTACCGGGTACAAGAACACGACTGTTGCGTTCACCCTCACCGGGACCTACTTCAAGCCGGGTGCAACGGTCGTGAACTTCACGAACAGCACCTATCCAGGCGGGAACCTCACGACTGTGATAAGCTTGGTCACGGCCACGAAGGTCACCGGGAATGTCACGTTCCCATCCGTGGCACCTTCTGGGAAGTGGAACATCGTTGTGACCACGCCTGACGGAGGGACCGGGACGAAAGCGGGTGCTTTCACCGTGAATAGCTGGCCCAAACCCACAATTTCGTCGATCACACCCACCACAGGGACGAATGCGACGACGGTCTCCTTCACTTTGAATGGTAACTACTTCCAGGGCGGTTCGGTTGTAAACCTTACGAACACGACTGCAGGGAACATCACCGCATCTGTTACTTCGGCGACACTCACCCAGATCAAGGGGACGGTCTGGATCCCGGGTGGGAGGAAAGGAGCCTATGGTCTTGAAGTCACGACACCTGATGGCGGGGTCGGGACGAAGGCGAACATGTTTATGGTGAAGTGAAAGACCACCTCTCTTTTTTGATAAGGGATCATTGACCTCTCGCACGGAGTGGAGGTGGGCATATCCATTGGGATCTTTTTTTGGGGATGGTGTGACTATACCACCGCCCAGGTGTGCACGCCACTACCTGTCTGTCCTTCGCACCCGGCGATAGATATGATATGAAAGGAACAGACGAATCCCTCCCGGTCAGGTTCCTCTCTGGCAGGGAAGTCTCCTGGCTGCTATATGTCCCCCCTATTATAATAGTGCAGGTGTGGGGCACTCTCGAATGACCTCACAAGGGAGAGGGGTGGTCTCATATACCTGGGCATCCACTACTTTTTATGGGGAGGCGGGAGGTACCCAAGGAGATAACATCTAATAAAATAACCCCTCGCCCTCTCACGACGATCTATTCTGCTGTGTACAGTGCATTCACAGCATCCTCCCGCACATGCGGGGGGCAGGCAGTTCAACCGGGGGGCTCCCGGAAAAGGTGTGATTATGAGACTGATACCTCATCAAAGACTGGCAGGCGTTGCCCTGCTTGTCATAGTCGTATTGTTGGTGATTATGCCTGCCGCCGTTACTGGGGCGGGCAAGCTCGCAGTCCCCGGCCTGGCTGATTCTGTGTGCTTCGGGGGGAGTGGAAATGAATTATTACCTTCTTTTGAGCTTACGACAGATCGTGGTCTGATATTTTCTGGATCAACCAACTCTCATGACGGAGATGTTGGTGGTAACTATGGGGGCATGGATATATGGGTGGCAAAACTCGACATGTTCAGATCGATCGAATGGTCACAATACTACGGCGGAAGCAATGATGAGTGGTGTTATGATATCCACAAAACAAGTGATGGCGGATATATCCTTACAGGATCGACAGATTCCAACACCGACGATGTGCAAGGCTATCATGGTGGCACTGGCTCTGACATCTGGGTTGTGAAACTGAACCAGACCGGGGGGATCCAATGGCAGGGCTGCTATGGAGGAAGTGATGACGATGCGGGATATGCAATAGAGCAGGTTAGGGATGGAGGATATATTGTTGCGGGGTATACAAAGTCAAATACCAGTGACGTGGTGGGGCATCATGGACCCGCAGGAACATCGGATCTTTGGGTTGTCAAATTAAATTCAACGGGATCTCTTCAGTGGCAGAAGTGCCTCGGAGGAACGTTAGATGATGAGGGGTATAGTATCTATCAGACCGATGAGGGGGGATATATCATCACTGGGTCTGTCCTCTCAATTGATGGGGATGTGAGTGGCAATCATGGTTTGATGGACGCCTGGGTGGTGAAACTATCAGAAGACGGGATGGTACAATGGCAAAAGTGCCTTGGAGGAAGTTCTTATGATAATGGATATATAATCCGACGTACTATCGAGGGGGGATCTATTCTCATTGGGGACACGATGTCCAATAATGGAGACGTCAGTGGCAATCGTGGGAATCGAGATGTTTGGGTTGTCAAATTAAATTCAACAGGATCTCTTCTGTGGCAGAGGTGTCTCGGCGGGAGTATGACCGATGAAGGGAAAGACATTCACCAGACAACTGATGGGGGATATATCCTTACAGGATATTCAGTTTCCAACGACTGGGACGTCAGCGGCAGTCATGGGAATGGGGATATCTGGGTGGTCAGGATGAGCAGCGAAGGCTGGCCATTATGGCAGAAGTGTCTTGGTGGTTTTGATCAGGATTCGGTGGGAAAAATCCTGCAGGGTAATGATGGTGAATTCACGCTGCTGGCATATACGGCTTCCAATGACGGTGATGTAGCTGGATCCGGGAAACATCTACTGTCTGATTTCTGGCTTGTCAATCTCTACGGTCCCCCGATTCTCAACGGCATAGCACCGGTCCGTGCGACGGCAGGAACGAACCCGACAATCGTCCTCACCGGAGAGAACCTCGTGCAAAATCCCTCAGGGGGGTGGGGGACGCCTCCCACCGTCACGCTCACCAAGGATGGTACGCCAGAGATCCCCCTCATTATAACAGGATTTGGCCCTAACCGTCTCGAGGGGCAACCGGGCCTGGGAACTCTCGTCGTGCCAGGTGTGTACAGTGTCCGGGTGATGACCCTTGACTCCCAGTATACGATCCTGCCAAACGCATTCACGGTGACGTGTGGACTTGCACCGACCATCACGAGTATCACCCTGATCACAGGGACACAGGGCGGGTTTTATAACCCTGTTACGATAAAGGGGACACGTTTCTGGAACATTTGGGGGCCGTCCACCGGTGTCTCGGTGTACCTCAACCGGACAGGCCAGTCAAACATTCCCATGAGCGTCGACTTCAATAACGCGACCCACATTACTGCGAATTTCCTCATCCCTGCCGGTACGCTCCCTGGTGCATGGAACCTCGTGGTGAGAAACCCTGACGGCCAGCTTGTAGTGAAGGCGAGTGCGTTCACTGTGAAAGCCAGGACGGCCCCAACGATTTCTGCCGTCTCCCGTACATCAGGGTACCAGAACACGACCGTCCCCTTCACCCTCATTGGCTCCCAGTACCAGGACGCGAGCACGGTCATCTTCAACAGGACTGGGGGGAGTATCCCTGCGACGGTGAGCTCGGTTACGGAGACGAGGATCACCGGCAGCGTCAATATCCCCGCGAATGCTCCCACAGGATCGTGGAATATCGCCGTGACCACGTCTGACGGGCGCATTGGGGTCAAGACCAACGCATTCACTGTGACGAAGTGGCCCAGACCTGTGACGTCATCAGTCACACCACCGTCAGGGTACTCGAACACAACGGTCGCGTTCACGCTGACTGGGACAAACTACCAGACAGGATCTGTCGTGAACTTCACGAACAGCACGTATGGGACCGTCACTATCACGATCAGCTCCATCATGTCAACAAAGATCACTGGGAACGCCACCTTCCCAGTCGTAGCATCGTCGGGGAAATGGAACATCAATGTGACTACGCCTGATGGAGGGACAGGGACGAAAGCGGGTGCATTCACGGTGAACAGTTGGCCCAAACCAATGATCTCGTCGATCACACCCACAACTGGGACGAACGCGACGACGGTCTCCTTCACCCTGAATGGCAACTACTTCCAGGGCGGTTCGATTGTGAACTTCACGAACACGACGGCAGGTAACCTCACCGCGTCGGTTACTTCGACGACGCTCACCCAGATCAGGGGGACGGTCTGGATCCCGGGAGGAAGGAAGGGGGCCTATGGTCTCGAAGTATAAACACCGGATGGAGGCGTTGGATCGGTGGCGAACAAGTTCACGGTGAAGTGAAGGGCCACCTCTCTTTTTTCCTCCTTCTGGGGGACTTTCATGACCTGGATTGGTATCACTGCAGGCAAACGTTTTGGTGTATATCCCTGGACTGGCCTGGGATCTATGGTCTGGGAAAAGGACATCCTGTATGACGTGAGCGAGAGGCGTCAAGCCCCTCTCATCTCTGGAACGGGAGTATAATCTTTCCAATTTGTCTTCTTCTCCCCTGATCTAATTACATCACCTTTACGTAACCCATGATCTTCTCCTACCCATCTTCCTGTTCCTGTCTAGGAAACAGCCCTCATATTAATGGTATGAGTTGGACCGGCGCCTTTTATGAGGATAGACGTTTGCTCTGGTGTTGGCGAAAACGGCTGTCTTTACGGCAGATATCAAGCGAGCATCAAGATCGCGGGTATAAGCCCTGGATGGATGAGATCACTCTTTCAGCCTATGAATGAGACTATAACTCGCCTCAAGATGATGAATGCCTCACCCATATATATACTATAGTGGTAAGTCGATATGACAAAGACCGGAATGCACACTATCATGAGTACCAGAATGGAAATTCTGTATTATTACCTTCTGACTTCGCCACCATGATTTACACCATCGTTTCTGTCAGGGTCTATTCTCTCCAGGGAAGTGTTGGGATTAGCGCTGTGGCCCATGCAAAAGGAATAGAGATCTTTATGATCCAACTGGGAACGGGGATCTCCTTGAAGGATCCCGGTAGATTGATGGCCATGCCGTACCGATGATGTAAAGGTTAAGCAGGATGTGGGGATCCCCTGATATCATTTCTCCCGATCTTTTCCCGAAGTTTGGTGGGTACGAAGCGTTCAATGTCTTATTGCGAGTTTTTAGCCATAAAAAGTTAATTTCACAACCGATTCCCAGAAAATTCTATTATTCAAATCACTTGTAATTATAAAATAAGTTAAAAAAATCAATTAATAGAATAAAAAAACCCTCACATGGGGTTGTTTCACAAACCCCAAATTATTAAAACGGAACGATTTACATCGACATTAGAATAATTAAATAATAAATTTCACTAATTTATTGATGCAATATTGTTTACAAAAAAATATTTGTGAAACAGCCCCACATGACAAACTATTTCACCTCATCCACAAACAGTATCAGTTCGACGTGGGTATGGATATCTGATAGATGTAACAGGTGTAGGCGTGCCTAATTTACCTCATTATAGGGCCAGTTTCTTCCAATTATCAGACAATCCAGACCACTTCTCGCATCATGGTTGGGGTTCACGATGAAGATGAGTATGCGGCTGATATTGATATGTGTGGTAATTCTGATTGCGGCTGTAAGCCTTTCCAATGCCGCAGAGAGTAGGGACATTATCGAAAACCAGGCTTCTGGTCAATCTGTCACCACGCAGCAGGACTTTTCTCCAGATAATCCCGGTTCATCCACAAGTGATGACCCCATACGAGGAATTGCGCTGGGAGGAACTACCCTGCGTGGCACCGCAGGAAATTCCTCAGGCAGGCCGGACTTGTCCGGGTTTGTGGTCGAAACGAGCACCCCTCTGATTTATAATTCGACAATGTCCGAAGAGAACCTGACAGAACTCAAAGAGCGTGTCAGGTCATTCATAGCTCTCCCACCCAACTCCTCCGGCTCTATAGCAAATCCTTATGAAGGCTTCATCGTAGCCACAAGCACCCCAGTTCCCACGGAAGTTCCTGAGATGCGGGAGAACGCCACAGGGCTTTATGAGCCGGGTGGAGGGCCGGACCAGACCCCCACTGGTAACAGCTACCTTCAGAATAGTCAGATGAGAGATATTGAACAGCGTACAGGTATATCAGAGACTCCCCCTCCAGGAGATTCCCAAGAGACGGCCGAAAATATCACCCTGATGGAAGGGAGATTCAGGGCGTCCCTGGGCAGTTCGCCCAACACCATGAGTGTCCCGGGTAGTCCACCTGCAGGCTTTGTAATAGTGACCAGTACCCTGCCGGCATTGACGCCTGTTCAGACAAAAAGAGAACAGGCGGTCATGAGGGCGCAGGGCAGAACGCTGCATTCACAACCTCCTGCCTCACCTGGCTCTTCCTTCTCCCCTGGAAAGGGCTTCTCCGTGGTGACCGATACCACTGCAACCACTGTAGCTAAGGCTGTCGTCCAGAATTATAAGAGAACCGTTCAAACGAACAGATCGGTCAGAATCCCCACCTCCCAACCTCTATCAGGCTCCAATACCAGGAATCAGTCCCGGAACGGGACTCTTGTAAAGTCAACAAACAGTTTGAATAACGGAACTGTGGAGAAGACCAGCAAGTCCTCCACCGGAAATATCACCAAGGCCCGGCAACCGGCCCCCTCCAGTGGTTCAAAGGAACAGACATCAAATATATCTAGGAAATCAGCCGGGTATTTCTCTATCACATACGACGAAACGGTGAGTGGGACGCTTTCAGGCCCTGATGGACCTGATAATTATGATTTCACTGGAAATTACGGAGATAGGATCCTTTGTCGGATCCAGAAGGACGGGGGAGATATCTTACCCCGTCTATCACTGATAAAGGATGGTAATTCCCTCACAGAATCGAATGACTGGGGCCTTTACGCATCTTATGCAGAATTTGAGTACCAGCTCCCCGAAGATGGTACCTACTCCCTTCAACTAGATGATCCTGACCTATCGTACACTGGCTCCTACAGCCTCTCTCTCACCCAGATACACCCGCACTCTTCCATCTCATATGGGGATACGTTACCCGGTGTCTTCACAAGCCCGCTCCAACTCGAATTGTACTCTTTCTGGGGCAATGACCGGGATAATGTCCGGTTCTGGCTGAATAGTGGGTTTGCAGAGCTCCGCTTGTACTCACCTTCCGGAGACCGGATGAATATTGAAGACCCAACCAACCTCTCTGAATCAGGGGAATATATACTTTGCGTTGCCATGCTACCCCAGAATGTACCTGGTTCTTATGATATCTACTTAGAATTGTTACCACCACCAACCCCCACCCAATACATACCAATCACCTATAACCAGACCCTTGCAGGGAGCCTCAAATACAGGGAACCGGGTGGGTACTCATTCAACGGCACCGCCGGAGAGATGATATATGCACGTCTCAGGGCAGACTGGGCGTGGACACCCGTATTCAGTCTCTTCGATAAGAACAATGAGTTTCTTTATGGGGGTTCCAGCTATGATCATTACGGATTTTCGTACCTTCTGACAGAAAATTCCACGTACTACCTTACAGTCGAAGCTAATGGGCAGGATGATGGTGTGAACTACTGGGTCTACCTCACTTGCTTAAACCCCCCTCCGGATGCCATTCCCATCGAGTACGGTCAGGTTCTTGATGGTGTGCTCTCGAATGCCTCACAACTGGCGGCTTTCTCCTTTGAGGGAAGAACTGGGGAGAGGCTACTCGCACGCCTCCAGGCAGACTGGGCATCGACTCCCATGCTCAGCCTCATCGATAAATCGGGGAATTTTCTCTGGGAAACCAGTACATTTGGACCCAACGGGATAGGTTACTTTAGTGAACTTCCCGATAATGGTACGTACTACCTCACAGTGGATGATGCCGAGCAGGACAATGCCGGGAACTTTTCGGTCTCCCTCACCTGTGTCAACCCCCCGACAAATGCCACTTCTATCCAGTATGGCCAGATAGTATCAGGGAACTGTACCCGTCCGCTTGAATACATCCCCTATGCATTCACCGTCCAGGCAGGAGACTCCCTCCGTTTCTGGCTGAAGAGTGACTGCAGCACCCTCCACCTCTTCACCCCCGCAGGACTGGAGGTGAGCATCACCGATCCCATTATCCTCAGTACATCAGGAACATATCACCTCATCGTCACAATGAAACCCAACACCCCGCCGGGCGCTTACGCGTTCTATCTCGAGTCAGTCAACCGCCCCAGTACAGTCACCCCGATCAGCTACCACCAGACAACATCAGGATCCCTTAATGCCACTCTTGATATGGACGTCTACTCATTCACCGGGGCTATTGGGGATCTCGTCATTGTAAACCTCGAGGCAACACCCACGGGAAGCCACCCGAGAGTTTCACTCTACGGGCCTGACGGGAACTACCTCACCACTGCGTGGGCAAACTCGAGCGTCGGGATGAACTACCAGATCCCTCTTCCCACTTTTATGCCGCAGAATGAGTCCGGGACCTATTACCTCACCGTGGACGATCGGTACACCGACCATATGTTCTCCTACACACTCTCATTGACAGACACCAATTTTGTGTATGGCCAGGAGCTTGATGCAAAGCTCACCACGGTGTGGCCTAATTGGGATTTCGACACCTATGCCTTCCAAGGAAACGAGGGCGACATAGTCTTTGCACAGATTACGGGGGATTATCAGTTCTGGGTCCCGGGGTGGATGTATAGATTTGACGGTCTAATCTTTTCTCTCTGTTCAAGTAATGATTCAGTTGGTTATGCCAATAACCTTGTCTGGAATGAGTATCAGGATTTATACCTCTGTACATATGAGTTAACCTGCAAGCTCCCTAAAACCGGGACCTATCACCTGAAAGTCTGGGATCAGGACTATGATAAAATAGGAAATTACACTATCTACCTCACCAGGCTGAACCCTCCCCTCAATGCCACTCCCATCGAGTACGGCCAGAATGTGACTGGTGATACCACACGATGGATCGGAACCACCTTCTACTCATTCAATGCAGCCCCCAATGACTCTGTCCGGATTGTAGGCACTTTTCCCGCTGGGGGTTTTCGGCTATTCTCATCGGATGGGAAGAGCATGAACTACTGCAGCAGTGATTCTCTCCATATCATCCCTATTTCTGCTCCAGGGACTTGTTATATTGCAGTGGCTTCCCGGGGCTTCACCCACTACTCGTACCCACCTCCCAACCACTATCAGTTCTCCGTTGAGTCCCTGACCCGGCCGCTCAATTCCACAATAATCACATACAACCAGACCATTCAGAGTACTTTTTCTGGGACTGGGACAGACTGGAAGATCTTCTCCTTTAATGGCAGTGGCGGGGATAGGGTTATCGCACGCGCAAAGAATAAATTTGGAAGCTGGGTTCGACTCGTAATATATTCGGAAAATGGGACAATCCTCAATTACAAAGATGGCCAAGACCCCCCATACGCAACTGAGTTCAGTATGACACTCCCAAAAACGGGTCTCTACTTTCTCCTGGTTGACGGGGGTAATTATCACGATCAAGATCCACTCACCCTCCACCTCTCCAAATTAAACCCTCCAATTACCGTGAAAACTGTTCAATACGGAGAGATTATCTCAGGAGCAGGAACCATTGACCTTGAGATGGTGCCCTATGCATTCGAGGCACAACGTGGGGATGCGGTCAGAGTCTGGTTCCAGAGCGGATGCAGTGAAGCCAGGCTCTACTCGCCCGAAGGCTTCCAGATCAGTCTGGGTAACCCCACAATCCTCCCATCATCAGGGATCTACTACCTAATCGTGGCCATGAAACCGAACGGCGGTCCAGGTCCATTCTCATTCAGGATCGAGTCAGTGAACAGCCCTGACTCTTCCATGCCGATCAGGTATAACCAGACCATCTCGCGCCAGATCAACAGCACCGTGAAATGGGAGGCTTTCCGCTTCAATGCCACGGCAGGAGAGAAGATTGCAGCGCGTCTCCAGGCAAACTGGCAATACTCCCCGCGGCTCTCCCTCTTCTCACCTAATGGTTCCGTGATCCAGTCAGCGAGCGGTCAATGGTCCACAGAGATCTATAAAGTGCTCAATGAGACCGGCACCTACTACCTCATGGTCGACGATCTGGAGCAGGACAGTTACGGGAGTTACTCCCTCTTCCTCACCTCGCTCAACCCCCCGCCTTCAGTGAATCCGGCCCAGTATGGCCAGGTGATATCAGGGACATGCACCAGGCCCCTTGAGGTCCTGTTCTCTTCATTCAATGGAGTCACCGGGGACTCGCTCCGGTTCTGGAAGAACAGCACCTGTACTGACCTCCTCCTCTATACGGCCAATGGGACGGCAGTCGCGATAACAGATCCAACCATCCTCCCATCTGCAGGGACATACTACGTCGGGGTCACTATGCGACCGAATATCCAACCAGGACCCTATGCATTCTACATCGAGTCCCTGCAGGACGTCCAGAATTCAGTCGCACAACAACTGGTCCCGGGAAAGGCTCTCAACAGGACGATTTCCACCCAGCCATGGGACACCTACTGGGTAGAAATTCCATCTGGAGGAAATCTCCTTGTCCAGGCAACCCGAGAGAATGTGGTGCATAGACTCAAAATCTATGCTGCATATAACAGGATACCAACCGATACATCCTACGATTTCGTCCAGACCATCCCCGGAACCCAGGGGAATTATGACCTTCTCTTCCCTTCCCAAACCCAGGGGAGGTATTTTATCAGGATATATGGATCAGATTTCTCGGGATCACTCCCGTATACTATCCTTGCATCTCTGCCGGGAGATACCTATATCTCCACGACGTATCCTTCTGTCTTAAATCCGGTCTCCCCTGCAATCCTGAACGTTTATGGCCTCGGGTTTCAGAATGGTATGAGAGTTCAGCTTACGAAGAATAATATCACAATCAATGAAGCAGATAGCGTATTCCTTGGATCTCCGACCACGCTCGTCAGTTCATTCAACCTTATCCACATCCCTGAGGGAACATATGACCTCAATGTCATCTGGCCGGGCGGGTCGAAAGAGGCCCTCCTCCCGTCGATGGTGACCGTCCGCAACCTTTCCCCGGAGATCCTCCTCGAGGTCCCGGACGTAAACCTGAGCGCATGGGAGACAAAAAATTACCCTCTCACAGTCCCGTCATGCCCCAACCTCTTCATTTCGCTTCAGAAAGTGAACTTCCCAGGGCATGATACACATAACGGATGGGCAGGGAACCTCTCCCTGATCCGGAATGGTGAAGTCGTCGCCTTTGATCGTTCTGACCCGACTGCGGTGGTGATTAGCGGAGGAGGAGGGGGAGGAGCGGTTGCAAATCCGATATTCGGCTATACCGATCAGGACTTGTTCATCCAGATTGTCAACCCGGATCCAGGCGAGTATACTATTCGGGTCAACTCGTATGAATCACAGTGGGTCGGATACCAAGGAGGGGGAACAGGAGTTCTTGCCGCAAGGACATCGCTCCCAGCACTCCCAGAGGACCAGTGGGTGGTCGCAACGATCCACCGCAACTGGGGGTCATCCTTCCACCAGGTCACCGTGAAACCCGGGACAACCGCCCTCAGGATAGATACCGAATCGACCGGGGACTGGAGCTCATTCCGCCTTTACAAAGAACGCTACAAGGTCAACAGAAACGAATTCGGGGGTAAGACATCGTGGTCCTGTTTCGGCGGACCTACGTCCAATTTTACCCTGCTTAACCCAGATCCGGGACTCTATATTATGGAATTCGTGGATACTGGGGGGTATTCTGCCTATGGTGTGAACGGGCTTGATCACTATATCGTGGGCGACCGGGACCTCCTGCTCAAGGCGACGATGAGCGGCCAATCTGATCCCCCAATTCGGTATTTCCCCACAGTCTCCCGTTTCACCCCCAGGACAGGCGGAAATTCAGGTCCTACTACCCTGGTCATAACTGGGAGATGGCTCGACCCGGACGCAGTGGTGACCCTGACCGGATCAGACAACACCCTGATCCCTGCAATGGATGTCAGTGGATCTTCAGATAACACGACGCTTGTTGCCCAGTTCAACCTCCAGGGCAGGGCCCCGGGAGACTACACCCTCCTCGTCACGAACCCGGACGGTTCAACCGTTAACGGACCGTTCCTCTTCACCCTTGAGGAGGGAGGGAGATCGGAGTTCTGGGCCAGGATAGTAGGAAGAGAGGCAATCAGGACAGGAAAACCTGCAACCTATCGCCTGGAGTATGGTAATAGGGGGTCTATCGATATGCAGGCAATACCTGTTGGTATCTCTTCCGAAGCGGGTTCAATGCAAGTTCGGTTCACTGGGAGCGATCTGTGGAAATCCACCGATACGGAACCAATAGTATTAGCTGAAGGTCCGGCCAGTAGTCCTCAGGTCTTACCAGCAGGGTTCTCTTCATCCATCGAGTTCCAGGTAAAAACAGAGGAGGATGGGTCGAACATACTTACGGCTATTCCTTATAATCATGAGCCGATCGAACCCTCAGACGTTGCTTACCGTACTGATGCCTACTGTCCTGAAACTGGCCTCGCACTCGACTTTTCAAGTTTCTATCCCGCAACGGCAAGTTCATATGTTGGGCCTTTCGGATATGGCTGGATTCACAGTTACGACATCCGGTTACAGAAATTTGAGTATGGCCAGTTTGGGATTCTGAACGGCAATCAGTATCTTGACATCCTCTCGCGGAGTCCGGACGGGAAGTATTCCGGTCAAAGCGGGTACCCGACACTCACCAGAAACCCAGATCAGAGTTCCATCCTCACATACCCGGATAAGAGTATCATAAAATTTAGGGCCGATGGTCTGTTGGATTATTACCAGGACCTTAATGACAACCGGATCTCATTTGAACATTCAATGGGCAGGCTTACTACCGTTCGTCACAGTTCAGGCGACATATTTTCATTTGAATACCTCCCTTCAGGAAGGATCTCTCAGATCAACGATCAGGCAAACAGGGTTACACGGTACTCATACGATCCCAATGGAACAGATCTCATATCCGTGACCAGGTCGGATGGAACGAGTATCGAGTACAGTTACGAGATACAGAATGGGTTGCATGCCCTCGCACAGTTGGAATATCCTGGAAGTATCCAGAAAAAATTTACCTATGATGGGAAGGGGGTACTCAGGGAGGTCACAACCAACGATCAGAAAGAGACACTCTCTCTCTCCCATGATACGAAGAATCTGACCACGACAGTCACTGATCTCGCAGGGAGTTGGATCTCGATACATAAGAACGATTATGGGAGATTGAAAACAGTCCAGGACAGTATTGGGGCCAGTTTCTCTATAAAATACGACAAGGACAACTATCCGGAAAGTCTCATCGGACCCTTGGGTGAAACTACCAGGTATGAATCCGATGACCTCGGCAATATTATCCGTGTAGTAAACCCGCTCAACGGCGTCACTACGTTTACGTACGACAATCAGTTCAATGCTCTATCTTCTGCTGGGAATCCACGAGGCAGTCTGGTCAGGTTCATATATAATTCTAAAGGTAACCTGGCCACAGCAACCTACCAAGATGATTCGGTCGAAAACTTCGGGTATGACAGCAGCGGGAACATTATCCAGTTCACAACCCGGAATGGTGCGACCATTCACTATACGTACAATCTGCAGGGGCAGTTGACAAGGAAGGACTTCCCAGACGGGACGTACGCAGCGTACTCCTACGACAATCTGGGAAATCTCATATCTGCAGTTGATGTGAACGGTACAGTGAGTCTCTCCTACGATATTTCGAACCGGCTTACTGGGGTCACCTATCCGGGGGGATATTCCCAGACGTACACCTATAATGATGCCGGACAACTTACTCAGCGCACTGAACAGGACGGATTTTCTCTCAAATACATTTATACTGACACCGGCAGGATTGCCAGGGTTACTGACGGCTCTGATAACCTTGTTGCAGAGTACTCCTATGACAATGCTGGGAAACTAACCCGGAAAGGACTCGGTTCGGGTGCGTATTCAACCTACCAGTACAACGGGGCCGGCCAGGTGATCCGCCAGGTCAACTACAACCCCACAAATACAGAGATCTCGGATTTTGTGCTGTCATATGACCTTTCAGGCAACCTTATCTCCCTTAACACTGCAGAAGGGCAGTTTTTATATGAATACGACGCATCCGGTCAGCTGACAAAAATTATCTGGCCGGATGGCCATTCTTCTACTTATACCTATGATGCCGCGGGGAACCGCATCTCAATGGCTGATGCTGGCAATACAACCCACTATACCACCAATATAATGGATCAATATACCACCATCGGAATTGATGCCCTTTCCTATGACCAGAATGGAAACCTTATCGCTGTCTCATCTGGAGGGAGCCCGGTTCAGACCACACAGTATACATATGGGTATGAAAACCAGCTCCTCGCCATTACCTCCCCCGATGGCACATGGGAGTACCAGTATGATGCACTCGGCAACCGGGTGGGGATGATTCATAACGGGACCGTGATTCACTACGAGGTCAATCCACTCGGGATGGGGGAGGTCACTGCAGAATATGATGCATCCGGCCATATAGTTACCCGGTATCTCTATGGCGACGGGCTCCTTGCCCGCGAAGACCCTGCCGGAAACAGGTCTTACTATCACTTCACCCCCACCGGTCACACCTCTGAGATTACCACGTCAACAGGGATGGTTGTCAATCAGTACACCTACACACCCTTTGGCGAATACCGCCAGAAGGTCGAAGGAATCGCGAATCCTTTCAAATACGTGGGTGAATACGGTGTCATGGACGATGGGACCGGTCTTTTCCACATGAAGAAACGGTTCTATGACCCAGTCTACGGTAGATTTACCAGTGTAGATCCGGTCTACCAACCGGGAGGGAATCCCTACACCTACTGCCAGAATAATCCTGTTATCAAAATTGATCCTAAAGGCCGGTTCTACTGGTTTTTAGCTATTGCAGCGGGAGCGGGATATGGTGCGTACAAAGCATATGGTTGGGTGAAGGATTGGTTGGAGAAGAAGGAGGTGGCGAAACTTCCTGACAAGGTAGATGTGGCAATTGAAGTTGTCAAGAATTTCGGAGATCCTGATGTTCTTCGGCCTGGGACTCCAAAATCGCCAAATCCTTTAGGACCATTGGTTGATGTGCCCTTACAATTCTTAACATTCCCTACTGGATTGGGAGATAATAAAAAAGAACAAGAGGGCAACTTGATTAATTATTATAACGGGTGGAAAATTCTTGTAAATCCAGATAAATATACAAGAAACATGGATGAAAAGATTTACCAAAATATAAACGGCCGCCAGAGTCGCGATCCCGAGGATAAATATGGGCCTCAGGGATTCGATACCTCAAGTACACTTCCCGGTGATCTTCAAAGGTTCATCACTGGAACAGAACCCCTTGAATACCAGGCCTACTTCTGGAATCACGAGAACGCAACTGCCCCTGTCTGCGACGTTGATGTCTATGATACCATGGACCCTGACCTTGACGTGTCTAGTTTCCGGTTCATCGAGGTGGGGTTCTCTGACTGGCGGGTCAGCCTCGAACCATGCCAGTTCTTCACCGTCTACGTGGACACGAGACCGCAGATGAATTATACCATCCGGATCATCGGGATCTTCAACCAGACGACCGGCCAGGCCAACCTCAAGTACAACACTCTAGATCCCGACACCCTGATAGCACCGGAGGACCCGCTCGCAGGTTTCCTCCCTCCGATCACCGAAAGCGGAAAAGAGATCGGCTGGTTCAACTATCATATTATGCCCCTGGGCACACCCCCCACCGGGACGGTAATCGAGAACCAGGCTTTCATCAACTTTGACTCTACGCAGTTCCTGCCCGGGCCCAAGGACGCCCCGTGGAAGAATACTATTGATGCCGGGCCTCCAGCCAGCACCCTAACTGCGACCCTCACGGGCGAAAACCAGGTCCAGTTCACGGCAACACTTGGTGATGACACGGGCGGCTCAGGGGTCCGTGACTATACCGTCTATGCCTCTGACAATGGCGGTGAGTATCGCCCCCTGTTGAACCGTGTCACCGGAACTGTCCAGCAGGTGACCGGTGTCCCGGGCCACACCTACGAGTATTACAGTATCGCCACGGACAATGTAGGCAACGTGGAGCCTAGCAAGCTATCGCCAGATGGTGCAATCACCGTCCCGATACTTGTCACTGCGGACTTTTCAGGAAGCCCGCGTTCCGGGGCTGTTCCACTCACGGTGAACTTCACCGACCTCTCTGGCGGTACGCCAACTGGTTGGGAGTGGTCCTTCGGAGACGGGTCTGCGAAAGAGACCGTCCAGAAACCGTCTCATATGTACCTCATGCCAGGTAACTATACCGTCTCCTTAATAGCAAGGAAATCCGGGAGCGAATCCACGGAGTCCAGGGAGAATTATATCCATGTCACGGAAACTGCCACCTATCAGGGCACCGCCTCGTTCACGGTCAACCGGACCGTTGGGAATGTTCCCCTCACCGTCCTGTTCAATGACACCTCGACAGGAGGCCCCCTGACGAGCTGGAACTGGTCGTTTGGTGACAGCACCTGGTCCAATATCACGGATGCAGCCCGGCGAAACGTCACTCACACTTATACACTTCCTGGAAGTTACACTGCCCGGCTGACGGTTGGCAGTGCAGGCGGTATGAACACCACTGACCCAGGCACTATTATTACGGTCATCTCGATGACTGCACCCAATGTCACCAGTATCAATCCTGCCACCGGGGTCAGTGGCACCACCGTATCAGTGACAAACCTGTCAGGGCTCAACTTCAGGTCGACTACAAAGGTGAACCTCACCCGGTCTGGTTATCCAGATATTTCTGCAACAAGTGTGAGGAACTCCTCTTCGACTAAGATTACCTGCACGTTCAATCTCGGAGGAGCAACAGCTGGTCCCTGGAATATTATGGTTATCAACCCCGATGGCCAATCTGGCATGCTCCAGAACGGGTTTTTGGTGACTGGAAAGAACCTGACGCTCACCGGGATAACTCCTGTATCAGGCTATCGGAACAGCACGGTCTCCTTCAGCCTGCCGAAACCAACAGTCGCTACAATATCACCGGCATTTGGCTACAGGAACACCACGGTTTCATTCACCCTCACCGGGACCTCCTTTAAACCGGGAGCAACGGTCGTCAACTTCACCAACAGCACCTACCCGGGAGGAAACCTCACCACAACGATCAGCTCGGTCACGGCGACGAAGATAACTGGGAACGTGATAATTCCCTATAACGCCCCCTGGGGTAAGTGGAACATTGTCGTGACCACGCCTGATGGCGGGACTGTCACTAAAATCGGTGCATTCACGGTGAACCCCTGGCCTAAACCCACGATATCTGCAGTCTCCCCGGCATCAGGGTACAGGAACACCACGGTTCTATTCACGCTGACCGGGACCAGTTTTCAGGACGGAACCGTGATCAACTTCTACAACAGCACGTACCCGGGAGGGAACCTCACTACCTCGCTCAGCTCAATCAGACCGACTAAGATCATGGGGAACGTCTTCATCCCGGCGTATGCACCGTCTGGGAAGTGGAACATCGTTGTGATCACACCTGACGGCGGGACTGGGACGAAGAGTGGTGCATTCACAGTGAATCGCTGGCCCAAACCAATGATCTCGTCGATCACACCCACAACAGGGACGAACGCGACGACCGTCTCCTTCACTTTGAATGGGAACTACTTCCAGACCGGTTCGGTTGTGAACCTCACGAACACGACGGCAGGGAATCTAACCGCATCTGTTACTTCGGCGACGCTCACCCAGATCAAGGGGACTGTCTGGATCCCGGGTGGGAGGAAGGGGGCGTATGGTCTTGAGGTCACGACACCTGATGGCGGGGTCGCATCGGTGGCGAACAAGTTCACGGTGAAGTGAAGAAGAGGACCTTTCCCCCCCCATTCCTTCACAAAATCAATACCCATAGCCAGGTTATTGAATTGTACTGCCACATTATGGCTGACGTATTTCTTGTCCGGGATTAAGATGATAGTGTAAACAATTTGCTGTAAATTTCAGGACGCCCTGATCTCTAATGGAAAAA
Source organism: Methanomicrobiales archaeon (assembly GCA_026394765.1). Lineage (GTDB taxonomy): Archaea > Halobacteriota > Methanomicrobia > Methanomicrobiales > Methanospirillaceae > JAPKXQ01. Next base: position 17,856 of record JAPKXQ010000043.1, read on the forward strand.
CAGGAGAACAGGGCTTATGGATATAGGCAACTTGATTAAAGAATACCTTGTCGATCAGGAAGACGGGATGAGAAAATTTCTTA
>JAPKXQ010000063.1 GCA_026394765.1 Methanomicrobiales archaeon
TAGGATATGAACCCGAAATTGCGCCCCCCATGGCCAATAACGGTCAGGTTCTTTACTTTTGCCTTCTCAATACCGTAATGGTTATCCTCCATCTCAGTGGTTGACTCTGGAGAGAGGATCGTTCCCGGTGTGTGGAGGGCCCGCTCCCACTTAAAGAGGTCTTCGGTCGTGGAATGCATGGACCCGGCTCCCCAGGAGTTGTGGATGTTCTGGAGATCGTAGTGGATGTGATCTCCGTTCATTGTCGTGTACCCGGACGCACGGTTTAAAAAAACATCCCGGGCATTGTCCTGCCCGGTGCTGTTCATCCCAAGCGGACGGAAAATACTTGTTTTCAGGTACTCGTCGAACGACATGCCTGAGGCCTTCTCGATAATATAACTCAGCACAATATAGCCGTTATTGGAATACGTATAGCTTGATCCCGGTGTAAAGGAGAGGGGCAAAGCCGCGACTCGCTCCATGGTCTCGGAGATGGTGAGATCAGCAGGGTCAGTGATGGGAAAAGCCCCGTCGGACGGGATCCCTGATGTATGGTTCAGGAGTTGGTAAATCCGGATATCAGTCCATTTTGTGGCATTCGGGATATACCATATGACCGGGTCGGTGACATTGAGCCGCCCCTGCTCCTGTATCTTCATAATCGCAGCCGCGGTGAGCTGCTTGGTGTTCGAGCCAATGGGGAATACTGTCTGCGGCGTAATCGGAACTGAGAACTCGTAGTTTGCCACACCGTAACCCTTTGAGAGAAGCTTGGCATCACCACGTGCCACGAGCACCGCCCCACTGAACCTACCGGTAGCGGCAAGCGCTGTCATGTATGCGTCGAGGTTCTGGGACACTGCTGCGTCAGAACCGGTGAGCGGGACCGGTCTGCCGGTGGTTACGGTCTGATTGCTGGGCTCCGCCGGCACAGAGGTTGAAATGCAACCAGCAATGCAGATGAAAATTACTATGATGAGACCTACAACTTTCCACTTCATGATCACCACTCCATCTCTTGCCTTGAATAACCATCTGACCCCTCTGACTCTTGTTACTATTAGGTCTCGCTAATAGTTTCATTACAACCACAGGGGTGGCTACGACTTAGCTATCTGATGACTCTCTACTTTTTTTTTCTGTACGTTCGGAAGGTCAAGTATCTTAATGAGGTCCCTGGAGTTCGCACAAGTACCCGGCACTACTCACCGCCCGCAGCCTGCCGTCTTTGTACTGGTGATACTTATCCTCAGCGAGGATCTGCGGGGTCTCTTTTGAAATCCCCTTCGTGAGGTCCTGGATGATAGTCACGCGGGCTCCCCTGCGGAGCCAGCCCTCCATCGAGAAACGATTGCAGTAGTCCGAGGCAACGCCTATCAGGGTGACATCAGTCTCCACGGGTGTCTGGCCGGTAAGGAATTTTTTCAGAAAGTCATCGAATGCCACCATGCCACTCGGTCTCCTGGGATCGGTTAGGATGCAAAAAAGATGGTCGTATGCCGTTTGCCTTACAGGGTCGTTACAGGTCACCTTTGCCCTTTTATCGCTCCACATGTTAAACTGGTTCTTCATCAGGTAATGTGCGTTCATAAGTCCAGAGACGTCGACAGACAATTCCCAGTCCCAGGTCCCGTACTCGCAGTGAAGGGAAAATTGCCGCGCTTCTTCACATTTGTTGTACTCCTCAGCAAAATGGGTATCAAGCACAATAAGGATGAGGTCGAACACGCCAGAACTCACTTGGCGTAAAAATTCGTTTGCAGGGGTGATCAGGGATTTTGCACCGCTGACGTAAAGATTTCCTTCCGGCTCGATAAAGCCGTTCTGCATATCGCCGATCTCAAGTATTTTCATCCTTATCATATTCCTGCTATTCTTCTCTTTGAGGGAAACATTATTTATATTACTCATGTGCGGGATACGGATCGGGAAGGATAAAAAGACTTATTTTAACTGTAATATTTGCGATCCATCCTCATCCATTTTAAATTCCAAGCTCCCACGCTTTTATAGATACCTTAAATCATCCTGCTGCAATAAAACGGATATAAAATAAAAAGACGGCATCTTCAGGGGCATATGAGGCGATCTGAGTCATATAGGTTGACAGTATCTGTGGATTAGACATGAAATCCCTGGAATTGACTTAAATGATCATTTTACTTCCTCATGGAGGGCAGAGTCGAACACGTCGACAGCATGGGTCATGTCGGAGACGTTTTTGCAGGTTGAGTCCAATCGGATGACTGCAGGGTCAGGTATCATTCACCAGGAGATGCCCAAACCCGTGAATGATAAGATGGGTGGGTTCCAGCTCTGGGTCAATCTGCCCCAGAGCCATAAGATGATGCCGCCACGTTACCAGGAGATAACCGCTTCAGAGATCCCTGTATCTTTAAATATGGATGCGATAGATGTGGAGGTGACCTGCGGGGAGTTTGGCGGTGTCCAGGGGCCTGCGGGTGATATCATAAGATCCCCAGATTTTTTTGACGTGACTATCAGACCCGGTATACCCTTCTCCCACCACGTAAGGCCCGGCGATGTGGCAGCTGGGTACGTGATAGGAGGTACTGGGACATTCGACCTTGATGGATCTGAGGTGGCGGTGAGCTGTACCATGGCCCAGTTTGAGAATGACTGGTCGTCAGTAGAAGTACTTGCCGTGCATGAGGGCATGATGTTCCTCTAACTATCAGGAGAACACTGCCAGGAGTCAATCGCCTGTGGCGGGCCGATCGTTATGAAGACCCGGGATGAACTCAAGCAGGCGTTTGCAGAGTACAGGAACGGTACCTTCATCAGGAGTAGATAACATTAGAGTGGAGTGTAGTATGGGGGAGAATGCAATGTGCCGGGAAGAATAAAAAAAGAGATTGTCAGGCCATTTGGTACATGCGTCTTCATACCTTCCGATATGCATAGAGTGCACCTATTATGAGAAGGGCAGCTGCTGAAATCCCTGCGAATGGTAAATCTGCTTTCTTCGTGGTCGGTACGGGTTCTGTGGGAACTAGGGAGGATTCCGTCACAGGTACTTCGGTGCCCATTGGGTGCGTCACATAGACGGGCGTACCGTTTGGGGGCACAGTCTCTCCAGGTGACGTGAATGTTGGGGAGATACTCGTAGGAGAAGTTGTGGTTACTGCCTGGGTCACAGTTTTAGTAGGTGTAGCAGATGTGGCTACCGAGTCATATCCTCCACTGTACCCGGATCCTCCTCCGCCCCCTCCTCCACCGCTGGAAGAGTAGGTCGGATAGGTCGTTACCTGGGTAGCCACTGTCGTTGTGACGGTCTGACCTACGGCCCCGCTAATAACAAAGACCAGGTTAAGGGTCTCTACCCCTCCGGGGACAAACTTTGAAGTCTGAATCGCTTGTATCGTCCCGACCCAGAAGGTAACTTCCTTATTCGCCTCTTCTTCCGGGCCTGATACGATCAGCTTTGCCTCAAAACTCCCGGTCCCACCATAGGAACCGGGGGCGGTTGTTGTGTAGTTCCCGCGGACCTGGTCGCCGATCTTTGCAACAATCAAGGTACCGACCGGTGCTGAAACGCCGTCGATGGTCACTCCACCCGAGAACTCAGCCGGGAGGGGTGGTACTGCTGCTACTGTGGTGGTGAGGACCACCATAGCGATAAGTGTGATTAGTAATAGGATCTTCATGGTATACTCCCTGTTAATGGGAAATTCCTAATAATTTTTGAGATTTTTCCATAAGAATCCATCTGTTGTCCCCTTACAGATTAGAAACGATTGTGGGGCAAAATTTGGAACACTCCATCAGCATTAACCTGATAAGAGGGCTCAGGAAAGATGGAGGTCTTCCCGCCCTATTTCAGGGCGAGAGGACGGTGATATAGGAAGTTCTCTTGGTAGTATTAGTGCTTCCGTCCGCATACGACGCCGTTAAAGATACGCTGAACGTCCCTGGGGCCTGGTACGTATAGACTGGGTTTTTAACCCCGTCTACGAAGTTGCCAATGCCACTCGGGCCATCTCCGAAGTTCCAGAACCAGTTGATCGGGGTCCCGGATGACTGATCGGTGAAACTGACCGTGAGGGGCATCGTCCCACGGACCGGTTCACCGGAAAAGTCTGCGACCTTAGCTTCGGTCACTGTTATCGTCTTACAGACCTTGGAGTTGGCAGTTGATGTCTGGACCGTCAGGCAGACGGTGTAGTTCCCGGCCTTCTCAAAGATGTGGGCGGGATTTTTCCTGGTAGAGGTACCGCCGTCGCCAAAGGTCCAGTAGTACTTCACGACCTTACCCACCGTAGTGTCCTTGAAATTGACACTGAGCGGTGCATATCCCTTTTCAGGGGTGGCAGTGAAGCTGGCCACTACCGCGTCAGTGACTTTGATGTAGCCCGCTTTGGTGTTTGTCCCGCTCCCGGCAGTGTTTGAGGCTTTCAGAGAGATGGTGTAAGTCCCTGCCTTTGTATACGTGTGCTCAGGTTCTTTCTGAGTTGAACTCGTCCCATCTCCGAATGCCCAGGCAAACGAGGTTGGGTAGCCGGTTGATTTATCATAGAACTTCACGGTGAGGGGTGCATTCCCGCTCGTCTTGTTCGACGAGAAATCTGGCACCGGGACCTCAGAGACTTTGATGTAGTACTTCCTGGCCAGGGTGTTGGAACCTGCAGTATTAGTCACCGTGAGGCTCACATTGTAGGACCCGGCCTTGGAATAGACATGGTAGGGGCTCTTTTGCGAGGAGATCACTCCGTCACCGAAATTCCAGAGCCACTTTACCGGCTTTCCGTCCGAGGTGTCTGTGAACTGGACAAAGAGCGGAGCGATTCCTGATGTTGGATATGCGGTGAAGTCTGCAACCGGGGTCTTTACCACCGTCACTTTCTGTGTCACCGAGTCTGTCATACTGTTGAGGTTGGTGTTGATCACCGTGAGGGTGACATTATAGGTCCCAACACTCTGGAAGGTGTGACAGGGGTTCTTCTCAATCGATAAGGTGCCATCGCCAAAGTCCCAGGCCCACCCGGTGTAGGGGTTCTTGGAGGTGTTGTTGAAGCATACTGTCAGAGGGGCTGTTCCAATTGCCTTTGACTTGGTGAACTGGGCATCGGGTGGCAGGATGAAGTTAGCTGAGAGGTTATGGTTTGCGTTCACACCATTAAATGTAACATTCGTTTTGGTGAGACTCGAAGGTTTGGCCTGGGTCCCATCAACGAGGATCGGATAGATGTAGTACCCTGGATCTGATGCGACTGTGAAGGTAACACTCGACCCACAATTGACTTCCACCTTGCCATCGGGCTCGATGCTTCCATGCGTGCCGGCTGTCACGTCAATATAGAACTTTTTGATCGTGAATGTCGCATTCAGGGTATGACTGGCCTGAACATTCGTAAATGATGTCGAATAGAACGATGGGTCAGGTACGTCCTGCACTACTCCGTCTTTGGTCACCTGGTTGATCAGGTAGCAGGAGTCTGGAGTGACATTGAAAGAGACCGATCCCTTGAAGGGGACGACCTGGGATGTAGAGGGCGTGATGTTCCCGTGCGGTCCGGCGTTGGGGGTCACCGTATAAGTGTTGATGGCAACGTCCGCACAGATGGTATGGTTGGCGTTCACTGAGGAGAACAGGTATTCATATGTCTGAAGTCCCTTGGCCTCCGTACTTACCTTCCCATTGATATAGAGGTTGTTGATCGAGTATCCCGTCTCAGCAGTGATGGTAAACCAGTAATTCCCGCCAGGTATCACCTTCTGCGGTGTTGAAGGGGAGATCGTGCCGTTCTGGAGCGTCGTGCAGGGAGTTATCGTGTAGGAGTAGAAGTCCGCACGTATGGTGTAATCTTTGTCCACATTGGAGAAGGTATAGTCGTATGTCATTTTCCCCTTTGCTACCTCATTCTTCTCCTCATTGATGTAGAGGTTGTTGATGGCATACGAGGTATCTGCGGTGATGGTGAAGGTAAATGTGGCTCCACAAGGTACTTTTTGGGGTCCAGATGGAGATATCGTGCCGTTCTTAACATCCAATGGGGTTAAGGTGAACGCCTTAAAGTCTGCGCAGATGGTTTGGTTCTTGGCTACTGGTGGAAATGTGTAGAGGAACGTCGACTGGCACTTTCCTGCATTATAATTGACCCCGTCGATTGTGATATTGTTGATCGAGTACCCGGACTCCGCGGTGATGGTGAAACTGGGCGTTCCTCCCAATGGGACCTCTTGGGGAGTTGACGGGCTTATCGTCCCGTTCACAAGCGTGGTGCAGGGCGTAATCGTCCTGGTGTCCATGGTAAACGCTGCACATATCGTCGTATCCTTTGTGACATCTGGGACGACAATGGTGTATGGCGAGGGGAATGGTCCTTGAGTCACCACCCCTTTGACGGTGTAGCTCGTGATATGGTAGTTGAGGTTTGCACTGAGGGTGAACGAGACATCGTCCCCGCATGAGACTACCTGAGTGGTCGAAGGACTGATGGACCCTCCCATCATGCCGATACAGGGAGTGACGTTGTATTGGTACTTGGCAAACGTTGCATTGACTGTGTGGCCAGCGCTTACACTCTTCAGGCAAGTCACGTTAAATGTCTTGTCAGGGAGTGGCTGGGGAATATTATCGATTGCAACCTGTGCAATATAGTAACAGGTATCTGGTGTTATCTCAAAGCACTGTTCACCACCCTCATAGACTTCTACACATACTGCCGGTTCGATCTTACCCCCAGTTCCAGCCTCGCCGCAGAGCGAGTATTCGGGTCTGTATTCCAGGTAGACAGTGGGGAATGTCACCGTCTGGCTCCCCCAGACCATAATCTCCCCTTTCCAGTCCTTGTAAGGGAATCCCTTGCTGATCGTCGCGTTGTACTTCGTCCCGGTGATATTTGCTTGAAGCATCAGCATCGAGGGTGTGGTCCCCATCACCGTCCCATTCACGGTTATGGTGGCTCCCGTCGGTTCTGAGTTGATGTAGATGTTACCATTTAATGGAAGAGCTGAGAAATATGCAGTTGGGACCACTGTAGTATTGCGCGCCGTCACATTGAATGAACCACAGATATTCTCATAACCGGTGAGGGACAGGCAGTAGGTGTGCGGCCCGGTTGAGAGGTAGTAGATAGTTGCTTCTGTCTTCCACTCTGTTGACCCATAGTCCACTTGGATAGATGCACCGGGGGGTACAGACGTAAAGTTCGCGTTTCCGGTGCGCTCACTCGGGACCAAGAATGCGCGAATATTTGTTATCTGGCCTGGACTCACCCATACCGTGGTGTTCTCCCAGGGGTCAAACCCATCGAGGAGGAGCGTCACGGTATAGTTCCCATACTTTGTACTGTTCAAGTTACAGAACTGAAGAGGGGTGGTACCTATCACGTCGCCCTGGAGATATACTTCAGCACCAGGCGGGTAAGAGACAACATTGATGCACCCCGATACCGGGGGGATAGGGGTGAGAGTCACCTGGACACGTTTGATTTTCAAGTCTTCTACGTTCACTATCTCTGAATAGTCCTGGTACTCTTCAAGAGAGAGGTTCACGGTATGGTTCCCGGCCAGTATCAGACCGGTGGTAACCGGGGTGTACCCTATATTGACCCCATCGAGCTTCATGAGGGCTCCCGGGGGTACAGATTCTATGTACAGCTGCCCCTGGGCCTGTACTGCACCTACGGTAAGTGAACAGATCACAACCGCAAGGAGTATACTAATTAAACGATGCATATGCCACCTTGACATTATCGAGACCTCCATCAAATCCACACTACTGGCCTCCCTCCACGGTAATCTCAATTAACGGAAGGTCGATCCAGGTTTTGGTGTAAATTTGAGTTATTGGACATTAAGCAAGCAATGCTATATAAAGGTATCTTGAAAATAGCCCCGAATCACTGTTAGCTGAGTGATTTGCGCATAGATCGGGTGGGGTGGTTGTGGCAGACGTCCCTGCAGGACCTTAGCGTCCTACTCAACTCTGCTCTCAGTGTTACACTCCGATATTGGGAGAATATTGCCGATATAGTGACATTTTTCAACTGTTTTCCTATGCGGCCGACAACCACATGAGGGGCCACCCTGCTTCAGGGTTGAAGAATCAGGAGTATCTCAGGATGACCGCGCGAATCGTTCCAAAAATAGATGGCATAGGTGCTTCAGCTGACGGCAGGGTTTTCAAAGGAGGGAGAGAATGGGAATCCCCCGACTGACTTAAATATGAGGCTTCAGAGTTTTGGCGGAATTTTCAGGGCCTCACAGAGGAGCCGCACCCCTGCCTCAAGGTCGCTAATATCCAGGACTTCTACTGGTGAGTGAATATAGCGGGTCGGTATGCTCAGTGTTGTGCTCGGCACCCCTCCCCTTGTCAAGTGGATAGCGGTTGCATCTGTGGTTCCGCCGTCCCCTACCTCGAGCTGAATTGGGATATCCGCTGCCTTGGCGACTTCGCGCAGCCACGCAACAAGCGCCCGGTTTGCGATCAGCCCACGCCCGGAGCTGTCGGCGATGGTGACCACAGGCCCCTTCCCCATCTCGACATTTGCGTCTTTCTTCTCTAACCCCGGGTGATCGCCCGGTATTGTGACGTCAGTTGCGATCGCGATATCGGGCTCCAGAGAAAAGGCACTTGTCCTCGCCCCCTTAAGGCCGACCTCTTCTTGCACCGTGAATACCGCATAGACCGTGCAGGGCGAAGAGACTGCCTTCATCACCGCAATTACTAGGGCCACACCGGCCCGGTTGTCAAAGGCCTTCCCTGTGACACGGCCATTGGAGAGTCTGGTAAACTCCCGGTCCAGGGTGATGGGAGTTCCAACCTCGATACCGAGATCCCCAGCCTCCGCACTGGTCCTCGCCCCGATGTCGATGAACATATCATCGACCTTGATCCCCTTCTTTCGCTCTTCATCCTCCATCTTGTGCATTGGTTTTCCCCCGACCACCCCGGTGACCTTCCCTTTTGTCCCATGTAGGATGACCCGCTGGCTATGGAGTACGGGTGCGTACCATCCGCCAAGGGTGATGAACCGAAGAAAACCCTTGTCATCTATGAACTTGACCATAAGGCCGATCTCGTCCATGTGCGCTGCGAGCATCACCTTGAACTGGTCTCCCTTTTTGACCGCGATCAAGTTCCCCATCGTATCGGTCTTTATCTCGTCCACATATGCTGCCAGTTCTTCCCTCACCAGGTCAGCAACACTTCCTTCGCTTCCCGAGACACCGTGGGCGTTCGAGAGCTTCTCCAGAATATCTCTCACCATAATTTCACACTCACTCCGGTCGGGTCATTGTTCGCAGGCATCGCTTATCCGTTCAATCGCCGCATTCAGCATATCACGCGATGCAGCATAGCTCATCCGGGCATATCCCGGCGCGTTATTTCCAAAAGCCTCCCCGGGAACAATTATTACTCCTCTGGCAAGGGCCTTTGCAGTGAGGTCTTCTCCCAGGGGGGCAAAAATGTAGAATGCCCCTTGCGGCCTTGGGAACTGGATTCCCATCTTGGTGAGGCCGCCATATAGGATATCTCTACGGGCACGGTACTCGTCGCGCATCAGACCTACTGCTTCCTGGCTCCCGGTGTAGGCTGCGACTGCAGCGTACTGGGAGATAGAAGTGGCACATGCCTGGCAGTACTGATGGACCTTGATGCACTCGGTGACGTACTCTTTTGGTCCCGCAAGGTACCCGAGGCGCCAGCCGGTCATCGCGTACGTCTTGGACGTGGCATTCACAGTGATGACGTCCTCCCCGAACTGTGCTGCACTGCAGTGTGCCGCGTCATAGATGAAGTGCTCATAGACCTCGTCGCTCACGACAGTGACCCCACCGTCCATCGCGTACTCGACGAGTGCTCGCACATGGTCTTTTGGTTCAACCGCTCCTGTCGGGTTTGCAGGGGAGTTGAGGATGAGGAGGCGGGCACCGTCCATACGATTCATCGCCTGGTCTATGTCTATACGCATCTTGTCATCGAGGGGCAGCCCCACCGGGACACCGCCTGCTATCCTGGCAAGGGCTGCGTACGAGACAAAGCCCGGGTCGGCGAGGAGGACCCTGTCCCCAGGGTCGACGAGAGCTTCCATGATCAGGTGGAGTGCCTCGCTCGCCCCGGCGCTAACCACCACCTCATCCGGGGAGTAGGTGAGGCCGTTCTCGCGCTTTAACTTCTCGCAGATCGCCCTTCGCAGCTCAGGGATACCGGCATTCAGGGTATAGCCAGTCTTGGCCTCTTCCAGTGCCCTCACTGCGGCCTCCTTGATATGCGCCGGGGTGTCAAAGTCAGGCTGACCGAGGCCCAAGTTGATCGAACCAGGCCCGGCGGCCTCAAATAGACGCCGGATCCCTGACGCCTCGATCCCCCGGACCCTTGCGGCTAAGCGGGTGTGCGCCATTCTTACTTCCTCTCTTTTGTATCTCTCATGTCATTCGATGTTGGTATGCCGGTCCTTCAGCTCCGCCTCGTCGGTCAGGGTGATCTCCATCAGCCGCGAGATCACTGCATCCGCAAAGATCATCGCCGCGGTCTCAAAGAGGGTACCCAGGGGCGCAAAGGACTTGTGAGCCCCCATCATCTGCCTTATCTCGAACTCTTCACTCTCATCTTGTACCATGTCGCGCTGACTCTCGATGATGACGAGTGCATCTGCAATAGCCCCGATCCGGGAGTCTGCATTTGAAGTGATCAGTGCAATCCTCGCCCCGATCTCACTTGCAGTCTCAGCGATATCGGCCACGGTATTGGTCCTACCAGACCCTGAGAAGATGACGAGCAGGTCACCGGGTTTCAGCGCCGGGGTGATGGTTTCCCCTACCACGTAACTGGTCAGGCCCAGGTGCATCAGGCGCATGGCAAAGGCCTTTGCGACAAGTCCCGACCTGCCTGCGCCCATCACATAGATCCTTCCGGAAGTCATTATCTCCCTGATGAGGGTGTCGATCTCAGTAGGAGACAGGTGGTCGGCGATCGTTCGGATCTTTGACGCCATGAGGCGCATCATCTCCTCCACACTATGGGTTACCATCGCATCCGGGATATGGTGGAACGGGTGAGGAGAAAAGAGCTCCCAGCCATGCTCGGGAGGTCCGGGACAGGGATAAATGGCTGAAAAACTCATTCTTCCCAAAGGGTCGAAGAACGATGCAGGAGAGCAGACCTGAGGTGTATGCGAGGGTGCGTTCCCATATTGAGGATGTGTACCCTATGTTATCTGACCTCTACCAGGACCTTCACGAGCACCCTGAGTTATCAGGGCATGAGGTCAGGACCGCAGGCGTCCTTGCAGAGGCGATAGGATCAGGGCCTTATGCAGTTACCCGGGGTATTGGGGGACACGGCGTGGTGGGGATCTGCAGGAATGGCGAAAGGCCGGCGGTGATGGTACGATCTGACATGGACGCCCTTCCCATAACCGAGGAGACTGGTCTTTCATATGCGAGCTGCATGAAGACGACTGATGGGCGGGGTATGCAGGTCGGCGTGATGCATGCGTGCGGCCACGACGTCCACATGGCAGTATTGGCCGGTATCGGGAGGGTGATGGGGGCGATGCGGGACGCCTGGCAGGGAACGCTCATCCTGGTGGGCCAGCCATCAGAAGAGATGGTATCAGGTGCCCAGGCGATGGTTAGTGAAGGCCTCTTCTCGTTGACCGGACCTCCGACCTTCGCCCTCTCGTACCATGTCGGCCCCGGACTTCCCCAGGGGACGATCGGGTATCGGGAGGGGATCTTCTCAGCCGGGTCAGACTCCCTCGACCTCGTTGTACGTGGTATCGGGGGACATGCGGCTCACCCAGACGAGACCCGTGACCCGGTGGTAATCGCTGCCCATATTATCCTTGCCCTCCAGACCATAATCAGCCGCGAGGTGCACCCCCGCGAGTTCGCGGTCCTCACAGTGGCCGCGGTCCATGGTGGTACCAAGCATAACGCCATCCCTGATGAGGTCCACCTCCAGGTCAACATCAGGTACTACCAGGAATCAGTCCGGGCCCTTCTCCTCGCCGCAGTTCAACGTGTAGCTACTGGCATTGCAATCGCAATGGGAGTACCCTCTGACCTTGCACCGACCCTCACACTCCTTAACGAGTCAGTCCCACCTCTGGTCAATGACCCTGACCTGACACTCCGCCTTGCTGGAGTACTCAGTGCAGCAATTGGGTCAGCACAGGTGGTCCGGATCGAGCCCCTCACTGGGAGCGAGGACTTTGGGATATTTGCAGGTTCTCTTCCGGGACTGAAGTCCTGCTACCTCAGAATTGGGATTGACCCCACGGGCCCTATACCCAGTTTAGGTAAAGGAGGCCTCAAACTTCACAGCAGTCGATTTGCCCCTGACGCGTCCAAAGTTATCAGGGAAGGAACATTTGCTATGGTTGCGGCACTCCTTGACCTTCTGCAACCAGTACCATATGAGGGGAAGTAGGGGGCAGGAACCCTCATCCATAATATATCAGTGTGAGCAGCCCTTCATTGTGAAGCGCTGGACTTCGGAGTAGGGTATGAGGCCTGAATGGCTGAGGACCGATACTGGTCCGTGGCCTCCGCAGATGATGCAGCGCTTCCCTGTAAGTGCGAGGTTCTGGTCACATGACTCAGCAATAGCTAGGAGTGCCTTTCTCTCCTCACGTGCAAGGTCGCTGTCCACATTGACTGAGGTAACGAGAAAGACTGCGATTGCATTGTAATCTGCCCGATCGGGGGTGATGTGGGCAAAGTTTATCGCAGTATCCCCTGAGAAGAGGAGTCCTTCGGTGGGTGAGAAGAGATAGATTTGTCCGTACTGGTGTCCACCGAGCCCTTCGAGGACCTCGAACTCAATGCCTCCTATCCGTATCTTAGTCAGGATTGGGAACGGTCCACGGTTTTCCCCTGATGGCTGTGGGAGGAGGTCTATCTCAGTAGGTGGAGAGAAGTGTGAGAAGAGGTTGATCATGGTGGTATAGACCGCCTCGAGGACTGAGTCCTCGCTACGCGATCGAAAAGCCCTGTTTGAGCACTTAATGATCTCTAGAGTCCCTCTGTGCATGAGCGAACGTGCCGGGTAGTGAGCTCCTGCCCCGCAGTGGTCTGCGTCTGCGTGGGTGATGATGATCCTGGAGAGTCTTGTAAGTCCTCCCGGGACGACTGATGCGAGGACTGATGAGATATCGCGGTGGTATATGCCATACCCGGTATCAATCATCACCTGGTCCCCGGGGGTATCAATAAGAAAGACGTTTCCTCCGGTCGGTGGCTGACAGCAGATGAGCGTTACGTCAGGTGACACCACGATCTTCTGTATATCTGCATAGAACCCGTCACCGCTCGTCTGGACCAGTCGCTCACCTCCGCGACGGATCGTCTCAAAGACCTCCCTGGGGTCCTTACCGAGTGCCGCAAGCTCCTGCACTATGTGGTTGATATCTCCCAGGAACGCTAGAAGGAGGGCGTCGTCCTGGTTTCCGGTGATATTCCTCACCTCCTGCGCGAACCTGATATAAAAGACCGTGTCATCCAGCGCCCTGCCGCTTGTGTCGCATTCCAGTACCTCTATCCGGTAACGGGAGCGGAGGTCCTGAAGGAGTGAGTCTACAGTTGCTTCGTCTTCGAGGGTGAGGGCAAGGGTTACCCGATCTGGGTGCTTTCCCTGGTCGTCGAAGTCAACAAACGCGATGTTGGCCTTATGTGCTGTGGTAATGGTCAGGAACTCGCATAGTGCACCGCTCTGATGCGGGAGAAAGACTGCACACCGCAGTGTGCTGTAGGGCCGCAGCGAGGTGAGGAGGAACCCGGCGGCATAGAGAGCATCTTTTATCACTTGAAATGACTCTGATGGTGCGGTAACCTCGAAAAAGACGATATGGGGGTCGATCCGGTGGTCATACTGGACTCTGTTGATATTTCCCTGCTGTGCGGTGATGATCGCCGCTACCAGGTGCAGTGCTCCGGGTACGTCAGGTACGCTCCCGGCAAACGTATACCGCTCCCCGCTCTTCTGCTCAATCATGGCCAAGGTCCCCCTGCTTCATCATGAGGAAGTCATTTATTGTCTTTGGTTCCATTTGCTGTGTTGTACAATAAGACACTAATTATATATATTATTATTATAATTAATACTTTATAATAAATATTGATGAGGATATTATAAATTCAATATTTCTGCATAACTTCATGGTACATTCCTTGAATACTTGTAGATTTGACAGATTCTCCAAAAATCCGTTTAACAGCTGAAAATACGCCCTCTACAGCCCACCTTTTACCGTATCCAACTTCCTTGGACCAAGGTTTA
>JAPKXQ010000021.1 GCA_026394765.1 Methanomicrobiales archaeon
GGGCATGAACTGTGAGTAATCGAAGTTTACCCACGCCCGGTTCTCAATCACTGTTCCACTCGAGAGGCCGGATTTAGGTTCAATTGTATAAGAGAACCAGCCTATTTCTTTCCCGCTCGCACTGATCGCGGGGAGGAACCCCGCCAGGGGGTCTTCAGGGGTCTCCAGCGTGGTGGCATTGAGGGTATAATAGGTGAGGTTTGCCCGGCCCGTGGCGGGGTCGAATGTTCCCTCGATCTGCACCACGTAGTCCATTGAGGGACTGGTGTCGACATAGACACTGAAATACTTGGTGGGCTCAAGGGGAACCGTCCAGTCAGTAAACCCGACCTCGGTGAACATGAATGTGCTCCAGTTCAGGTTGCTATCCATATCGTCGTAGGCATCGACATCGCTGACATTTGCCGTGGCATTTTCTGCATTCCAGAAATCTACCCGGTAATTGAGGGGAGTGTCCCGGCTGATATAGTGATGGCGTGATTCTGACGGAGTGCCAGGAGCATCATAGCCAGCCGGGCCATATTTGTCTTCGGGGTCGACGGAAGTGCGGGGAGAGACCATTTTGCGCTTGGTTTTTTTATTGTCCAAGTCCCTTTTTGTCTCGTCATAACATTTTTTACCAATAGGAGCGTATATCAGGGGAGGAGTATACCATTTGCTCCAGTCGGCTGCTCCACACGCTAATACCATATCAGCGCCCCACCCTACGTCCTTTAAAAATGACGAATCGGTAGAATCTCCCCAATCTTCGAAAAATCCTCCTGTCGAACCCTGTGGACGACCAGCCAACTCATTCGCCACTTGCTTTGATCCCTGGTAAGCATTATAACCGGATCCCAATACCACAAAACCAGTAAAAAAGGGAGACCCAGCAATAACACCCGTAGCTACACCAGCAAGTAAAAGCCCGGCACCGACACTTTTTCCTACACCAAACCCAACGTTTATCCAATCTATTTTTTTATCGGAAGTTCCAACCGGATCGATATAAGAGATCGGATTATTTTGAGAATATTTATATGCGTGAAGGACGTAATCCCGGAAATTCAGTTTATCTTCACTTACAAATCTCCCTAAATTAGAGGAATAATGCCTCAACCGCATATACAATAACCCGTTTCCGTCATCCATCACCCCATATTCTCCTACATAGGTGAATGGATTCGTTATCGTCTCATATTTTTGCCGATATTCGCCAAACGGGGTGTATTGGTACTGATTAACAACCTTTCCGGTCGAATCAGTAATACCCATGGTGTGACCGGTCGGGTTGAATGAGTAATAATACTCACTGCCAGAGGGACCTATTTTGGATAGGAGCCCGAGTCCATGGGTGTACCGGGCGATCAGTGCACCACTCCCGTTGTATTCAGCAACAACATCCCCGATCCCCAGCGGGTCGACACTATACCGGGTCAGGTTCCCGTTATAGGTAACCCCGGCACGGTTCCCAAGTGCATCGTACGTATATGAATACACTCCATCTGGTGAGGTGACCCGGATGAGCCGGTTAGCATAATTATACTCGTAGGTCGTGGTGTTGCCACCCTCTCCTTTACTGATGAGATTCCCGTTTGCGTCATAGGTGAAGGTAGCACTTCCCACCTGCGTATACTGGTTCATCACATTCGTTGTGTATGCAGTGGTTGTCCCGCCATCTGTCAGGGATACCCGGTTACCGGCTGCATCATACGAATACTGGGTCACATTCCCGCCAGGATATGCCACATTCACCAGCTGGCCGAGAGCATCATAGCTATACTGGTACGTCCCTTCAAGCGTGTCGACAGAGACGGGGTTACCTGCAGCATCATACTGGTAATCGAACCTGGAGAGCACAGCCCCGGTGGTATTATAGTTTACCAGCCGGGAGATCTGGCCGACCGTATCATAGGCATAGGTCGTGTATCCGCCATTGCGCAATTCTTTCCTTTGGAGATTCCCTGCCGAATCGTACGTATACCGTGCAATTACACTCATGTTCCCGTCAGAGACCTGAATGAGATTGCCTTGATCGTCATATGCATACACTTCGGAATAACCATCTTTTTCAGTCCTCGATGAGAGAAGACCGGCATTATTGTAGGTATACACAAATGAGTTGCCATCAGGGAAGAGGATCTTCGTGGGCTGGTTCCTTGCATTGTATTCCAGGGTTACCGTTCCACCCGGATTTGCAGCGGTGAGCAGGTTCCCGGAATTATCATACGTATAAGCGGCAAAGGAACCGTCTGGATAATCAATTCTTGCCTGTTGTCCGCGAGTATTATACTGGTAATTGATGACATCACCCTTGCGTGTTGTTGTCCGGATAATGTTACCCTTGGTATCATAGATATCCGATTCAACTCGCGAGTCAGGGTAAGTAATACTGACCATATTCCCATTGCTGTCGAATCCAAAATTCAGCGCATTCCCACGGGGATCAGTGAGAGAATTGAGGGCATTGAATTGGCTGTCATAGGTTAAACTGATTTTGTTCCCGAGCTGGTCGTTAATCTCTTCGATGTTATGCTCTTCATCATATGCCAATTGTAAGGAATTCCCGAGGGGATCACTGCCACGCACCAAATCGTTGTTCTGATCATATGTAAACTCCTGGGAGGCCCCAGCGGCATTCTCAGTCTTCACTACCTGCCCGTTTTCATTTACCTTGATACGGACGGACGATCCAGTGGTATCTTTTACCGTGGTGGTCCGTTCCCCCTCATCGTAACTTGTCGAAACTGCCCCTTTGTTGCTGTTCAGAGAGGATTCCGCGAGACGACCATCGCCATCAAAGCGGAAATTCCGGGTTATTCCGCCCGGATACATGACTGATAAGAGGGCATAGGTGTCAGAAATTGTATCATAGGAATATGTGGTCACTTCACCACTTGATCGGGTCACTGAGGTGAGAAATGAATTATCGGGATTATATGAATAGGTAGTTACTTTCCCGGCCTGGTCAGTGAGACTTATGATCCTGCCGTTTAATCCATAGTTCAGGATAAATTGGTCGCCATCCGAATGCTGGATCCCCGTCAATTGCTCACCACTGTAGGAAAGCATGACCTGGTTTCCATTGATATCAGCGTATGAGGACAGTTTCTGATTTGTGCCAAATTCGAAAGTACTGCCACCACGCATGGTGAGAACAGACGAGCTATCTGCGTTTCGCGTGAACTCAGGGCATCCACCTTCCGCAGAGCAGTTCTGATCACCTCTGTTGAGCAGGAGTGTGACGAGGGCATCCCCTTTCATCAACCCGATGGTCCCATCCGCGAACTCTTCGAGATGCATATCAAAAGAATGGACCCAACCGTACCCAAATGGACCCACATAGGATGAATATCTCCCAGGGTAGGACCTGTCAAAGGACAGTGGAATTCCGGGTGCCGGAGCAAAGGCATCTACGCTCTTCTCAACCGTGTTAGTGACAAACACCGGGTCGCCCCCATAGGGGAGGAGTACGAGTTCGAAATCACTCATCTGGTTCGTTTTTGCCTCTATCTCGATTTGAGAGGAATATCCTGCGGGAAGGACATCCGGGTTCCCTGCAGGTCCCTTCGCAACTACAGATTCCGCTCCGGTCATCGGGTGCCAGTCCTGTGATGGTGGGTACCTGACTGAGATCGCACTCGAGGGGGGATCGGTTGCCACGGAGAGGACCGGTGCCGGCATGTCGAGGTTTCCTTTATTCCCAAAGGAGATGATGTAGGTTGCCGGTCTTCCTGCCCGGACCTTCTCCCTGCCGGTTATTTCAGTCCATAGTTCTGATCTTCCGCCTTGTTCTATCGTAAAGGGAACAGATGACGTGATAGTCTGTCCATTAGGGTTCGTGACCGTGAGCGTGTACTCTCCCGGGGTCTTTCCTATTAGATTGAATGAGGCTTCGAGGATTGTTTTTCCTGCACTTCCATTCACCGAATACGCAGAAATGTTAGTTCCTCCAATTCCCTCCAGATTTACCGTCGCGTTCGATTCGAGCCAGGCTCCTTTTATCTGCGCAGTTATAATTCCAGTGTTACCACCGCTCTTCGGAGTGTATGCAGATATTGCAGGCAGGTAGGTTGGTGACGGAGATACCTGTCCGGTTGTTGATGCCTTCAGCAGGACCTCCCGTGCCTGGCCCTCATTGGTTCTTCCTGCCATTGTGGTATCCATAAATTCAATGATGTAGAGGCCAGCGGAAGGATCGGTAATCGAGAGGGATGCAGCAGGGCCACTAGAGCTGATCCACTGCTGACCTGAACCCCACTGTTCACGGTGTATTCGAAAGCGACTCCATGTTCCCATGGCTTCTGCATTGAATGATAAGGAGCTCTTACCGGGTGGGATATCGATCTGGTGGAAGGTAGAACCATAGGGCCGGTATATCGATGCTAGGATCCAGTCGCCATCAGGTAAGGCGGGTAAGGAGGTGCTCACTTCCATAGTCCCGGTGCCACTCTGGAGTGACGCAATGCTTACCGTATAATTCCCTGGTACGGGATTTCTCACGTGCAGGATCTGGTCCTGATAGCTCCTATCAGATGCAACTGCTGCTCCATTATAGGTGAGCGTGACTATTCCATCCCAGTTTTGGACCTTTCTCAAGGTGACAAAGAGGTTTGGAGTAGGAGGGACCACCACTTCATACTGAACCGTCCCTCCTTCGTTACAATTCATATTTGAATCCTTGATCAACACTCCTTCAGGGAGTTCCGAGATAGTAACGGCTGCAGACTTAGACTCTTCAGTCCCATTTGCCCACTTCACGTTGATGTCATATACCCCGAATGGAACTCCAGCCAAGTCGAACCTGGTCATTATCGTGGAGGGGTCTGCTACTATCACCGAATTCGCCGATACGATTGTGAGGTTCTCTCTCTTTAAGGCGACCAACATCGGATCCTCGAAGTTACGCCCATATACGGTGAGATAGGTTTTAGAAGCGTTCACTACGGATCTCGGGTAGACATATGATATAGTGCTGTAATCTGGCAGACTCATCGTCTGGTCAGTGGCAACCCAGATCTCATTGTCAACGCCATCCGATTTCAGGTAATATATGTACAGGCTCCCAAGGGCTATTGCCGGACCGGTTGCTGAGCTGTTAACTGCCGTGGCTGGATTGAAACTTCCGCTTTCATTAATGAGATATTCCACACTACTGGTCGTTGTATTGACATATGTAATACCAATTGCCGACGGACGCCTGGCAATCGCGGGCGAGGATGCCGCTGCCAGATCCGATGTGGTCCCAGATGAAGGTGTCCAGTAGAGGAGCCTTCCGCCATAAATATAGGCAATATAGGAGGTATTGGTGTTATCAGTGGCAAGTGCATTCTGGGTTAATCCTGGCACGGTGTTCCAGGTATAGCCCGCTGTGCCTTTATCTGTCATGCCTGTCCTATTAGACCGGTATATCAGGCATTCACTGCTCCATGAAACCCTTCCACCCCAATTTTGTTGGTGAACTGCCATATGGTAGTAGTTTTGGGCATCTATTGTGATCCTTGGGGTCTTAAAATAATTTCCCGAGCCTGAATCATACCACCCGTCCCACTGTAAAGAACTGATAAATGATCCCCCGGCATTGGTCCAGTACATAATTTCAGCGTAAATGTCACCGTCATAATTGCCGGAATCAATGATATGAACTGAGTTATTACTGTCCGTATCAATGTCTGCAGAAATTTCACTACCGATATGAAGCGCCTGTTTCTGATTCCAGTTCCCTGTAACTCTTTTCACATATATCAGCGAACTGCTCGTGTTAATATAGACTACATGTGGCACTGCATTTGTGTCTACTGCGATTGCAGGACTGGTGCCCTGCCCGATAAATTCTTCAGAATCAAGTCCATTCTTGTAGAATACTTCCCCATTCCTTTCATACACAGCATGAGGATTTCCAGACGGGTCCAGGTCAACATCAATAGATGTCTCGGAAGCGGAATTGTTCGTAAGTTGATAAAAATTGAGGGCCGTACATGTCGGAACGATTCCTACCACAAGAATTGCAATGACTATCAATCCATAATAGCGATTCACTTTCATCTGCATCGCCTCATCTGGAAGAATTGGAGAGAAAACTTCCGCGTATCCCCAGCCACTGCAATTGTCAAAGCAGCCTGGATGAAATTAGTAGGGGCAGGTTGGATCTCCCCACCTCTCACCCACCGCCCGATCAGGTTCACCGATATTGTATCTGTAGTCGATACCGGAAATACCGGAAGCGCCCACCCCACAGTAGCAGATTGTACCATCATGTCAACTCCCTTCCTATGTAATTGTCGTTTCCTTCCCCTGACAAGCCAGGATAAGATCTGCTACAGGGCTCTTCCCCGTATCAGTGTGGTGGGTAGTTCCTTTCTGACAATATTAATCTGCTGGATGATGATAACTGTTTTTTATAGAATTAGTTCCGCTAGATGCTCACACATGGTAGTGAATCACGTCAAGATCACAAGCACTCCCGCTCCAGGCAACCAGGTTACTGATCACCTCAGTTTTTATATCATTGACCGAACAGAAAGGAGAGCCAAACAATGGGGTAGAGCGGGAGTAAATGATACAGGGAGATCAGGTGTATGTAAGTGATCAAGAGACTCTGGCAGGTCAGGAATACATCCTTTTATAATACTCTTGTTAAAAAGGACCGTGATACCAGAATGGCTCCACATGCCCGGTATTCCATTGCCCCAGTGGAAAATGGGGATGAAGAGGAGGAATCTATTATTTCACCATGAACTTGTTCGCCACCGATGCGACCCCGCCATCCGGTGTCGTTACCTCAAGACCATAAGCTCCTCTCCTCCCTCCCGGGATCCAGACCGTCCCCTTGATCTGTGTGAGCGTCGCCGAAGTAACCGATGCGGTTAGGTTCCCTGCAGTCGTGTTCGTAAGGTTCACAAACGAACCGCCCTGGAAGTAGTTGCCGTTCAATGTGAAGGAGACGGTCGTCGCGTTCGTACCTATTGTGGGTGTGATCGACGAGATCGTGGGTTTGGGCCAGCTGTTCACGGTGAAAGCACCCACTTTCGTCCCGGTCCCGCCGTCAGGTGTGGTCACAACGAGGTTCCACTTCCCAGAAGGTGCCACGGCTGGGAACGTGACGTTCCCGGTGACCTTAGTTGCCGTGACCAAGCTTATCACAGTCGTGAGGTTTCCGCCTGGGTAGGTGCTGTTCGTGAAGTTCACTACCGTTGCTCCCGGCTTGAAGTAGGTCCCGGTGAGGGTGAATGCAACAGTCGTGTTCTTGTACCCGGTAGCAGGAGCTACCGAGGACACCACCGGTGCAGGGACTTTGTTCGCCGTAAAGGCACTGGTTTTCGTGACAGTACCGCCATCA
>JAPKXQ010000040.1 GCA_026394765.1 Methanomicrobiales archaeon
ACTCGAAATAATGTTGGACAAAAATCGATACACGACTCCAATTATTGGAGCGATTCAGCACTTTAACACAAGTCATTAATCTGTTGAATTTGTGTATGCGCCGTGATATGAGGTCAATTGTCATTAAACTGAGGGCTATGATGCCATTTCATGTGTACCGACACCACCATCGTATCCCCGCAGTCTTCACAGTATTTGTACCGTTATTACCGTTATTTGTGTTGCAATTACTACAGGGTATGGGTAAGATTTCCGAAATGATTCATTCGGAAACCTCCCCCCCTAAATAGCGATGCAATCTCCATACCTCCTTCACCTGCGGCCTGGTTGTACCTTTGGGACAATATGGCTGCCCTCTCACTCAGGCAGTTCTGAGAGGCTCCAGTAGATATTGATCGCACGCATTACTTCCACAAACTGCCGGTACTCAATCGGTTTGATCATGTACCCCGCAGCCCCGAGTGAGAAGGTCTCGAACCGCTCAGCCTCGGCTCGTGAGGTCGTTAGCATCACCACCGGGATCTGCTTGAGTCCTGGGTCTTTTTTTATAGCCCTGAGAAATTCGATCCCATTCATCCTGGGCATGTTGATGTCCAGGAGAATGATCGCGGGCTTTTGCAGTGCAGGGTCGTTCAGTACCGCGAGCCCCTCTTCCCCGTCCCTGGCATGAACGAGGCGATTGGTGACATTGAGGTCCTTTAATGCCCGCTGGACCGACATCAGATCGACTTCGTCGTCCTCGACGAGGAGGATTGGTCGTTTGGTTCTCATGAGCCGGGTCTCCTAATCACCACAATTGCAGGCAGGGTAAATATAAACGTGCTCCCCTCTCTAGGAGTCGATTCTATCCATATCCTCCCACCGTACCGCTCCACGATCTTCCTGACAATCGTCAGACCCACACCAGTACTCTCTACATCACCCCGCTGGTGGGCAGTCTGAAAGATCTGAAAGATACGCTCGTGGTGGCGGGGGTCTATCCCAGGGCCATTGTCGCGCACCGAAAAGGTCCAGAGATCCTCACATTCCTCTGCCGCGACAACGATCCTTCCAACTGGTTTGTCCATATACTTTACCGCATTGGTAAGGAGGTTCTCAAATATTTGAGAGATGGAAGTTGCACCCGCCAGGACCACGGGGAGGTCGCCGTCAATAGTTATGGTGATCTGGGGATTAAGACTCATATTGTCCACGATCTCGCCGATCAACCTCACTAGGTCGATCTCCACCACCTCTTCCTCGAGCCTGCCCACTCTGGAATATGCGAGGACACCATCTATTAGCTGCTGCATCCGGACCACCCGCCCTTTCAAGAGATTGATCTGCTCCTTTCCTTTCTCACCAAGAACTTCGCCATAGTCATCAGATATCCATTCAGAGAGGGCAGATATCCCTCGAAGCGGCGCTTTGAGGTCATGAGAGACGATGTAGGCGAAGTCTTTTAACTCACGATTCGCTGCTGCGAGCCGCTCTTCCTGCTCTTTCCTCTCTCTGATGTCGACAAAACTCTCCAGGACCGTCATCCTGTCATCGATAACGATGGGAACTGCGGTCTTGAGGATGGGGATCGAAACACCGTCACTCCTTATCAGCACCTGCTCCTGATTGTTGACGACCTGGTCGAGATCGGTTATTGGACAGTTTCCTTCCTTGTTAGGGCAGATGAACTGGTAACAGGTAGCCCCAATCACTGCCTCCTCTGGGGCTTCGATGAGGTCTAGGGCTTTGGCATTCACTGCGATGATACTATGAGTCTCGGCATCAACTATGATGATGCCGGCCTGAATCGCATGGAGGATCCTCTTCAGACGGACCTCGCTCTCCTTGAGGCGTTGCTCATCCTCTTCCATCTTGGTAAGGATCTTGTTAAAGGCCGCACCGAGTTTTGCGGTCTCGTCGTCGCCATGCACGGGCAAACGGGCTGATAGGTTGTTCTGTTCCCCGATCGTGGTGACCGATGCAGTCATCGCAGTGAGGGGTGCGATGACGTAGCGATAGAGGAGTATGATCGTCACACCTGCAATGATACCGCCCATGAGTGCAGCGGCGATAAAAAATACAGAGGACGTTGCATCGGTCGCTTTGCAGGTGGCGCAGGGGATAACGACTTTGAGGCCCAGGGCAGTGTTTCCAGAGATGTCCTGGAGTACTACCTGCCCCCCAGTCATCCCGTTTTGAACAGGAAAGACCTCTACTGGTCCTGGTGGTGATGCGGGGTCTGGTTTGACCAGTTCGATTGGGATATTGGTTGCCCTTGTGATCCCTGCCACCAGAGCATCATCCACCTCCCTCCCAATGATGAGGGCCCCGGCGACAGTCCCTGCACCCGAGCTCTTCTTGATTGGCTCTGCTGCGATGAGATAGAAGGTCCCCCCCGCAGAGATGAGACCTTTCACCCCCTCTTCCCCATGAGTGGTCATCAGCACCCTGCGATCGGTGAGAATGGCCTCTTTAATGTCAGACGAGAGCACGACCTCACGACCGCTAGTGAGGTTGACTGCTTTGGCATAGAGCAGATCCCCTTCTGAAGAGAGGATCACGACGAAGTCGACATTGAGATTGGTAAAGGTAAGGTTGCTCCAGGTCTCGTTTGCGAACCTGGAAGAGGGAGCCCTCGCATATGTGTACATCTCGTCCCAGTTGGCATAATCGGTGGTGACTTTTTCAAGGTAGACGGCCTCGTCGGAAAAGCCTCCCGCGGCCCGTGCAAGGGTTCCCAGCACGATCTCTTCTTCAAGTCCGGTCACCATGGTGCTGATTGAGAAACCAGCGAGCACATAGATGATGAGAACAAGGAGAATTACAAGAACAGAGATGATTGCAACAGTCTTTGCAAGGATCTTCATCGGGTGCCTGCCACCCCCCACCTGGGTGGCATATCAGCTCCCTACTTGATCTCCAACTGGTCGGACCAGGGCTGCGGGGATGACGATCTCGAACCGGGCACATTTTCCTGCCTCTCCGGTCTCCTGAATGGTCATACCTGCGCCACTTAAGATCTCACGTGACAGAAAGAGGCCAAACCCTGAGTGGTCCCCGTACCCGATCTGAAATATCGCTTCTTTCTTTCCATCCGGGACTCCGGCCCCGTTGTCTTCGCAGATAATAGTGACTGATTCCGCCTCAGTTCGTGAAGAGAATGATACTTTGGTGGCATTAACGCCATGGTGGACCACGTTCTCCATAATATGGGAAAAGACCCGCTCCAAGTAGGGATCGGCGAGGACCTCGATGGATGGAAGGTCACAGAAGATTTCGATCGTTTTGTCCTGGACATATCTCTGCGTTGCATGAGAGATCACTGCTTTGAGGTCCTGCCAGACCGGGGCCTTCACTCCGACCTGCTGGTACTCACGGGTGAAACGGAGCATCATCTGGATCCGGTCGAGCGCCCCCTCCACCCTCCGCATCAGCTCCTTCATCTCCTGGACCTCACCCGACTCCATAGCAAGGGTGATTGCCCCGCTTATCACCACGATCTGGTTATGTACGTCATGGCGCGTGATGCTCGACAGTAGGTTCAGCTTCGCATTCGATGTTGTCATGGCCAGGGAGACGTCCTCGAGTTCCCGGGTGTATCGTTGCAGATCCGATTCAAGGCGTTTCCTCTCGGTGATCGGGGTGAGGAGATAGAGTTTGGCAGGTCCACCCCGGTAGGTCAGAGGAACAGATTTTACCAGTACCGTTCCTTTAGTTCCATCTGATAGGGTGACCTCCTCTTCCATCTCTGCCACAGGAGGTTCAGTTCCGCTCTTAATATCCCCCTTGATCCCGGGTTGGGTCCCGCTATGGGACCCGATCATCTGGAAGACCTCTCCTTCCCGGATGCCCAGAGATCGTGCTGCTGCAGGGTTGGAGTAGACTATTCGTCCATCCGGGGTTGTGACGATGATAAAGTCAGGGAGGCTCTCTACCACGCTCCGGGTGAATAACTCCCTCTCACGCAACTCAGTCTCGACCCTGTGATGGTTGAGGGCGAGTTCTATTGTTGCGCTCAATGTGTGCTCGGTATAAGGCTTGGTCAGGTAGGCATAGGACCCGGTCTCCAGTACTCCTTCGATGGTCTGGTCGTCCTCATGGGAGGTGAGGAAGACCACCGGCGTGCCATATTCATCTCGGATCTTCGTGGCCGCCTCGATCCCTGAGATCTCCCCTGCAAGGAAGATATCCATCAGGACCAGGTCAGGACAAAGTGCCCCGACCTTTGCTACCACTGCCTCCCCATGTGCTTCTACCGCCACCACCTCGTATCCCATCGCGCGCAGACTCGCTGCTATGTCCATTGCGATGATCGCTTCGTCCTCGACAACAAGGATTCGCCGGGTGGCCATGTACTCTTCACCTCACACTTTTCTCTACACTCTTTGGGAAGATAATCGTGAAGGTGGTCCCTCCCTCCCGGTCCACCATAAGCTGCCCACCGAGCTGGCTCGTCAGCGCAGAGATGAGGCTGACGCCAAGTGTGGTGGTCTTCCCTATCTCCACTGAAGCAGGCAGCCCAACCCCGTTATCATGGTACCGAAGCGTATATGACGGCCCGGATGCAAGGAACGCGATCTCTATCACCCCTTCCCGCCCTTGCGGGAATGCATACTTGAGACTGTTGGAGATGAGCTCATTCACGATGAGGCTGCAGGGTATCGCCTTTTCAATGGGGAGGGTCGCAGGATCAGCTCGGACTTCAACTCGCACCCTGCCGGGGCTGACACCGTACGACTCGAAGAGGCGGGAGGTGAGTGTGGTGAGGTAGTCCCCGTACTCAATCTGGTCGAGGCCCCGTGTCTGGTAGAGACGTTCGTGAATGAGTGCAAGAGACCGTACGCGGTTCTGGGTCTCCTTGAAGAGATCCAGGACTTCCGGGTCCTCGATGGCCATCGCCTGAAGGTTGAGGAGGCTGGATATGACCTGCATATTGTTCTTTACACGGTGGTGGATCTCACGGAGCAGGACCTCCTTCTCCTGGAGAGCGGTCTCAAGTTGCCTTTTATGGGCAATCTCCCCTGTTATATCCTCAAGCAGGAAGAGTGTCCCTATGCCAGACCCCTGTGCATCTCGCATCTGCGTAGAAAGGACCCTGATGGTCCTGCCATCTGACATGGGTATAGTGAGTGGTTGTCCTGATATGCTCTCTTCATCAGACTCTTTGGGGTGAATGAAGGACTCAGGGAGTGGCCCAACTGACCGGCCCGTAACAGCTGACACTACGTCCTGATGGGTGAGGTCACTTCCGCGCGCGCTGCCGAACTCTCCGGGAAACCCAAGGATCTGTGCAAACTTTGCGTTCCAGTAGAGAACTTTTCCAGATTGAGATGCTGTGACATAGTGGCCCAGGGGCGAGGACTCTGCCATCTTTCCAAGGAGTGCCTCGTTCCATTTCAGGGTCTCTTTGATCTCTTTGACCTTGATGGCATTTTCGATTGTGTAGGGGAGGATGGCCAGGTAACGACGATCTACATCTTTGATAAGGTAATCTACTGCCCCGCTCTTGAGTGCCCGGACTGCGATCTCCTCGCTCCCAAGGCCAGTAATGACCACCACAGGAGTCTCTCCGACCCGCCAGTCGGTGAGAAGGTCAAAGACCGTACCGTCCCCGAGATGGTAATCAGAGACTATGATGTCGAAAGAGCCTTGGCGGAGCATCGTGTACGCCTCGGCGAGTGATGCCGCTATCTCGACCTTCCATGGGACCAGTCCCACGCCAGTTGCTCGTGCAAACGCCATCCTGTCCACTGGGTCGTCTTCCACATAAAGGACCCGTGCAGCACCACCACTCCTCTTCATATTACCGCCTGATTTTTCCATTTTACAGTCCCCTGCAGAGAGTTTTCGTGCAAAGGTACCTGGACCTCGAGCGTCCCCTGTCATGTTCCACCTGATGTTGCCGGAAGAGAGAATAAAAAAGTGCTACCTGCACCAATGGCAGAGTCAACCGAGATCTCACCATCATAGAGTTCGATTACCTTCCGGGTGATAGCAAGACCGATCCCGGTCGACTCCCTGGCATCCTTTGGCTGGAGCGTCTGAAACGGTGAGAAGATCTTCTCAATGTACCGTGGGTCGATACCAGGGCCATTGTCCTTTACCGCAAATGCCGCCCTGGCTTTAAGGGTGTTCCCTGTGATGGTGACCTCGCCAACAGGTCTCCCAATGAACCGTACTGCGTTCTCGATGAGATGGTAAAAGACCAGCCTCGCGTGGCCAGGGTCGATCGCGACCCTGGGGAGGCTTCCAACAACTTCGACTTTGATCCCTCTGTCTGGGGCTATCTCTTCGATGACCTCCTGCACGAGGGGTGTTATGTCAATGATAGGGAGGGGACCTTCAGGTCTTCTGACACTTGCGTACAAATCGAGTCCTGAGATCACCCGTTCCATCCTTGCAACCCGCTCCTGTATCAGAGCGAGGTTCTTCCGGGATGTATCGTCCATACACCCGGAGAGGTCAGTAGCGAGCCAGGAGGAGAGAGAACCGATTGCGCGTAACGGCGAGCGGAGGTCATGAGAGATTGCCCGGGTGAACTCGGCGAGGTCTTTGTTTGAGTGCCTGAGATCGCGGATCGTCGCCAACAGAAGGGCATCGGCCTGCCTGCGCTCCTCTTCTATCCCGATAGCTCCTGCAAGGATTGTGAGGATCTGCCGGTCCAGTTCGGTGGGGACGACATCATCCTGGTAGACAACACAGAGCGAGCCGACAAAATCTTCCCCAATACGAACGGCCTTTCCAATATACGTTTTAAGATGGTATGGTCTGACATTGGGATCGCTCGCAGCATACCGCGTGTTGGGAAGGTCCCTGATGATCATCGGTTCACTATTGCCATCTCGTATGACGTCATAGCAGATGTGCCCCTGAGGAGTATCCATCACCTCAAAATCGGGCGGGGTATGCCACTGCCCTATTGCACAGAGCATCTTCCCTTCGAGACGGTTGTAGAGGGCACACGCAGAGCCAAGTATCTCCCCCGCAACACCGGTGATGAGGTTGATGTTCATCACTGGATCGGGGCCGAAGGCGAGGAAGCACCTGGAGACCTGCATGAGCTTCTCTTGTACTTCACCACGTGCAAGAGCTGCCCCCAGGACCCTGGCGGCTGATGTGAATACCTCGGTCTCTTCTGAGCGCCATTCCCTGGAAGAGTCGTCTTCAAAGGCAAGCGTCGCCCTCCATATACCTTCACGTACAACCGGGACAAGAAGAAGGGTACCCTGCCCCCTTGCCCGGCACCGATCGAGGATGCCGGGTGGGATCTCCTCGTAGCGTACTGCGAGTGAGCGGCCTTCATGGAGCTCTTCTTGCCATCGATCGACCAGGTTGAGTGATACCCCTGCCTCAGCTCTGCTAGATTGGTGTCCCTGATCAGGTATCCAGTCGCCAAGGAGGAGACCTATGTAACACCCGTCTCCTCTCTTTGCAGTTATAAAGAGTGAACAGTGGGCTAGCCGGGTTGTACCCCCAAGGGCCTCGAAAAACTCAATAAGGACCTCATGTGTCAACCCTTCAGAGAGGAACCTCTCGGCACTGCCAGCGAGTGCACACGAGACTGCAGTAGACAACTCTCGTAGCCTGAATAACCCGGCGTTGACCGAATCTCTCTCCTCTGCCATCTGGTCCTCTTCATCTCTTATAGATTTGACCTCATCATGCTCCCCGGGTGAGCGGGGACATTCTCGGTATCAGGTAGTGCTACAATCCGCTCGTAGTCTCTATCCCTTGTTGGATCTCTGCAAGGATGTGCTTTATATCAAGCCAGATGACCAGCTCGTTGATGTCCTTATCCTTGATCCGCACTTTCTTCTTGATGATCCCGATGATGTGTGTCTCTTCACGGTTGACAGAGGCAGCAGTATTGTCGATATGGTCACGGGAGAATGTCGAGACTGATAGGACGTCATCCACCATGATCCCGATCTTTGACCGCGTCAGCTTGTCGTCCAGTACGATGATCCTTGAGTCCTCCTCTTTTGCCTCTTCTTGAGTCGACATCCGCAGCGTCTCTTTTAAGTCGATGATCGTGGTTATCTCCCCCCGGAGGTCGATAATCCCCTTGATGTAGGTTGGGGAGTTGGGGAGGTGCGTGATCCTTGTGTACTCGACAACTTCCTTCACATCGAAGAGGTCGATCGCGAAGTGCTCCTTTCCTAAGAGGAACTCCACCACCTGGACAGAGTCTGAGAGGGCCGGTCCCCCCCCCTTCACTGCCTCGCGCAGCCCTCCATGGATGGATCCTGCATCAGCCATTCAGGTCATCACCTTACCGACGTGTCGCATGCAGGCGTGTTAAAGGTTCCTATTGCCCAGGAGCATCCCTTTCACAGAGGGCAAACCATGGCTGGGCCAGGGGTAACTACCCATGACACAGGAGAGAGTTCAAGGGACGCGATGCAGAGACCTTCCCCAGTCCAGAGGTACCCGAATGGTAAAGATTGCACCAGACCCTTTGCCGGGCTTGTTGCATGTACGCTC
This sequence comes from Methanomicrobiales archaeon, assembly GCA_026394765.1. Lineage (GTDB taxonomy): Archaea > Halobacteriota > Methanomicrobia > Methanomicrobiales > Methanospirillaceae > JAPKXQ01. The sequence continues at coordinate 8,464 of JAPKXQ010000040.1, forward strand.
CCTACGACCCTTTTCCACCGCACATTTAATAGTGGCAAGAAATAGTGGCAAGACCGCGAGGCCGAATGAATCTTTATTCGTCCGTGCGGGGTCTGCCTTACAGAACTCTCGAAGACATGCGGGACGTCCTCTTAAGAGAGTCCAATATCGGTATCCTTAACTTTCAAGCCCAAAATTTCCGCTTCGCAGGGGCATCTATTACGGTATTACCGCCAGAACCGGTATACTTGATAGCATTGCTCATGAGGTTATCGACGATGGAGGCGAGGATCACCTTATCTTCATAGAGGAAAGGGACGACCCGGCATCAGTCCGGAGGCTGAGTGCCCGCTTCCTGATGTGGGGCAGGAGGCCCAGTATTGGCGTTAAAGGGGTTTAGAGGTCATGACCGGGCTGGACGATAACCGCATCTTTCTGCTGAAGGAGCCTCTCCACCTCTTTGGTACGCTCCCGGACCCGGAAGTCGAGGCCTGCATTCGCAGTCCCTAATGCATCTGAAGTGGCCTTGAGTTCTGTGGTATAGTGGGCCTTCAGCTGATCACCCCGGCTGCAGGGCTCTGCTCAACCGCTGAAAAGAGAGACCTTATGAGGTCTTCCTGGGCAGAAAGAAATATCTCTGTCTTGACTGCGTTGGGAGGCGGACAAGTTACTGGCATGCATGATCTTTTACAAGATAGTCTGCAGCACGCCCGGGTCAAGAATCGTATCGCAGTCTCGATGTCGCCCTGAACTGTTGTGGCGATGAACGCAATGCTCCGGTCCTGAATGAGGCCCTGAATATCTGCGAGTTGTACCGTATGTGAGGTTGATGTCTCGCTCACCAAAGTCTCATAATGGACAACCGGGATTCATGATGCTGATTTTATATTGCTCACACAAGTTCATAGTCCCAGGGGAGTGATTGCGTCCTGACCAGGCGCTCAAACGCAACCTGCACCACGCGCGCTTCCGCGAGTTGTGACGATATATCATGGATGGTGAGGGCATGCACGACTTGCCCACTCTCGGCAAGCGGCGTGACCCTGACATCGACCGGGAATAGAGCCTGCTCTGATCTTCATGCCCGTACTCCCCGGTGAATGAGGTGGGTCATCTCAAAACAGCATGCGACCCCGCCTCCCCCCAGGTCAATATATAAGTCGACACCCTCGTCAAGGTCTCTCGCAAGGACCTCTTTACGGTCCCTGCCTGTGAAGAGGTTGAATGGGACCCGGCCCCACAAGCGCCTGACCTCGTGGAGGAGCCAGATTTCATCCTTTTGTGGCATCGTGTAGTCAGAGACTGTGACATTATTGCTCTGTGGGCCACTCTTTGCTACCCGGCCCCCAGTCCAGGAGAGAAGGGATTCGGAGGCTGGCAGAAAGAAAAGGAGATATCGACTGGGTATCTCCTCCCTCTGGAATTACGTGCTAAACGTCTCTTGTTCTTCGAGACGTGCAGTAACTTTTTTGATCTCTTCAAAGTCCTTGCGGTGGGCAAAGACCAGGTTGCGGAGGGAATCTACCGCCTCACTCTCTCTTCGCCCCAGTTCTGCCAGCTTGACTGCAGCCATGGCAGACTCAAGGGTCCTGCGTTCCTCCTGGTTATAGAGGAGAGACCATGCCCGCCGCTCTGCCTCCTCGAGGGCGTCGGTATCGAGCGATCCCTTCACCTTTTTGAGAGCTGCATCGAAATGTGCCCGCGTGACCCTGACATTGACTATAGCATCGTCCATCTCCTGTGCGCTCTTTCCTGCCATCACACCGATGAACTCCCGCATAGCGCAGAGTTTTGCTTCTCTGACGAGTGCCTCTATATCAGCACCAACGTAGCCTTGGGTCCTTTCTACCAATTCTTCGATACTCACGTCACGGGTGAGGATCGTGTCCCGGTCTTTGAGATAGACATTAAAGATCTTCTCTCTTCCCTCCCGGTCGGGAGGTGGGACATAGATGTGCCGCTCTATCCGGCCCGGGCGCATCAGGGCAGGATCGATCATGTCGGGCCTGTTTGTCGCAGTGACCACGGTCACGTCCTTGAGCTCTTCTAGTCCGTCGAGCTCGGTCAGGATCTGGGAGACGACGCTCTCTGTCACATGCGATGACCCGGAGTACATGCCACGCTGGGGGACTAACGCGTCCACCTCATCAAAGAAGATGATGGTGGGCGATGCCTGGCGGGCTTTTCGGAAGATCTCACGCACACCCCGCTCAGACTCTCCGACCCATTTCGAGAGGAGCTCAGGTCCTTTCACTGATATGAAGTTGCACTCACTCTCGTTTGCGACAGCCTTCGCCAGCAGGGTCTTTCCAGTTCCGGGCGGGCCGAAGAGGAGGATCCCTTTGGGTGGCTTCGTGTGCAGCTTTGCAAATACCCCGGGGTACTTCAGGGGCCACTCGACAGCCTCCTGGAGCTCCTGCTTCACGTCTTCCAGGCCTCCGACATCGGCCCATGTGACATCCGGGACCTCGACTAATACCTCACGCATGGCAGAAGGCTCAACATGTTTTCGAGCTTCTTCAAAGTCGCCCCTGGTGACGCGGAGCTGGTCCAAAACCTCGGTCGGGACCTTCTCCTCGATCTTGATCTGGGGGATCACCCGGCGTAGAGCATGCATTGCTGCTTCTTTGACGAGGAGTGCGACGTCGGCCCCGACAAAACCATGGGTAGTATCGGCGAACTCCTGGAGGACAACACCCTCTCCCAGGGGGACACCTCGACTGTGGACCTGGAAGATCTCGAGTCGTCCTTTCTTGTCCGGGATCCCGATCTCTATCTCGCGGTCGAACCGGCCCCCTCGCCTGAGTGCCGGGTCTATCGAGTCCGGGAGGTTGGTAGCAGCGATCACCACCACTTGGCCCCGCCCTTTTAATCCGTCCATGAGGGAGAGGAGCTGGGCCACGACCCGTCGCTCGACCTCGCCCTTTGTCTCTTCGCGTTTGGGCGCGATCGCGTCGATCTCATCGATGAAGATTATCGCCGGTGCATGCTCCTGGGCCTCTTCAAAGACCTGGCGCAGGTTCCCTTCGCTCTCCCCGTAGTACTTGCTCATGATCTCAGGGCCTGACAGAGTGATGAAGTGCGCATCGACCTCGTTTGCTACCGCTTTTGCAATAAGCGTCTTTCCAGTCCCAGGCGGGCCGTAGAGGAGGACTCCTTTTGGGGGCTCTATCCCGAGCCTCTCGAAGATCTCGGGGTGTCGAAGCGGGAGTTCGATCATCTCCCGAACGAGCTCAAGTTCTCTATTGAGGCCTCCGATGTCTTCATAGTGGATGTCAGCAACCTCTTTCTTCCTCCCCTCCTCTGGCTTATAAGGGGTCTCCTTGAGCTCTATCTCGGTCTCTTCGTTGACGATCGCAGTTCCCTTGGGAGAGACTTTGGCAATGACAAAGGTGATTGCATTGCCGATAACGTCGACTCTGAGGGCCTGTCCCTCCATCACAGGGCGGCCCTGGAGAAGTCGGCTGAGATACTGCTCTCCTCCGACGAGCCGTACTGGCTGGGTGGGCTGAAGGACCACCTTCCTGGCATATCCCACCTCTGCCTTCCTGACCCGTACCCTCTCATCGACCCCGGTCCCTGCATTGCTCCGGACAGTCCCATCTATGCGGACTATACCAAATCCGGTGTCCTGAGGAAAACCTGGCCAGACGACCGCAATCGCCTTCTTCTTCCCCTCGATCTCGACGACGTCACCGGAGACGAGTCCGAGTGCCCGCATCACCTCGATGCTCAGCCGTGCGATACCCCGCCCGGCGTCCTCGCGGGCGGCCTCCTTGACAAAAACATCGGTATATGCATTCATGGTAACTCCACCATGCTAATCATTTACCTCAAGTTAGTATTACTACTATATAAAAATTATGGCATTCCTGCACCAGGATTACACCAGCAGATGCCCTCTTCTGTGACGATGGCGTCCATTCCCACGTCGTCATGGTATACAGGGACTCTCATAACCTCCTGACAGGCAAATGCCACCCCGATGATGACAGCCCCATTGGTTTTTGGGAGAAACCGGTCGTAGTACCCTGCCCCGTACCCAAGACGGTTCCCGCGGCGGTCAAACCCGAGCATTGGAACAACGACGGCACGGAGGTCTTGGGGGGCGGCAGGTATCTCATGCCCGACAGGCTCTGGGACTGAAAAAGTACTCACTGATAGTTGGGAGCAGGAGGTCAGGTACGAGAGGCGCAGAGTCCCGGTCTCCTTTTCAATGATCGGGAGGACCACTTCGGTACCCTTGTTGAGGAGACGGTTGATAAGAGAGTGGGTCGCGACCTCATGAACTTTTGATGCATAGAGCATCACCGGGGAGTGCCCACCAAGGAGGGATGCAAGGTGCTCCTCGATCATACTGCTCTTTGCGGCCCTGGCGTCATCCGGGAGTGTTGCCCGCCGTAATTTCATCTCTTCCCGAATGGCATGTTTCGAATGGGTCGTAGTAGTACAAAGATCACGCGGGAAGACGTAAAGAAGGTGATGGAGCAGGACTCTCATGCCACCATGCCACCTACGGGGGCATAGGAACCCTTTGTTCGCTCACCCTGAAGGAGGCGTAGATGCCACAATAATTGAGCCCCTTTGCGGGCGGGAGTGGGGAAATTTTTCCCCTCGTGGATCCTCTTTTTTGAGATCAGAACGCGAAATGGCGGTTAACGATCTTTATCGCACAGTAGTCGCCGCACATGGTACAGGCATCGGTATCGACAGGCATGCGCTCGTCCCGGATCGCCCGCGCCCGTGAGGGGTTGATAGCGATTGCAAACTGCCGCTCCCAGTTGAGGTCCCGTCTAGCATGGCCCATCTCGAGATCTGCGTCCCTGTGCTTCAGTTTCACCATATCTCCCACATGGGCAGCGATCCTGGAACTGATCACACCCTCGTATACCTCTTCCGGGGTCGGGAGGGCAAGGTGCTCAGCGGGAGTGACATAGCAGATGAAGTCGGCACCATAACTCGAAGAGAGAGCCGCACCAATAGCAGCCACCCGATCGTCGTACCCGGGGGCGATGTCGGTGACCAGGGGTCCGAGCATATAGAACGGTTTGCGGTTCGTCACCCTCTTCTGGAGGATGACGTTTGTCTGGATCTCGTCAATCGGTATGTGCCCCGGGCCTTCCACGATCACCTGGACCCCCTCTGCATGTGCTTTGTCCGCGAGCTCGGCATTGATGAGGAGCTCCTGTATCTGTGCCCGGTCGGTCGCGTCATGGACCGCTCCGGCCCGCATCCCGTTCCCCATCGAGAGCGTCACTTCGTGCTCCTTCATGATCTCGAGGAGATAGTCGAACTCTGCATAGAGTGGGTTCTCCTTCTCGTTATGGAGCATCCACGCGGTCATGAACGCGCCGCCCCGGGAGACGAGACCTCCATGGCGCCCCTGGTTCTTCAAGCGCTTCACCGTCTCCCAATTTATCCCGGTATGGATGGCCATGAAGTTTGTCCCGGCCTTCGCCTGCTCAGCGGTAGCACGGAAGAGGTCGTCTTCCTTCATATGAACGATCGCACCATCCCGGCGGGCCGCTTCGATGAATGCCTGGTAGAGCGGTACACTCCCTACTGACAGGGAAGTGGCGGCAATCACCTGGCGTCGGATATCCATAAAGTCTCCCCCTGTTGAGAGCTCCATTATCGTGTCTGCCCCGGCCAACTCGGCCATACGGACCTTCTCGAGCTCCATTTCGATCTTCACAATGTCAGACGAGGTCCCAATAGAGGCATTCACCTTGGTCCTGAGCCCCTCTCCTATCCCACAGAGTTTCACGTCGCGGTAGGGGGAGATGGGAATGACGATATGCCCTCCGGCAACACCCCGCTGTACAAACTCCGCAGTTACGCCCTCCTGACGGGCGACCTCTTCCATTGCGTGGTTCACGATGCCTGATCGTGCATCCCTGATCATGCTCATGGGGGACTATTCGATGAAATCAAAGATAAAGACTCCTTTTCTAAAAATCAGACTAAATTTTTGTTGTTCACTCCGCAATTAAAGTTGATTTTCATTATTGCAATATATTTGGTCTATTAGTCTCCCTGTATGATGCCCCGAAGGGCAGAACAGGACTGTCAATAGCTTGATGAAAGGAAGAACCCATATGTAGAGCACGGTGGACACTTTAAGGGTCAACTTCGGGGGCTTTATCCCGATCAGTACTGTTGACTGGCCTGGTCGTGCGGTCTGCACCGTCTTTTTCAGGGGATGCCCTGTCAGGTGCAGTTACTGCCAGAATGCAACGATCCTTAATGGAGAGGACTTTCGGGATACCGAGGAGATACTCGCCCTGATAAAGGAGTCATCGCTCCTCATCTCTGGTGTGGTCTTTTCTGGGGGGGAGCCCACTATGCAGCAGGAACCTCTTATCTCCCTTGCCAGGGCGGCCCGTGCAATCCAGCTCGGCACCGCAATCCATACCAACGGGGTCTTTCCCGCAGCGGTATCGGCTCTCCTTACTCATGGTCTGATAGATCGGGTCGCACTCGACATCAAGGCCCGCTGGGAGCGGTATGACAATCTACTGAAGTACCCCTGTGTTGATGCGGTCAGAGAGACGCTCGCGCTCTGCCGGGAGGCAAAGAGCAAAGGGGAACTCCCAGAGTTCGAGGTGGTGGTCACTCTCTTTCGCGGATATGAAGACGAGGTTCCTGTGATTGCAAAAGAAGCAGGGGACGTAGACCTAGTCCTCCAGCAGGGTGTGGTCGGGACGGTCCCACCCCTATCAGAAGGGGAGATGCGTCAGATCGGAGATCGCCTGGGGCGTATGATAAAGATCAGGACCCGTGAAGGGGGTGAGGTCGTCTATGAAGGTTCTCGGGATCGTTGGGCTGCCCGCGAGCGGTAAAGGGGTCTTCTCTGCCACTGCTGAATCGATGGGGATTGCGGTGGTGGTGATGGGCGATGTCATCCGCAAGGAGGCTGCCAGGCAGGGCCTCCCCATGAATGACAAGGGCCTCGGGGAGGTGGCAAAAAAGTTCCGTTTCGAGGGGGGGATGGACGCAATCGCCCGCCTCTGCATCCCTGAAATCGAACGGCATACGCCAGGACCCGTCGTAATCGATGGAATACGGGGAGATGCAGAGGTGCTGGCATTCCGGAGACACTTTCCCTCCTTCTTCCTGGTGGCGATCGTAGCAGACTTCGCGATCCGGCTCTCCCGCCTATCAGAGAGGTGCAGGGCAGATGATCCGCTTTCTGCCGGGGACCTCATCGCGAGGGACGATCGCGAGCGCTCGTTTGGCCTCGACAATGCCTTATCAGACGCTGATGTGATCATCATTAACGACGGTTCCCACGAGGATTTTGTCACCGACGTTCGAGCAATTCTCCAGGACATTCTGGATGGGTCCTTATGAAGTGCGCGCCTTACTTCTCCTCATCTGCCAGGGTGTTTGACGACATCAGCTGGATTTCTGGTATCAAGGACGCCGGTTTTTCAGGATGGGAGATCGTTGCAGATGGGAACTACCGCCTCGACGAGAAGGGCGTCCTTCCCAGGATCGAGGAGGCGGTTGCGAGCACAGGGCTTAGGGTCACTGTCCATGCACCCTATGCCGACCTCAATACTGCAACCTTGAATTATCCCATATGGTGCGAGACGGTGCGCCAGATCTGCGTCTGCATCGAGAAGGCAGCCACACTCACTGACTGCGTCACGCTCCACCCCGGGTACCTCTCCCCGGTGGGCAAACTCCTCCCCGATAAAGTCTGGGCCCTCCAGAAAGAAGCTCTATTGGAGATTGGGCGGTGTGCACAGGACTGTGGTGTTACTGCCTGCGTGGAGAACATGGTCGGTGTCAAAGAGTTCCTCTGCCAGGTCCCGAGTGAGCTCTTCGGGATGACTGATGGGATCGAGGGTATCGGCGTCACCATCGACTTTGGCCATGCCCACACCAAGGGGATCGTGGCCGCTTTCGCACGTGAGGTCGCGCGCGCCACCCATGTCCATATTCATGACAACCATGGCTCATCAGATGAGCACCTCTCCCTAGAATCTGGGACAGTCCCCTGGAAGATCGTCAGAGATGCACTTGGCAGGGACTATCACGGCATCGTGGTCATAGAAGGGCGCTCGCTCGAAGAGGCCAGGGACAGTATATCAGTCTATCGGAGGTGGTTCACATAACCGGCGAAACACTCAGGGTCCATTTCCTGGGGACTGCAGGGGCACTTCCCACTCCATTCCGAAACCCATCCTCACTCATGATCAGGCGGGGGTCAGACACTCTCCTCTTCGACTGCGGGGAGGGGACCCAGCAGCAGATGATGCGGGCAAGAACGGGTTTTGTAGTTGACGCTATCTTCATCACCCACTGGCATGCCGACCACTTCCTCGGGATGCTGGGTCTGGTCCAGACCTTCTCCTTTCTTGGGAGAACTGAACCTCTCGATGTCTACGGCCCGCCATGGGTCCAGGAATGTGTCCAGATCCTGAAGCAGGCGGCCCGGTACAATGTCAGGTTCCCGATCAGGGCGCATGAACTTGGCGAAGGCAGCACGGTCCGGTTCGAGGGCTATACGGTCATTGCATTTGGGACCGATCACGGCCTTCCTGCGCTTGGGTATCTCCTCACTGAAGACCCCAGACCCGGAAGGTTTGACCGTGAGCGGGCTGTTGCCCTTGGGGTCCGCCCCGGCCCTCTCTTTGGGAAGCTCCAACGGGGTGAGACAGTTGAGGTCCATTCAGATGCAGGGCTAATAGAAGTTCACCCAGGCGATGTGATGGGGCCCCCGCGACCCGGGAGAACGCTGGTCTATACCGGGGACACACGCCCTGTCCCTTGTTCTGTCCCTCCCATCGCAGAGGGCATCGACCTCCTCATTCATGATGCGACTTATGATGATGCAGAGGCCGCCCGTGCCAGAGAGGTCTCCCATTCAACGGCAGGAGAGGCCGGTGACGTTGCCGCTGCGATCGGTGCGCGGACGCTGGCACTGGTCCACATAAGTTCCCGCTATACCACTACAGCAACCCATATCAAGGATGCGGAAAAAAGGTTCAGTGGTACCATCATCGCCCCTTCAGATCTCGATATCCTGGAGATCCAGTACCGTGACTGACCAGTGAGATTTACGAGCGGTCTGAAGTCTCCCCCAGCCCGGGGAAGAGGTAGAAGCGGCGATTTAGCAGACCGATGATGGCGGGATTCATGGAGATACGCGATGGATTTTGAGGTATATAGACTCAGCCCTTCCTGCGATATGGGGGATGTGGAGGAGGGGAACACCTACCTGGGAAGGGTACAGGGTTTTGCCAGTTTCGGTACATTTGTCCAGCTCAATGATAGGATCAAGGGACTTGTCCATAAGAGCAATGTAAGGACTGAACACAAGGAGCGGGATACGATCCTGGTCCGGGTCCGGACGATACGGAGTAATGGAAATATCGACCTTGAGGAGGTGGTAGTCCCATCCTACCAGATCCAGACCGTGGAGAAGAAATCGACTTCAATCCAGTTGAGTGAACTCTCCAGGAAGGTAGGGCGAACAGTTCGTATCGAGGGGGAGGTCGCCCAGATCAAGCAGACGAGCGGGCCAACCATCTTCACTCTTGTTGATGAGAGTGGGACTGAGAACGCGGCAGCTTTTGTCGAGGCTGGTGTCCGGGCCTACCCTGAAGTCGAGCTGGGTGATATGGTCCGGATCGTTGGGCAGGTGATGCAGAGGAACAGCCAGGTCCAGGTGGAGGTTGGCTCCCTCACGGTCCTTGTCGGGGAAGAAGCCGAGATAGTCAGGCTGCGAATCGAGAAGGCGCTTGACGAGCGATCCGAGCCCCCTGAGATCCCATTCTTGATCGAGAGCACCGTCCTGACCCAGCTCCGCCCTGAGATGCGGAAGATCGCACGGCTGATCAGAAAGGCTGTTTTTACATCCCAGCCCATCATCCTCCGTCACCATGCCGATGCCGACGGAATATCCTCGGCAGTAGCCCTGGAACAGGCGGTGGTCGCCCTGATGCGGGAGTCAGGAGGCGACTTTGAGTCCGATTACTTCCTCTTCAAGAGGGCCCCCTCAAAGGCACCGTTCTATGAGATTGAGGACATAACGCGGGACCTCGACTTTTCGCTCAAGGACCATGTGCGGTACGGGCAGAAGATGCCCCTGATCATCCTGACTGATAATGGCTCGACCGAGGAGGACCTTGCATCTCTCAAGATAGCCCGAATATATGAACTCCCCATCATCGTGATCGATCACCACCATCCCGACGCGGTGGTGGACCAGTATCTGATCGCGCATGTCAACCCCTACCATGTTGGAGGGGACTTTGGGGTCACTGCCGGGATGCTGGGCGCAGAGATCGCCCGCATGGTAAATCCAGCTGTATCAGACGCCATCTGTCACCTCCCGGCTGTAGCAGCGGTAGGCGACCGGAGCGAAGCTCCCGAGCGGGGGCGACTGCTTGCGCTGGTCCAGGAGACATACACCGAGGAGGACTGCAGGCAGATAGCTCTTGCTCTTGACTACCAGCAGTTCTGGCTGAGGTTCAATGATGGGAGGGAGCTGATCAAGGACATCCTTAATTTGAGGAATAACCCAGACCGGCACCGCGCCCTGGTCGACATCCTTGTCTCCGAGGCAAACCTCGCAATCAAGGAGCAGCTCTCTGCCTGTATGCCACATGTCAGGAGGCAGAAACTAGATAATGGTGCACACCTCTTCCAGATCGACCTTGAGATCCATGCCCATAAGTTCACGTTCCCTCCCCCGGGCAAGACCGCGGGTGAGGTGCATGACCGGCTGTGCCAGGCCCATGCCGGTGAGCCAGTAGTAACCCTCGGTTTTGGGCCCGATTTTGCGGTACTCCGATCCCGTGGGGTGATGATGAACATCCCCAAAATGGTCCGCGAGCTGAGAGACGAGATCCCAGGCGGTGGTGTCAGCGGCGGTGGCCACCTCGTGGTGGGGAGCATCAAGTTTGTAGAGGGTATGCGGGACGCCGTATTAGATGGGCTTACGAGCAAGATCGCAAAGGTGGACGTGACAAGGGGATAGACTTCGCAAGGTATGCATGTTTATATACTTGTTCAGAGATACCAAAGTCAAACGATAGAGGGAGATGTTGATGTCAACGACACGGCATATCCGCGAAAAATATAACGAGACTCAGGCGAAGATCGTCCAATATCTTGGCAAAGGCCTTGAAGTAGGAAAACACTACTTCAAGTCGAAGTATATCGCACATGAACTCGGCCTCTCACCCAAAGAGGTCGGAACAAACATGGCTATCCTCGCTGAGATCTGCCAGGAACTTGCCATTAAGCGGTGGAGCTACTCAAATAGTACAACCTGGATGGTCACGCACCGTGTGGTCTGATCCATCCCATCCATCATGAAGGTTATCGCCATCATCGAGACACCCCTGGAGTTTATCGCTGACATTAGTGAGAGCAAGGACTGTCTGATGTCCCAAGACAAGACCCAGGAAGACCCCAGTGCGCTCTGGTTCAATATCGATCTCCCAAAGGGGCACGGCCTCTTAGCAGGAGACCGCGTGCGGGTGACTGTTGAACGTATCGACTAATATGTAAAAAATATGTAAAATCAGGATTATGACCCCGATTTTGCAAATGTATCTTTTATCTGGCGGAGACGCTCCTCCTGGAATGTGATGTTCATCATCATGCTCTTCACCGCAAACTCGATCTCCTCACTCATCCGCGCCTCACCTGTTTCTTTACCCCCTACATGGTAGGTCGATTCGATAAGGCTGATAAGCCTCCTGTTGATATCCACACTCTTCGAGAGCCGTGTGTACTCTCCTATGAGAGCCTCGTCCACCCCTGCTCTCCGCGCCATCTCGATATCGCCCTCCCGTGTCTTCTTCTGTTCGAGTACATGCTCAATTGCGGTATAGAGTTCGCGGTGGGTGATGGGCTTCATGATATAGTCTTCGATATAAATTCCGTACTGCTGGGCTTCTGCCGGGGTGAGCTGTTTTGCGGTGAGCATTAGGACTGGTATCATCCTGGTGACAGGGTTGTTCTTGATCTCCATCAGGGTTATCCACCCGTCCATGGGCTCCATCATGATATCTAACAGGATGAGGTCAGGAGAGAGCGACCTTAACAGAGTGAGACACTCCTTCCCACTGTACGCCGATGCCGTCCGGTAGCCCCCTCTCTCTAGCATCGTAACAAAGATATCCACGATGAATGGGCTATCATCCACCACGAGGACTGTATACATCAGATGACCTCCGCACACTCCCGCATCACTGATGCGATATTGTTCCATGTCTCACATGACACGCTGGTATTCCCTGCATCTATCACAATCAGGGCCTGCTCTCCAATAGTGGAGAGGATCAAAGTTCCCTCTCCAGTCTGGACCGTGACAAATACGGGTTCACTGGCATAGATGATCCCTGCAACCGATGTGGCAGCTGAATGGAGGGCCGCACTCATCATGGCAAACCAGGACTCATTGAAGGTCCGTCCACCTGACCTCCCCAGCATCACGCCGTCACGAGAGACGATGGCACACTCCCGCACATAAGGGAGTGTAGAGATCCGCTCTATATATGCCTGGATCCTCTCGTTCAGCATCAGGTCTGCTGCCTCTCATGAGGGTATCCCTGTAACTCTATTTAAAGTCAGCAGATCAGACCGCGTTAGAAAGACCCCTCAATATCTCTGCACTCCAATGGAGAGGGGATAATTTACCAAGTAGAGGCCGCTATTGGGGGCAATGACGAGAAGCTACATAACTGATACCAGTACACTATAATAAGAATGGGGCCATAGGGTAGCCTGGCCATCCTAGGAGACTGGGGGTCTTCTGACCTGCGTTCAAATCGCGGTGGCCCCATATCAGTTATCTTCTTGTGGAGCGCACCCCTTGATACAGCTCGATGACAGGTGCGTAGACTGTCTCCTCTCCCGGGTAGCACTTGAGTGCAGGCTCTCTGGTGCCCGGGTTGCAGAAGAAGAGGAAGTCGTGAGATCAAGCCGGGCCCTGCTCCTGGCAATCCGCGATGACCCAATTCCGCATCCTGCCCTTGCAAGTATCATCCATCGCCATGCATATGCCCTGCTGGGCGACCCTGACCCTTTTCGTGCTTTGAAAGAAGAGAGCAACCGCGAGGCAGCGGTGGTCTGCAGGAAGGTCAGGGAGAGGCTTTTAACATTTCGAGACCTCGTTCTTGCCAGCATCATCGGTAACACCTTTGACTATGGGGTGAGGTCTCACGAGGTCACCGGAGATTTTTCCTCCTTTTTTGAGCGTGAGTTTGCACAGGGACTAACCATCGATGATACGGAGATGATGCGTCCCCTTCTCTCCCGGGTGGTCTACCTCACTGATAACTGTGGTGAAGTCATCTTCGATAGGCTCCTTCTTGAGTTCCTTTATAAAAGTGGATCTGACATCACGCTTGCAGTCCGTGAGGCCCCGATCTTAAACGATGTCACCTACAGAGAGGCAGAGGACCTTGGACTTGCCCGGTTCGTAAACACCATCACTACCATTGGTGGTGGGGCTGAGATCGGCATGGTGATGGCACGGATACCCAATGTCCTTCGCAGGGCTATCGCCTCATGTACGCTCATCATCGCGAAAGGCATGGCCAACTACGAGGCCCTGACCGAGATACCAGGGCTCCCCCCGGTTGCATACTTACTCGCAGTGAAGTGTGACCCTATTGCAGAAGACGTTGGGGTGCCCAGGGGATCAAAAGTTGCGATCCTTTCTACAGGAGCGAAGAGGTAGCAGCAGTTCTTCCAAATGAAGCGAAGACTCCCGAATATAGGCTTTTTTATCAGTTTTTTAGAGCAATGAGTGAAGTAGGGCATAGGGGACTTGGCTGATGCAACATCGAGATGTCCTGGGCGGACAGGGGTCACTCAAGATTAATGAATTTTACTGCAACCCCTTGATGGGAGGCCAGGGGGCTTCACCCCGGGGCGCTCTCCAAAAACAGGTGCTGATCCATATCAGAGGACCTTTTCCATCGCGCTGATCACTGTGCGGAGGGTCTTTACCCTTGCATAGCGCTTGTCATTAGACTCTACGACTGTCCAGGGCGCAATATCAGTATTGGTCAGGGTAAGCATATCATCCACGGCGCCGCGGTAGAGGTCCCAGTGCTGACGGTTCCTCCAGTCCTCCTCATTGATCTTCCACCTCTTGAACGGGTCCTCCTCACGCTGGTGGAACCGCTTGAGCTGCTCTTCACGGTCGATCTCGAGCCAGAACTTCACAAGCCCGACACCGTCACCAGCAAGCATCTCCTCGAACTCGTTGATCTCCTGGTACGCCCGCTGCCACTCGACTTCTGAGCAGAAGCCCTCCACCCGCTCTACAAGGACCCTCCCGTACCAGCTCCTGTCGAATACAGTTATGGTGCCAGATTTGGGGAGCTTTTGAAAGAAGCGCCAGAGGTAGTGGTGGGTGAGCTCGGTCTCGGTCGGTTGGGCGATAGGTACCACCTCAAAACCGCGTGGGTTCATCAGGTGGGTGAGGCGGAGAATGTTGCCGCCCTTGCCGGCGGCGTCCCATCCCTCAAAGAGGATGATAAGGGGGGCTCTGCGCTTATAGAGCATGTACTGCAAGTCACGGACCCGACGCTGGAGAGGGGGAATAACCTCATCATACTCCTCCCGGGTTATACTCAGCGAGAGGTCATACGCAGGAAGACGGCTCTTTCCATCATGCTTCTTCCTCTCCTGTCGTGGCCAGTCCGATCGCCTGGCATCATCAGGGCGGTCTGCAGAGCCCTTGGCTCGTCCCTCCAGTATCCTGGAGAGTCTCCGTATGATACTTTTATAGACTGTGAGGATAGCGTACTGCGGGTCAGTGGCTGGGAGGACAGTCCACGGAGCACGCTCGCGGTCTGTCCCATTGATGAAGGTGTCGATGAGGGGGAGGTAGAGGTCGTAGTGACGGTGGAAGTCCCAGTCCCCGGGGCTGATCATCCAGGAGGTGAGGCTGTCCTGTTCCCTTGCCAGGAGCCGCCTGCGCTGCTCGTCCTTGTCGATGTGCAGGAAGAACTTGTGAAGGACTGTACCATCGTTTGTGATCTGCCTCTCGAATCGTCGTATCTGCGATATCGTCCATTCCATTCTGGACTTCCATTCGATCCCGGTCACTTTTTCAGCCAGCGCCCTGCTGTACCAGCTCCTTGCAAAGATAGCAAACCGCCCCTTTCCAGGGGTCCTCGTCCAGAACCGCCAGAAGAACGGGCGGGACTCCTCATCGTCAGTGGGATGGCCGGGTGAGTGAACCGAGAAGCCACGAGGGTCTAGGTACTGGATCAGAGCGTTGGTGATATCGGTGATCCCTGATGCATTCCAGCCCTCTATGACGATGATGACTGGGACACCCGCTTCCCTGCAGGCACGCTGGACCTCGCCCAGTCTTACCTGGAGGCCTTTGATCTCTTCAGCAAAACCTCTCTGTTCAGCAACCTTATTTAGGTCAACTCCTTTCAGTCCGATACTGACCCCTCCCTGTGAAAGTCAATCAGGTGATATCCTTGGGAGTTACTGCCGGGACCTCCAGCTATCCAGCCTGGCGCCAGGACGGGGCTGCCCCATGTGCGCCCAATCCCCGGAACAGTAGCGCGGTGCTGCCAGCCCCTCTGCTCCACAGGATCTCCATACCAATGCGAACGCACATCTACGTGAGCACTCCGCCTCGCATTGACTGCCAAGTCCCAGGCATGGGAAGAGGAGCCGGTGGTAACAAAGGCGCCCCGGTATTCTCCAACTATACCCCCCGCGGTCCGGACCGGTCTACTTTGCATATCAGAAGGGGTTTTTGGAACTTTTTGATCCGCCCTTCTCATGAACTGACATCTGGGATTAGAGCCATATCAAACTGTTCCGAAAGTGAAGTCAGGATCTCCTTGTTGATATATACGCTCTGTTACTTTTGTTCTTCCAATCTTTTTGGTTGCAGCATGGCTTATGATCCCGATCTCCAGAGTGCTGGATAGTCTGTTCATCACTCGAACCTCCCAGATACATACTATTTTAATCCTGTGACCTTGATACCCGATCATGGTACTGGACCTTTCGTTTGGGTGGCTCCTTATTGTGCTGGGGACTGCCCTCCTCGTCATCGAGGCTTTCAATCCCGGGTTCTTTGCAGCAGTCCCCGGGACGGTGATGATAATCCTCGGGGTCCTCCTTCTCCTTGGCGTTGATATCTTCAGCTCGGTCTGGGGAGTCGTGGTTGGGGTGGTGATCGCGATCGCCGCTGCGGCCTTCACCATCTGGCTCTACAG
Source organism: Methanomicrobiales archaeon (assembly GCA_026394765.1). Taxonomy (GTDB): domain Archaea; phylum Halobacteriota; class Methanomicrobia; order Methanomicrobiales; family Methanospirillaceae; genus JAPKXQ01. The sequence continues at coordinate 24,669 of JAPKXQ010000040.1, forward strand.
CCGGATAACTCCGGACGGATCACCTGTCACCATCAGTCGTGACTCTCTAGTAGGCCTCGAAGGAAGGGTGCTTAAGGAGACAGACCCTGACACAATTGCCGGAAAGGTCATGATCGCAGGCCAGGAGTGGAGTGCCCGATCAGCATCGGATCACATCGCAAAAGGAAAATTGGTTAAGGTGGTGCGGTCTGAGGGAGTCCATATCATTGTAGAAGAGGTGGCTTGAGATGGCATTTATTGAGACACTCATCACGATCTTTTTAATCCTTGCAGTTGTGGCTATCTTTGCCAAGGGTGTCGTTATTATCCAGCCGTATGAGCAGGCTTTGAACATTCGCCTGGGGAAATACATCGGGAGGCTTAACCCGGGCTTCCACTGGGTCTTTCCAATTATAAGTACGGTGATAAAACTCGATCTTCGGACCCAGGTGGTGGACGTCCCCCAACAGGAGGTGATAACCAAGGACAACTCTCCCACCAATGTGGATGCAATAGTCTATATCAGGGTGAATGACCCAGAAAAGGCTTTTTTTCAGGTGAGTAACTTCAGGACTGCCACGGTAGCCCTCGCACAAACAACTCTGCGTGGGATCATAGGTGATATGGAGCTCGATGAGATCCTCTACAACAGGGATGTCATCAATACCAAGTTGCGGGACATCCTTGACCGTGAGACCGACAACTGGGGGGTGAAGGTTGAGAGGGTCGAGATCAAGGAGGTCGACCCGGTCGGAGCGGTGAAGCAGGCGATGACTGAGCAGACTGCCGCAGAGCGGGCGAGGCGTTCTGCAATCCTTCGTGCCGATGGTGAGAAGCGCTCGGCTATCTTAAAGGCCGAGGGGCTGCGGCAAAGCATGATCCTGGAAGCCGAAGGTGAGCGACAGAGCCATGTACTCAAGGCAGAGGGAGAGCGGATCGGAAGGATCCTCCAGGCGCAGGGCGAGGCACAGGGCCTTCGTATCCTCGCAGTGGGTGCCAGGCCCCTCGACCACCGGGCGATAACTGTCCTATATCTCGATGCGCTCCGCATGATGGCAAATGGTCAGGCGACCAAGATAATCTTCCCCTTCGAGCTATCAGCACTTGCCAAACAAGCAGCCAGGTTCCTCGGTGCCGAAGATGAGCCGGGTTTTAGAGGAGAAGCCGGGGCAGATCTCCCTGACCTCGACATCCTTGGGCATATCCCAAAGAGGGAGGAGGTGGAGGCTATCTTAAAAGAGATGCAGGACGCCGTCCCGGTCGTATCAGTGGAGGAGTTGAAGGACACCTCGCAGCGTGGTGTCAAACCAGACGTTTTGTAGGAGATTGTTGAAACTCCTCCTTTTCCATCTCTTCCATACTTTGGACATGAGAGAGCCACCTGGCAAGGGGTAGTACCCCATCTCAACTCTCACATACAGCTACACTTTCGAATCCCGTGGCGTTGTTTTTTTACCACCTTTCTGACCTTGTTATATGAACTCCTCCCCTCAAAGCTCCTCAGGGTTCGCTTGCATCAAACCTGAATACGGTTTTCACACCATCGAATCTGCTTATTAAGAGTGGTATAATCACCAAACAGGACTGGGACCTCATCACTGAATTTGTGAGCGAGCGGAGAGCGACTTCCCATATCTCCCCTGGTAAGGCGAACAAATTAATCTTTCATCTTGTGGGGTGGCGGCGGTTCATGCCAGCCTATGCAGATCTCGCAGTCGCAGATATTTACAAAGGGATCTCCGATATCCAGGAAGGGACAAGTAAGAGCAAAAAACCATTCAAACAGAACACCATCTCGGATTATATGAGCATCCTCAAGCAGTTCCTCCTCTGGATGATCGACAACGGGTACAGTATCCTGGAAGAGTTGAAAGATCCGGGGGATCAAGTCGGTCCCAAAAGACACGATGACCAAGACTGCAGCCGATCTCCTCACTCCTGATGAAGTGAGCACTCTCATCGGCGGGTGCCAACGTATTATGGACCGGGCGCTTATTGCTCTACTCTATGAAGGGGGATTTCGGATCGGGGAACTTGCGCAGCTCACCTGGGGGGCAATCAATTTTGATTCCTAT
>JAPKXQ010000064.1 GCA_026394765.1 Methanomicrobiales archaeon
CGTTAACCATGACGGGACGGGGGAAAGGGGAGTGAGGGATCACACCCGACGTGGGTGAAAGAACTGATAAACATTGTTTAGCAGAGTGAAATGCAGGGGAGTTACACGGCCCACCCCTAACGCGACCTCTAGTAAAAGAAATGGAAATAGAAATAGGCCAGGGATCGGAACCGTTATTGGAGATCAGGAGAGAAATGCATGTACAGAAAACGTACGGAAGTAACGGGATGGAACATACGTGACGATAAAAGAAGAGATCATCATTGAAGGCTCCTGCGTCCATAATGTGGGATACCGAGTCCACATAATAAATTACGCAAGAATTCATAGGATCAGACATATATTTGCATTCAACCAGGAGAAGGGAGGGTTGCAAAACGTCGTAATCCAGATTGAGGACACAAATGAGAGTATAACTGCATTTCTAGAGTTCCTCACCCTCTCGCAGCCTGCAGGCGCACAGGTCTCCCGCATCACCCATGCACCCTATGAAGGGCCCGTTGACCCATTAACCGAGTTTCGTCAAGACCTGATATTAGAACAGTTGTCCAAAGGTGTCCCCGCCATTCTAGATATACAAAAGTCTATGAAGGACATCAGAATATCCAATCAGGAGATCAATGCGTCAAATAAGGAGATCAATGCGTCAAATAAGGAGATCAATGCATCCATAAAAGACATCAAAACCTCAAATCAGAATATTGAGGCAACCCAGAAGGAGATATGCGCCGGGCAGGAAGTAATGATTGCGAAACAGGACGAAACGATAACTGAAGTCAGGGGAAGGTCCTGGAAGAGACCATCCAAAGGCAGGGCGTCATGGCCCGATAATAGAAATCTGTTGGCTACTCATTTTTCTGAGCCTTTTTCTGCGCCCCATGATCATTCTTTCTTCATGGGTGTTGAGAAACACGGACGATGATCTCTCCATAATAATCCCGCAGACGGTGAGAGAGGGATGGCGTTTCCTTTCTTAAGACGTCCTGATGGTGGACCGCGTAAGAGATATTGGTATTTTGGAAGAGTCCTCACTCCAGAGTGCATGAGGGATCCGGAGAATGCTGCAGCCCCCCACAACCGGTTTTATCGCAGACTCTTCTATCCCAGCAGGCGCTGACATCCACCTTGACAACGCGTTTCGGGATATCACCCCCCACAGTGACCGGAGTCGCCACCGGGCTACACCGTCACAGCATCAATGCCCAGATACCAGATCGCATCGCGCGAGGTATCAGGGAACCCCTCACCGGGGGAAACGATCACAGTATCGCTCGTCCTCACCCCGATCGAGCCCACGTACACAATTACCATCCCCACCACTGTCCCTACCACCTTCCCTCCCATTGGCGGTGGGATAGGGTATTTCCACATCGTGACCTACCCCCCCGACGCGTCCATCACGTTCGACAGTCGCCTGGAGGGTGCATCACCCGTGACCGTCGAGGTCTCGACGACCGGCAGCCCTTAGCATTCTATAGTAGCATCCAAGACCGGGTACCAAACAGCGAGTAGGGCCTATAGCGGAAACCCATTGCAGGGCGAGACTGTCGAGATAGAGATGACGCTCCAACCAGAGACACAGACCGGGTCTGTCTATGTAAGCTCCTCACCTTCTCCCGCGACTGCGACAATTGACGGCTCAGACGCGAAGCAGACCACCTGCTCGTTCTCGAATGTCGTTCCTGGGTACCACACCGTCCAGGTGTACCTTCCCGGATACCAGGCTTATTCTGCCTCGATTAAGGTGACCGCAGGGGCTATGGCAAGCGTCTACGCATCTTTGTCACCCGTCCAGACCTGGGGGTCGCTGCGCGTAACCTCGTCTCCATCCGGGGCTTCGCTCTATGTAGACGGGATTTATCGCGGCGAAGCACCTATGACCATCTCCGATCTCGCCACCGGCTCTCATACGGTGCGCCTGCGCCTTACCGGGTACCAAGAGTGGAGCGGGTCGGCAACGGTCGCTTCCGGGACCACAACGGTCTACTCTGCTGCCCTCACCCAGGTCCAGAGCCCCAACTACGGCGCGATCACGGTTCACTCCGAACCTCCCGGTGCATCAGTGTACCTCAACGGCAACCTTGTGGGTAAGACCCCAGTAGGTTCCACCCTCGACCTCTTCTCAATCGCCCCCGGCGCGCACACCCTTTTGATGAAGCTCCCCGGGTACCAGGACTACAGCACGACAGTGAATGTCGCGTCAGGGGACATAGCCAGAGTCGGCGGGAGTCTCATTCCGGGGGGCGCTGACATCCTCCTTGGCAATGTGTTTATGCGTATCACCCCCCTCACAGTGACCGGGGTCGCCACCGGGGAGCACACCGTCACGCTCAGGATGACTGGGTACGCTCCATAATTTACCAGCGCCGTGGTCAGCGGAGGACAGACGATCCAAGTGGTAGCGAACCTCACCCTGCCCAAGACCCCCACCACACCACCGACTACCACACCGACAAAGTCCCCGGTCTCGATCATGCTGGGGATTATCGTGATGGGAGAGGTTATGGTCTTCTTCACTGCACGCAAGGGGTAGTGTGCGGGGGGATGAGACCCCCATGGTGGCTGACCTGATGTGCGAGTGAAGACGATGCAAGGTGGGGCCTCACGGAGGAGCCCCAGTTCCTCCCTTCTCACGAAAGCAAACAAAGGAACCGGAGCAAAAGGCTTGGAAAAAGAATGGTTGTTGGATCGTGCCACTGCCCCGTTACTGTCAGAGATCAGAACATATAAGGAAAAAGGTAATATCACAGCCATTAGGGGCTGTTTTTTATTTCATATTGTTTTTCGCTATATTTTTAAATAGAAAGAGTATTGCCATGTCCGGTACAATCTCAATTAAAGGGAATCTTTTCATGAGTGAAAAAGCAATCATTCAAAAAATTGAGCATCTTGAGACAATGATAGTCCAATTGAATGATAAAATAGATAATTTTCTGGGTCTGGAAGAAGTTTCAGATCAAGAACGGGAAGAGATAGACCAGTTACAGCAAGGTATCAGTAATGGAGAATATGTTTCTCTGGATGACTTGTGATTTGGCTATGCTCCCACCATATACCATAATTATCCATAAAAAAGCGCAAACTTCTTTTAAGTCCTTGTTTCCCCCCCAACAGGACAAGATCCGAGAAATCCTTGCATCACTTGCTACGAACCCATTTGGATACCCTTACGTTAAGATCAAAGGAGAACCGCATTTGTATCGAATCAGAATAGGAGACCACAGAATTCTCTATGTGATCTGCAATCCTCTTCGAAAAGTCATTGTCCTGAAGATCGAACAGCGGTCAAAAATCTACAAATAATTCCTTAAACGAGCCTCTTCAGATTTTGCAGCCTCCTTTGCATTTCGTAGATCTGTGCGGTCGATCTTTGAGAATCTTCATTATTTTGAGTGGATCGTGTGACATAGGAGGTGTGATCCGATAATGGAACATTCCCTATTATGCATTTTGTCCCTCATCTCAATCGCCCTCCTCTCCGCCCCTGCCCTCGCCCTCCAGCCCGTTGGCACAGGGATCGGTGGCGGGACCGGCTACTACGAGATAGTGACTGACCCCCAGGGAGCGCAGGTCACGTTAGAAGGCACATTTAAAGTTTACAGCCCGGTCACCGTCCCGGTCTCGACGACTGGTACACCAGACCACACAGTCACAGCATCGATGCCCGGACAGCCACCTGGAATGAGCTCACCAGTGACCGCCGAGGTCTCGACGACCGGCAGCCCACAGCATACTATAATAGCATCCAGGGCCGGGTACCAAACGGCGAGCCGGTCATATAGCGGAAACCCATTCGAAGGGGAAACAGTCGAGATCGAGATGACGCTCCAGCCCGAAGCGCAGACCGGTTCCGTCTATGTGAGTTCCTCGCCCTCACCTGCGACGGCGACCATCAATGGCTCAGACGCGCAGCAGACCCCCTGCTCTTTCTCGAATGTCGTTCCTGGGTACCACACCGTCCAGGTGTGCCTGCCTGGGTACCAGGCTTATTCTGCCTCGATAAAGGTTACGACGGGGGCGACAGCGAGCGTCTACGCGTCGTTATCGCCCGTACAGACCTGGGAGTCGGCTCTGCGTGCCACCTCGTCTCCATCCGGGGCTTCGCTCTACGTTGACGGGGTGTACCGCAGCGAGGCACGTATTACGGTCTATGACCTCGCCACCGGTTCCCACACATTACGCCTGCACCTCGCCGGGTACCAGGAGTGGAGCGGGTCGGCGACGGTCGCTTCTGGGACTGCTACGGTCTACTCTGCAGCCCTCACCCAAGTCCAGAGCCCCACCTACAGCGCGATCACGGTTCACTCGGACCCTGCCGGTGCATCAGTGTACCTCAACGGCAACCTGGTGGACAAGACCCCGGCGGGTTCCACCCTCGATCTCTTCTCAATCACCCCCGATGCGCATACTCTTGTGATGAAGCTCCCCGGGTACCAGGACTACAGCACGACAGTGAATGTCGCGTCAGGGGACATAGAGCCAGAGTCGGCGGGAGTCTCATCCCGGTCACACCCGCTCCGGCGATAGGGAGCATTGCGGTATCTTCCACCCCAACAGGAACTGACATCCTCCTTGACAACGCGTTTCGGGGTATCACCCCCCCCACAGTGACCGGGGTCGCCCAACGGGGAACACACCGTCACGCTCATAATGACGGGTTACGCTCCGTACTCTACCAGCGCAGTGGTCAACGGAGGACAGACGATCCAAGTGGTAGCGAACCTCACCCTGCCCAAGACCCCCACCACACCACCGACTACCACACCGACAAAGTCCCCGGTCTCGATCATGCTGGTGATTATCGCGATGGGGGGGATTGTGGTCTTCTTCACTGCACGCAAGGGGTAGTGTATGGGGAGTGAAAAACCCCCAGGGTAGCTGGACTGATGTGCAAATGAGGATGATTCACGGTGAGGCCTCGTGGGGACCCCGATTCCCCCATTCTCCTAAAATCTGAAACCAGGAGAGAATAGAGGGGGTCAGAGATCGGAACCGTTAATGGAGATCAGAAGAGATGTAGGGTAGTACTGGAACATTACCGCCGTATTGGGAAGGAACATACGTGAAGATAAAAGAAGAGATAATCATAGAAGGCCCCTGCGTCCATGATGTCGGGTACCGGTTCCACATCCTGCATTACGCACGAAGACATGGGATTAGGCGTTTTTTTTGCGTTTAATACAGAGAGCGAGGGGATGCAGCAGGTCGTTATCCAAATAGAAGATACAGAAGAGACAGTAAGAGCGTTTCTGGATTTTCTCGCCGCTTCGCAACCTGACGGGGCGCAGGTCTCCAATATCACCCATACACCATATGACCAAGAGGTCTGGGAAATAGGAGAATTTCGACAGGACCTGATCCTTGATCTCCTGACGAGGGGTTTAAACGCGTTACAGAAGATGAAAGATTCCAGCAAAGACGGAGAAGGGTCCGAGTATCGGGTTGATCCTTCACTTTTCAGGTTATAGGGCCCCACCCTGGGAGACTGTACAGAAATAATGGCCATTTAATCGTGAAAAAAAGATGAAAATATCATTGAAGTGAAATACTTGCGCCACGATATCTCAAAAACATTCGATGATCGCCTCACAAGAATAGAAGAGAAGCTAAAGAACTTGGAAGAGACAGTCCAAAGACAGGGAGTCATGGCCCGTTCATAGGTCTTTCTACTGCTCTATTATCTACGCTCCAATTGCCCATTCTTCATTGATGCATATGAGCGACCCAGCAATGATCCCCATATACAACCCCGCAACGGGTGATACCGTCGGTCAGGTCCCAGTCGGTGGACGTGTCGCAGTCAACGCAGCAGTCATTACAGCAGAGGAGGCGTTTCCCCCGTGGAGCGCAAAGACCCCCCGCGAGCGTGGGAAGTTCCTCGCCGCTGGAGCAGCGCTCGTGCGGGCTCGCGCCGGGGAACTCGCTACCAATCTCACCCGGGAGCAGGGAAAACCCCACGTCGAGGCAGTGGACGAGATAAGGGGCTTTGCCCACGTCCTCGAGTACTACGCAGGGCTCTCCTCCACAGTCCATGGCGAGGCAGTATCCCTCGGAGCGGTGGGCGACTGCCTTATCTATCCCCGACCCCTCGGGGTCTGCGCCGCGATCATCCCCTGGAACATGCCCGCACTCCTCATGGCATGGAAAGCCGCCCCCTCACTCCTCGCCGGGAACACCATGGTACTGAAGCCCTCTGCGACTGCACCCCTCACCTGCCTCGCCCTTGCCAGGGCCCTCGAAGAGGCAGGGCTCCCCCCCGGTGTGCTCACACTTCTAACCGGCACCGGGGAGGAAGCCGGAGAGGCGCTCGTTGCGCATCCCGGGATCAGGCGGGTCTCATTCACCGGGAGCACCGCGACCGGACTCCGTGTCCAGGCCCTCGCTGCAGGCCGGCCTGTCCGCCTGACCATGGAGCTCGGTGGGTCTGACCCAATGGTCGTGTGTGCCGATGCCGATATCCCCCGTGCAGTGGAGGGGGCGGTGAGGGGACGTTTCTACAACTGCGGCCAGACCTGCACCGCGGTGAAACGGCTTTATGTCGAGGAAGCGGTCGCCGTACAGTTCACTGCACTCCTCCAGGAGCGGGTCGCCAAAATCCCGGTCGGGAACGGGCTCTCCCCCGACGTGGCAATGGGACCACTACACACCGCCGCGGGGCGGGATGCAGTTGCAGCCCTCGTCAACGACGCGGTAGCCGATGGCGCTCGGGTCCTCACCGGCGGCGAGGCCATGCATGGCCCGGAGTACGACAATGGTCACTTCTATGCACCCACGCTTATCACCAGGGTTCCCCCCCGTTCCCCCCTCCTCACCACCGAGGTCTTTGGCCCGGTCCTCCCCATCGTTCCGGTCCCCAACCTCGATGCCGCCATCCATGCGGCAAACCAGTCCCCCTATGCCCTCGGAGCCTCCATCTGGACCAAAGACCTGCAGTCAGTCAGGAAGTTCTTCCAGGAGATCCATGCAGGGGTCGTCTGGGTGAACCGCCACCTCACGCTCCCCCCTGAAGTCCCCTTTGGGGGCACCGGGATGAGCGGGTATGGTCGCGAGAACGGCCTCCATGCATTACGGGATTACATGGAGGAAAAGACCCTCATCCTCGGGTGGTAAGGGTAAGTAGGCTTGAGCACAGTCTCACCCAGGAACCACCAGACCGCATGAGGTCGTATACCTGGTAGATCTTTCGACCTGTATAATTCAGGGGGGATAAGAGCACGTGGATCGTGTCTTACTGCATAAAAAGGGGGGGGACGAAATGCTGAGCCTTTCCACAAAACACCCAGTCAAGCCACCCCGGACAGGGACGCTCACACTCACTCGTGCCTGAGCGCCTCGATGGGGTTGAGGTTGGAGGCCATCCACGCCGGATAGAGGCCTGATACAAGACAGGTCACTATCCCAAACGCCATCCCAAAGGGGATGTACATCAGGCTCGAGGGGACCAGGACGTACTTCGTGCTCTGGAGCATGAAGAGCGAGACGACCGCCCCGCCCCCGATCGAGAGGACCCCACCAACCACGCTCCCGATCAAGCCAAGAAGGAGCGATTCGTAGAGGAACATCCGTCTGATCTCGCGTCGGGTCGCCCCCAGGCTCCGCATCACCCCGATCTCCCGGATCCGCTCGGTCACTGCCATCATCATCACATTCAGGATCGAGACCCCAGCGACGATGAGCGAGATCCCCCCGATCGCCTGGGTGAAGAGGGAGATCCTGGAGAACGTATCCGTGATCGCCTCGAGTATCTTCTTGGTGTCGATCACTGTTACCACCCGGTCCTTCCTGTTCATCCGGTCGTTCAATGTCTTGACCACAGAGTCGATATCAGTGAGCTGACGCACCTTCACGATGACGTAGTCATGCTCCCGCACGCCATAGTAGTCCTCGTACCAGCGCTCAGGCGTGACTATCCCATAGTCAGGGTTGATATCAAAACCTGTCCCCCGCTCCTTGAGTACCCCGACGATCCGAAGCGCCGTCCCCCCCAGTGCGACCCGGCTCCCGAGGCGGAGGTGGTGTTCTTCTGCAAACTTCACCCCGACAAGACAGGTCCCCCCATTCCGTGCAAATACCCCGGACTCGAGCTCGAAAAGCTTGGACATGTCGTCAGGAGCGAGACCGTATACCGAGGCAGATACGTTCTCGTTCCCGATCTTCATCCTGTCCGCGGTAGAGTAGACCGGTATGACAGAGTTAGGGGACGCTGCACGTCGGATCTCAGCGAGCTGCCGCTCGGTGATGACAAAGTCGGTCTGTCCCCCAAGACCACCTCCACCCATACCCCCCCCTCCGGCGTTCGGGGTAACGATCACCGTATCCCCCACGGTAGAAAGGCTCTCTGATACGAAAAGGACCAGTCCGTTTCCAAGTATCCCCATTGAAGAGATGGCAACGACTCCAATTACTATCCCCAGGACCGCGAGTACAGATCTGAGCCAGTGGAGGCGGATGTTCCGTTTCGCAAAGTCAAAGAAGATCACACGACCCTCCCGTCAACGAGGTTGATCTTCCGGGACGCATACGCCGCGATGTGGGGGTCATGGGTCACCATGATGATAGTCTTGCCCCGCTGGTTCATCTCAGTTAGAAGCGCCATGATCCCGTCCCCGGTCTTCGTGTCCAGGTTTCCCGTCGGTTCATCGGCGAGGAGGATCTCGGGGTCATTTGCGAGCGCCCGCGCAATAGCGACCCGTTGTTGCTGTCCGCCCGAGAGCTCGGCAGGCCGGTGAGCGATCTCGCCCTCGGAGAGACCCACTGCGGCCAGGAGATCGCGAGGCCGGACCCCGCACAGCCCCCGGTCCCGGCACTTCATGATGAGGGGAAACGCCACGTTCTCCTCGGCCGAGAGGAGGGGGAGGAGGTTGAACTGCTGGAATATGAACCCAATATGGTCCCTTCTAAGTGCAGTGAGGGCATCGTCTGACAGGGTGCTGACGTCATTTCCCGATATCGCGAGGATACCTTCGGTCGGCGTGTCGAGGCAGCCCATCAAGTTGAGCAGTGTCGACTTTCCTGACCCTGATGGCCCCATCACTGCTATGAACTCCCCTTGCACCACCGAAAAGTCGATCCCATCGAGCGCCACTACGTCCCCGGACGGGAGGCGGTATACCTTGCGCACTCCCGCAAAGAGGATCACCGCACCGTCATCAGGCACGGGACTGTCCCCGCTTCAGCCACGTGTAGGCGATCACTCCCACAATGATTGCAGCGATCGCGACAATGACCACGACTACCGGCCAGACTGGCGGGGCAGACCCTTCGGACCCGGCACTCTGCAGATCGGCCCCTATCGCGAGGCTGACACGGTTCGTATAGAGATTCCCGTCTTCGTCTCTGTACCGCACCACGAGCGGGACCTCGGTCTGCCCTTCGGCAGAGAACGTCAGTTCGAAACTGGAGATGTCATCGGGCTTGAGTGCGCCCACCACGTACTGCCTGTACGGGTCACGCGGGACTGCAGGGGCCCCAACTGACATAACCACCCCACTCGCGGTCTCTAGTCCTGCGTTCGTGACGTCCCCCGTCACTCGTATGAAGTCCTTCTCATTCGTCACCATGATATTCGAAGTCACTGGGAGCGCCTGGGTCTTGCGTTCCCCAAACGTGAGGGATAGAGGTACGGTCAACTCATGGGGGTTGGGGCCATTCTTATACATCAAGTGGAACGCGACAGTAGCCCCCTCGTCAGGGGTAATCGCGAAGGTGGCCTCTGCCATCCCATCGGGTGGAATCGTCCCGAGAAACGCACTGGTCGGAGTCACGGTAAAACCGGCCCCTTCAGGGACCAGTGAGACGCTCGAGATGGCATTATCGCGCGGATTTGCGACCCGTATCTTCACCTGGTCCTTGCGCCCTGCAGCAAATGTATCAGGCCTGGCAAGGACCGCAATCACCGGAACCGAGTCCTCAACCTCAAGCTTCACCGGGTACCTGAGGCTGCCTATGTCCCGGAAGTTTAGAGAGAAGACTGGGTAGTAGATACCTGGATCTGAAGATGCAGTGACGGTGAAGGTGTACTGCATCGTGTTGCCCGGGCCCAGGTAAAGGGTCGTGTCATAGGGGGAACTTTCCAGGGTAATATCCTGATCATAGAGCGTCACGCGCCGGATCGCAACACTACGTGTCCCTGTGTTCTGGACATCTACGGTCACGGTCCCGATCTCGTCAGGCATAAAGACCTCGGGATCGAGGGTGACTGACTTCACAGTCACATCAGCCGCATTTGTCTCAGCTGAAGGGTCGACTGCGAATACCCCACAGGGGACTAGTGCGAACAGTACGATCACAAGGACCGTTCCAGCCAAAAGATTCCGCATTGCGCTCACGGTCCCCCGGCTAGAGCCCCACCCATCAGTACGCCCGCCACCACCACGATGAGGTAGACCCCCACTGGGATAAGGATGGTTATCGCGGCGTCACGTAAAGAGAGGCCACGGGCGTGCCTGACCCCGAAGATCCAGAGGTTCGCACTCCATACCAGGAAAAGGACCGATACGACCGTCCCTGTCATCGTCAGCATCTGCATCGAGGGGTCAGCCATCATGTGCTGGACCGCGGCCTGGATGGCAGCCGGGTCAGTCGGGACCGCCCTTGGCACAACAACGGCTGGGAGGTAAACGAGGGAGAGGACGAGGGAGACAAGACTCCCGACCACCTGGGGGAAGTAGCCCCAACCGACCATCTCGGCTGTACGGGAGAACGGTCCGGTCCCAAGGAAAACCTTTGCAATTAGGAAGAAGAGGGCCGATAAGACGACCCAGAAGACAAAGACCCCGATAAAGGCAGCGACTGCCGCGATGGCCTGTATCATCCCGGCCATCCCGCCCATCGGTCCGGCCATCAGAGTTGCGGTGACACCCGCGGTGAAGTACCCATTCAAACCGGAAATTATCGCCCCTGCCAGGACCACCAAGACCGGGATCTTGAGATCAGGAGGGTCTGCCATACGCGCGGCAAAGAACGCGTCAGGCCTGAGTATTAGGTCAGTAATAGAACTCTTCATAGTCTCACCCACTGCGTAGTAGTTCGGTGTTGTCCCCAGACAGATATATAGCCCGCGCGGGGATGCGAGATGGTAGTGGCCCTTTACAAGAACTCCTGGCGCCAGAAGACAAGGATCCCCACAATACAGCAGATGACCGCACCTCCCATCGTTATGGCGAACGCTTCAGGATGATGTTGAAAGGGGAGATCGATATTCATTCCATAGATGCTTGCAACAAGGGTTGGGATCATCAGGATGATCGTGACAGTCGTTAAGAGCTTCATCACCACATTGAGGTTGTTCGAGATAACTGACGCGAATGCATCCATCATGTCGGAGAGGATGGAACTGTAGATGTTTGCCATCTCGATCGCCTGACGGTTCTCGACGATCACGTCGTCCAGGAGGTCACGGTCCTCTTCTGTCATCCTGAGCCCTTCCTGCACCTGGAACTTCTCAAACATCAGGGCATTCGATCTGAGAGACGTGGTGAAGTAAACGAGGCTCTTTTCATATGTCATCAACCTGAGGAGTTCCTGGTTCTTCAGCGCCCGGTGGAGGTTCTTCTCCACCTTGTTCGTCATCTGGTTGATCTCTTTTAAGTACGCCAGGAATAGGAGAGCAGTCCGCATAGCAAGGAGGAGAACAAAGCGCGTATGCCGTGTCGTCGAGAAACCTTTCACCCTCCCACCCAGGAAGTCCCGAATCACCTCCACATCCTTCATGCAGACCGTGATCACGACGTCACCGGCGAAGATTATCCCAATTGGAAGGGTCCGGTACGGGATCTCTCCCTCATCCACATCACGATGCGCGGTCCGCAGGACAATGAAGGTCTTCCCCTCATCGCGATCGATCCGCGCCCGCTCCCATACATCGAGCGGGTCGGTGAGGAAGTCGAGGGGCACTGAATAAAGGGTCGCAATCTCGTGCAGCTCCTCACTGGTTGGGGCGACAACGTTCACCCAGCACCCGCTCTCCCGCGCCTCAACCTTCTGGAGCCCGCCTGGCCCGGACCGGTATACCGTGATCACGACACCACCCCAAACCCTCACCTGCGGCGGGTACCGGAATAGCATTGGCCACTTTCGAGTGACTTTGAGGTCACCCCGGATATTGGACCTAATTCAGATTACGTTCCGGCAAAAACCGCGAGGATTATGTCTAGCTGCTCGTCGCTGCTGAATACCAAAAAAGGTTTCGGTCCTCCCGGCAGTACCATCAGGAACCGCCCCGCACGGCCACTTTCAGTCGAGCGCCCGTATCCGTGCCACTGCTTCTTCGAGACGCGGGAGCGAGGCCGCATAGGAGATGCGTTCCCAGCCAGGGTACGCGAAAGCAGTGCCGGGAGTGACCGCGACGTGTGCCTCTTCCAGCCACTGGCGAGCGACTTCAATGTCGTCACCCCCAACCCGGACAAATGCATAGAACGCCCCGTCCGTGGGAGCGAGTGTCTTTCCCATATCAGCAAAGGCACGGGTGACAAAGTCGCGCCGGCGACAAAACTCGTCACACATATCTGTAACACACTGCTGGTCGCCCTTCAACGCGGCAACGCCCCCCCACATAGCAAATGTTGCAGGGTGGCTCACCGTGTGCTGCTGGACCTTTGCCATCTCCCGGATGACCGGTAGGGGAGCTACTGCGTATCCCAACCTCCACCCGGTCATAGCATACGACTTTGAAAAGCCATTGATGGTGATCGTCCTTTCGGCCATGTCCCCAAGTGAGGCGAGGGCGACGTGCGCCACCCCATATACGAGCTTCTCATAGATCTCGTCTGACACCGCAATGAGGTCATGGTCCTCACAGAGATCGGCGATGCACATGAGGGAATCATGGGAGAGGACTGCACCTGATGGGTTCGAGGGCGAGTTGACCACCACCATCCTCGTTTTAGACGTGACCCGGTCCTGGAGGTCGTCCCCGACCTGGAAACCCGGTGCGTTAAGGGGGTGGTGGACAGGTCGTCCCCCTGCAAGAAGGACGCAGGGCTCGTACGAGACCCAGGAGGGGTCCAGGAGGATGACCTCGTCTCCGGGGTTAAGGACAGCCTCCATCGCCTCGTATATCGCGCCCTTTGCCCCGCAGGTGACGATCACCTCCTCTTCACGACAGGATATGCCATTTTCTGTCCTTACCTTCTCTGCGATAGCCGTGATCAGTTCCGGGATGCCATTGCTGGGGGCGTAATGGGTCTCCCCGCGCTGGAGAGCATTGATGCAGGCATCTGTGATATGGCGCGGGGTTGCAAAGTCAGGTTCACCAATCGAAAGACTGATGACGTCTTTTCCCTCCCTTGCCATCTTCTTTGCAACATCTGATATCGCCATCGTCGCCGAGGGGGGGATCCCGGCAACTTTCTCTGATAGGTTTCTCATCCCAACCGCTCGACGAGTTTGATGGCCGATTCCACCGCACGCTTCGCGTAGTCCACCCTCTCTCCTGCCTCCATGCGAGTCATTCCCGGGCCCGAGATACCAAGCGTGACCGGTTTCTCAAATTCGAGCGAGAGGTCGATTATCTTTCGCGCCGCGTGCTGGACCACGATCTCATCGTGCTGGGTCGCACCCTCGATCACACAGCCGATCGTGACGACCGCGTCCACACCTCCCCCCTTCAGGAGCTTCTTGATCGCGAGCGGCATATCGTAAGCCCCTGGGACGTAGATGCACGCCACGACCTCGGCCCCCAGGAACTGTGCATGCTCCCTCCCCTCTATCTCCATCATATAGGTGATGTCCCGGTTGAACTCCGAGACGACGAACCCAAGCCTGATCGGCGCAGAGCCCTTCTTTCCTGCCATAGCCAGTCCTCTTCAGTTAGTCCTAGTACTCGTGGTGCCTGGCCCTTAAAGAGGGGGAGGGTTAAGGGCGCGCTGGTCCCGCATCCGGGAAGCCCTGCCGCTGCCCGGTCCCTGCCGCCCGGATGAGGGTGTCAGGGCGAATGACAAGATGTATCGCGTGCACGGCATGCTCCCTGGTCCGCTGCTCTGCGAGCCACGCGAGCTCGGAGTCGTCCTTCGCCTCGTCCTCGTGAACAAAGACCTCGATGATATGTGTGTTGGTCATGAGCTGGGCGAGGATCAGCCCCTGTGAAGCCTCGTGGGCGCAGAGGCGGTCCTTCTCCTTTCCTCCCGGCATCCCAAGTGCGATTACGATGTCGCAGCGCTTCTCCTCGATCAGCTTCTTGCACGCGACCGGGAGGTCCTTGATCCCCGGGACTGTCACCCGTTCGATGGCAACACTAGCGTGCTTTCGCAGCTCATCGACTGCAATACCCCCCATATTCACCCTGGCAAACGTGGTGTCGGCAACTCCTACCCTCATCCTGCGAGCACCTCGTAGGCCGCCGCGACCCCGTCCCCGGCAGGGCGGTGCCCGAGGGCAGTGAGGGTGCACTGGACCGCGGCGAGGGTCGCGAGGATCTCAGGGGCGCTTATCGCCCCCATCGTCCCGATCCGGAAGATCTTCCCCTTCAACTGGTCCTGGCCGCCGGCGACCTCGATCCCGAGGCGCCTGATCCGGCTGCGGAGGTCGGCGTCTGCAACACCATCTGGAACGGTTATGGCTGTCGCGGTATTGGAGTAGGCGTGCATTCCATCCACTTTGGGGAAGAGCGGGAGGCCCCACGCAGCAGCGGCGGCCCTGACCGAGGACGCCATCCTCACATGGCGCGCTACCCGTGCAGGGAGCCCCTCCTCTTCAAGGATCAGGCACGCCTCGCGGAGCGCAAGGAAGAGGGGGACTGCCGGGGTGTACGGCGTCTCCATCGGGGTGTTTCCTGCACTCTTCCGGTAGGCCGCGAGGTCGAGGTAGTAGGGAGCAGGGGTGACCAGCTCCTCCCATGCACGCGAGCTTACTGATACCGCAGAGAGACCTGCAGGGGCTGCCAGGCACTTCTGCGACCCAACGACTGCGACGTCCACTCCCCAGGAGTCGGCCTCCACTACGTCACCCCCGATCGAGGTGATCCCGTCCATCACAAAGAGCGCATCGTGCTTCTGGCAGAGCCTGCCCACATCAGCTGCCGGGTTCTTCAGGCCGACTGATGTCTCATTGTGGACCATAGTGACCATCCCGGCTCCGCCCTCAAGGGCTTTAGCGAGGCCGCGCAGGTCAAGCGGTGTGCCCCATGGCGAGGCGACTGGGACTGCATCCCCATAGCGCTGGGCAATCTTTAGCAGACGCTCGCTGAACTTCCCGTTCACCAGGCATGCAATCTTTTTTCCCTTCCCGAAGTTCGCGACCGCCGCCTCCATCGCAGCGGTCCCTGAACCGGAAAGGACGAAGAGGTCATGCGATGTTCCAAACGCCGACCGCAGCACCCGGACGCAGTCCGCATAGATCCGACCGAACTCGGCCCCCCGGTGGTTGATCGCCTGTCGCGCCATCGCGTACCGCACCCGCTCAGGCATAGGGACAGGCCCGGGGAGCATCAGAAGAGGCTCATTCTCCATGGCAAATCTCCCCTACGTTAAGTAAAATGGGAGATATACCTTTGGTTGGAACGACCCATGGCAGAGGTATGCATAATCAGTGGATCAGAGTCAGACGCCCGGGTGGTGGCACGGGTGACCAAAGTCCTTGACGAGCACAAGGTCTTGTATACCACCGCAGTCATCTCCGCACACCGGGAACCGGACCGCCTGGACGGCTATGTGAAGAGTTCGGACGCCGCAGTCTTCATCGCGATAGCGGGCCTGTCAGCAGCGCTCCCGGGTGTTGTCGCCTCAAAGACCGACCGGCCCGTCATAGGCGTCCCGGTGAGCGGGACCCTTATGGGCCTTGACGCCCTCCTCTCAATCGCCCAGATGCCCAGGGGCGTTCCTGTCGCTTGCGTCGGCATAGACAACGGGGAGAACGCCGCCCTCCTCGCAGTCAGGATCCTATCAGTGCAGAAATAACAAGACTCGCGTACCAGGACAACCCGACGCATGAGGAATCACCTGAGATCTGTCCTGGGAGTCGTCATCGCCAGGCAACTCTCGCGGCTCAACCGCGCTCGTGGTCCCGGTCGAGAAGCTCGCGCATTATCTTAACCGCGCAGAGGTCCCCGCACATCGAGCAGGTCTCGGTCTTCCCGTCACGCTCGTGGACCCGGCGTGCGGCCTCCCCAAAGAGAGCGAGAGAGAACTGACCCTCCCAGTCCAGGCGCCGGCGGGCCTCTGCCATCTGGACCTCGCGCTGGACGTGATGCCCCTCTCCCCGCCTGACCGTGTCGCCAACATGTGCCGCGATCTTCGCTACCCTCGTCCCCTCCACAATATCATCCAGTGAAGGCAGGGCAAGGTGCTCACTGGGGGAGACCATGCAGAGGAAATCAGCGCCATACATGCAGGCGACTGCTCCCCCGATCGCAGCAACGACATGGTCATAGCCGGGTGCAAGGTCAGTGACCAGGGGACCGAGGAGGTAAAGGGGCGCGTCATCGGTGAGCTCACGGATCATCCTGACATTGTGCTCGACCTGATCGAGGGGGATATGACCAGGCCCCTCTACCATCCGCTGCACCCCTGCGGTAAGCGCCCGCCTGGAGAGCTCTCCGAGGGAGAGGTACTCGACCGTCTTGGCATGGCGCGGGGCGTCGTACACTGCACCCGGGCGCATCCCGTCTCCGAGGCTCGCGACGACGCCATACTCATCCAGGATCTCCAGGAGATAGTCGAACTCAGCATAGAGAGGGTTCTCCTCCCCGGTCTGGAGCATCCTCGCACAGTGGAACGCACCACCCCGGCTCACCACGCTCATGACACGGGGGTCCCGCTGCAGCGCTGCGAGGGCAAGGAGGTTCACCCCCGCATGCAGGGTCAAAAAGTCCACCCCGTCCTCGCAGTGCTCCCGGATCACACGGAAGAGAAGGTCTGGCTCGAGGTCTGCGGCCGATCCTGCCCGTCGAACTGCCTCGTAAACCGGGACAGTCCCGACAGTTACCGGGAGAGAGAGGATACTACGGCGGATCGCGGGAAGGTCACCACCAGTAGAGAGGTCCATCAAGGTGTCGGCCCCATTAGCGAGTGCGGCCTCTGCCTTTGACATCTCGAGTTCCGGGTCACACTTCTCACCTGACGTCCCCACGTTCACGTTCACCTTGATACGGCACCCTTCGCCTATCGCGAGCGGGATATGAGGACGCAGCGGGTTGCCAGGGATGACGACACGACCCCGGGCAATTGCTCGTGCGAGATGCCGGGGGACAAGACCTTCAGTGCGGGCCGCAACCTCGACCTCCTGCGGGACAGAAGTTATGCACGCCTGGATCAGAGAACCCATAGGTGAGAGAGTATTTGGCAGGAAGGACGTATTATCCTGTATGCCAATCACGTGGCTCCCGGGTGGGGGTGCACTCGCGAACTCTTATCGGGACGGGTCAGTGCTGATAGATACCGGCGTGTCTCCCATGGCGATCAAGCCGTTTGCAGAGGAGATTATGTTTATCGTCTGCACGCACTGCCACTTTGACCATACCGCTCACCTTGCCGAGATCGCCCACCTCACCGGGGCCGGGGTCTGCATACATGCAGCAGACGCGCCAGGACTCATTGAAGACCGCTTCAGCCTTGCCCACCACTTCGGCGCCCGCTCTCCGGCGGTCCCGGTCTCCAGGCTCCTCGAGGAGGGCGACGAGATAGGCCCCTACCGCGTGCTCCACACACCGGGCCACACACCGGGGAGCATCTGCCTCTGGGACCCAGAAGAGGCAGTACTTATCTCAGGAGACACCGTCTTTTCAGATGGCGACTTCGGAAGGTACGACTTTCCGGGCGGGTCCCGGGAGGAGCTCGCGCGATCCCTCGCCCGCATTGCCACCATCCCGGTAGAAGGGCTCTACCCGGGCCACGGGTTTCCGGTGGAGCAGGGGGGCCGGCGTCACATTGCAGCCGCACTCAACCTGATCGGGACCTGGAATGGATAAGGGCGTGTATGCCCTCGTGATGGAGAATCGGGCCTGCAAGATCAACATCGGCGCGCTTGGCACACGGGAGTTTTTGGGCGGCTTTCATGTATACATAGGTTCAGCCCTTGGGCCCGGGGGCCTGGCACGGGTCACCCGCCACCTGCGCCTTGCAGTTGAGAGAGACAGGGCCCCGCGGTGGCACATCGACCACCTCCTCCTAGCTGATGAGTTCCGACCTTCTGCAGTCGTCTGCGCAGCGACCACCGGACGGTATGAGTGCATCCTCGCAAATGCCGTGTGCGGGAGCCCGGTCCCTGGATTTGGGGCGAGCGACTGCAGGTGCATAACGCACCTCTTCGCGTACCAAAGTGACCCGGTCTGGACCATCTCCAGGGTTATGTCGTCTCTCAAACTCGTTTCGCGGGTATGGAGACCCCCTGGTGAAAAACATCAAGTAAGCAGACACCTATGATACCATCATGAAGGTCCTGGGGATATCAGGGAGCATGCGGCGCGATGGAAATACCACGACGCTGGTGCAGACCATATTGGAACGTTGCCGGACGGCCGGTATCGGTACCGAGTTCATCTCCCTCGCAGGGAAGGTGATCCACCCCTGCCTGGGGTGCGAGGAGTGCAAGGAGAAGAAGTGTTGTGTGATTGCAAACGACGACTGGTCTGCGATCATTGAGCGAGTCCTCGCATGCGAGGTCCTGGTCATCGGATCGCCCACGTACTACTATGATGTCTGCGGCCAGCTCAAGAACTTCATCGACAGGACCTACTCCCTCTACCATGACCGGAAACTCGCAGGTAGGCGCGGTGTCGCGGTGGCTGTCTGTGCAGACCGTGGATCAGACCGCGCCCTCGAGACAATCGAGGCATTCCTTAACACCCATGAGTTCTCTTTCCTCGGAGGGGTAAGAGGGAAGGGTTATGAGCCGGGGGCCGTCTTAAAAGACCACGAGGCTATTGCCCGTGCACAGGCAATAGGGAACAGGATCGTGGGGCTCTTATGCCCGGGCGACTGATCCCCAGGCGCCCCCATTCCCTACACCGCTGCAAAGAGCGTTGTCCGCTCCTTAATTGGCCTGCCCAAATCGCCCACGATCCGCGCCATCTCTTCGGGAGCGAGGTAGTCGGTGTCAGACGCCCCTGCGCTCTTTGAGATCCGCTCCTCATAGAGCGTCCCCCCAAGGTCGTTTCCCCCCGCGGCAAGGAGGAGCTGCGCCATCTTCACCCCCACCTTCACCCAGGAGACCTGGATATTTCTGATATTATCCAGAAAGAGCCGCGCAACAGCAACCATCAGGAGGTCCTCCCGACCGGTGGCACCGGCCCTGGCTTGCCCGTCCCGAAAGAGACGGGTGTTATGGTGAATAAAAGAAAGGGGCACAAATTCCGTAAAACCCCCGGTCTCGTCCTGAATATCACGAAGGATCCTGAGGTGGGCCGCCCACTCGGCCAGGCCCTCACAGTGGCCGTACATAATTGTCGCAGTGGAAGGTATCCCCAGGGCATGGGCTTCTCTTATTATCCTGACCCATTCATCAGTCCTGACCTTTCCAGGGCAGATCTTCTGCCTCACCGCATCGTCTAATATCTCAGCAGCCGTGCCACAGAGTGACCCCAGACCTGCTCCTTTCATGGCAATCAGAGCATCTTCAGTCGAGACTCCGCTCTGCGACGCTGCGTATGCCACTTCCATCGGGTTGGCAGCGTGGATATGTACCCGGGGAGCCGCCTCTCTGATCCAGGAGTAGATCTCCAGGTACGAAGAGAGGGTAAAGTCAGGGTGAAGCCCGCTCACCGTGCAGATCTCGGTGACGCCCCGGGACTTTGCAACCGCTGCCCGGGACTTGATCTCTGCTTCCCCTAGGCGGAACGATTCAGGGTCATCTCGTCCCCGCGAGAACCCGCAGAACCCACATGCATTCCTGCAGACATTGGTCACATTGAGGTTCTGGTTCCGCACAAAGGTCACCTCCTCCCCCACGACCCTGGCCCTCCGTGCGTCAGCGACCCTGGCTACCCGCCAGAGGTCTTGCCCCTGCACCGAGAAGAGGGCCCGGCAATCCTCTTCCGAGAGCCGTGACCCTGCCTCCGCATCGGAGAGAAGGTCTCCGAGCACCCGTCCTTCGCACCTCATCGCGCACCGTCCCCGCACCCTGATCCTGCCTAGTGGCGCGGGTTGTTGATCCTTCCCCCAGAGAGAGAAAAACAGTTCGGTCTTTTCCTTTACTCCACTGTGACGCTCTTGGCGAGGTTTCGCGGCTGGTCGATCTCACGGCCGAGAGTATCGGCAGTCAGGTATGCGAGCTGCTGAAGGATGACTGACGCGGTCACGACCTGCAAAATGGGATGTGTTGCCGGTATCGGGATAAAGATGTCGGCAACATGCTCAATTACCAGGTCAGCGCAGTCCCCGACCACGATGAGGGGAGCCCCTCTCGCCCGCATCTCGTGGATGTTAGAGACCATCACAGGGTACGCCGGTCCACGGGTGCAGAGGGCGACTACAGGGGTCTCTGGGGAGAGGAGTGCAAAGGGCCCGTGCTTGATCTCCCCAGCGGCATAACCTTCAGCATGGATGTAGGAGATCTCCTTCATCTTGAGGGCCCCTTCGAGCGCGGCCGGGAAGAACGGCCCCCGGCCCACGAAGAAGATGTGCCCGGCCGGAGCGCAGAGGGCCACTGCATCTGAAAGATCTGCCAGGAGCGCTGTCTCGATATACTGGGCCCCCCCACTGAGGTGACCTCTGAGCGACCCACCAACCCTCATGTCAATAAGTGCCAGGAGCACCCCTAACTCTGCAATAAAGGACTTTGTGGCCGCAACACTGATCTCGGGGCCAGCCCGCATCATGAGCGTGAAATCGGCAATCCTGGTTATAGTGCTACCTACCACGTTCGTGACTGCTATTGTAGGATAGTTTCTGGCCTTTGCCGCCTTGAGCGCCGCGATTGTATCAGCGGTCTCTCCTGACTGGGAGATCCCGATCACAGGGCCAGAGAGCGGTGGGGTATAATACTTGAACTCTGAAGCGAGGTCAACACGGACCGGGACCCGCCCATACTCCTCCATGAGGTAGCGGAAGATCATGCCTGCATGGTAGGAGGTGCCGCACGCGACCAGGGTGAGCGCAGTACAGTCCCGCAGCCACAAGGGGACCTCATCAAAGGTAGTGCCCTTCACCGCTGCATGGAACACGCCCGGTGCCTCGAAGATCTCCTTCTCCATGAAGTGGCGAAAGCCGCCTTTCCGCACGTCCTCAGCAGTCCACTCCACCTCCCGAAGTGGCCGTGTCACAGGATGCCCCCCCTGGAAGACCCCGATGCCTTTTGGGGTGATGGTCGCGAGGTCACCCTCTTCGAGGATCAGGGCAGACCTGGTGTAATCGATGAGGGGAGTCATGTCAGATGCAGCGATCACCTCTCCATCCCCAAGACCAATGACAAGCGGGCTCTGACGCCTGGCTGCGACGATACGGTCCTCACCGGCCTTGATGGCCAGAATGGCATATGACCCCTCGAGCCGCTTGAGGGTCAGTTCAACCGCGACTGCCAGGTCAGCGCCGTTTTGCTCCTCGATCAAGTGCACGATCACCTCGGTGTCGGTCCCTGACGTAAAGACGTGCCCGCGTGCCTCGAGCTCCCGACGGAGCGGGAGAAAGTTCTCGATGACGCCATTGTGGACCACCGCAATAGTCCCTGTGCAGTCAAGGTGCGGGTGGGCGTTCTCGTCACTTGGCGCCCCATGCGTCGCCCAGCGTGTGTGTCCTATCCCGATCTTCCCTGAGAGATTCCCGGGAACCGCCCCGGCATCAGAGATCTTCCCCTTCTTCTTCCAGACTTCAAGGTTCTTCCCAAGCGTTGCTATCCCAAACGAGTCATAGCCGCGGTACTCGAGGCTCCGGAGCCCCCCGAGGATGACAGGGGCTGCACTACGATGCCCGATATAACCGACGATACCGCACACGTCTCACACCACCGTGCTCCCGTCTTTTCTTGCAATATCGCCATTGACGAGGGTATGACCCCGGATCGCCACACTGTTACCCACGACGCACTGCGCAAAGGTGACAGCGGGCCCGGACCTCACCTCGTCCCCAATTACTGCACCAAAAGTTGCAGGGACCACGGACCCTCTGCACGGGAAAGGACGGCTCTCAACCACGACACCGGTATGGTCGCCAAGCCTGGTACCCTGCCCGATCACTGCATGGCAGAGGTGGGAGAATGGACCCACCTCCACACCCTCCATGACTACTGAATCGGTAATACATGTGAAAGAGCCGACCCTGCACCCAGGCCCGATGCTTACGCCAGGGCCTATCACTACATGGGGGCCGATGTCGCAGTCCTCTCCGATGGCAACAGGCCCGGAGATAACTGTGAAAGGCCCAATGCTCGTCCCCTCCCCTATGGTGACATTCCCGTAGATGACTGCCTCGCGACTCATCTCTCCCCTCACCTCCTGGTGCACCTTGCTCAGGACGAGACGGTTCAGGGCAACGAAGTCCCAGGGATAGATAGCATCTGCCCACTCCCCTGCAGGCACCGCGGTAACCTCCCGGCCCGTCCGGATATAGTCCCTGACAACGTCGGTCAACTCAGGAGACCCGAGGCATGAGAGGGCCTCGTGGGGGAGGGAGAAGACCCCGGTACTCACCAAAAAAGAGGGGGCCGCCACGGGCTTCTCCAGGATCTCGGTGACAAGCCCACCACAGGTGAGGACGACTCCAAAGTTCGAGGGGGAAGGGTGCTCCTTCACGAGGACCGCAGCGGTCTCTCCTAAGACCCGTGCGATAGATGCAGTGTCGATGTAGTTGTCACCTGGGAGAACCAGGAAGTGGTCAGTGAGGAGGTGTGCAGCACAACAGAGGGCGTCTCCAGTCCCTACCTGGTGGGGCTGGACCACCACACGGACAGGGAGGTCGAGGGACCCAAGGAACCGCATCACCTGCTCCTTCCGGTAGCCCACCACCACCACCACGTCCCTGATGCCCGCCCTGACCACGGCATCGATGACGTACCATAGGATAGGCCGGTTCCCAACCGGGAGGAGCGCCTTGGGTCTCCCCCGGGTGAGGGGACGGACCCGCTTTCCCTCACCTGCCGCGAGGATCACTGCCTGCACAGTCTCCTCCCTGCACCGCGTCCTTTGTGCCCTCTTATGTGACCATTCATGGCATTCACCATAGCCTCACTGCGCCCTCCAGACACCCCGTTACCAGGGTATGAGCAGCAACGGTAGTCCCCGCCCCCACCACAGTCCCGGGGTTGAGCGAGCAGTTGATACCAAATAGAGACCCATCCCCAATAACAGCCCCAAACTTCACCCTCCCGGTCTCTTCTCCGCAGGCCCGTATCACGGCCCGGTCGTGCCTGAGGTTGGCGACCTTGGTCCCGGCCCCGAGGTTGCAGTCCCGGCCGATCACACTGTCACCGACATAGTTGAAGTGGGGGAGGTTGGTCCCCTCCATCACCACCGAGTTCTTCACCTCGGTCGCGTGGCCGATGTGACAGCGGTCCCCGATCGCAGTAGCTCCTCTGATATACGCGTGAGGGCCGATCCGACAGTCCTTCCCAATGATGCAGGGCCCTTCGATGATGGTTCCTGCCCGCACGACCGTGCCCGCACCGACCCTGACATTGCCCTGGATAACGACTCCTTCCTCTACCCGGCCCTCGATCTCATGGGTGATGCCCCTCATAAAGGCCTCGTTCACATTGAGGAGGTCCCAGGGGCGCCCCATATCGAACCAGGATCTGAGTCGGTGCGCCCGCAGGGCACCGTCCGTGATGTAGGTAGCGAGGGCGTCGGTGAACTCCCGCTCGCCGCGTGGTGAGTCCCTGACAGAAGTGGCCAGGTCGAGGGCCCCGGGATCGAGGGTATAGATCCCTGCGTTGATCAGGCGGGACCTGGGCGATGGCGACTTCTCCTCGAGAGTGCTGACTCTGCTGCCCTCAAGAGTGACGGTCCCATAGGAAGTCGCATTGGTAACTTCCCATATCCCCATGACCGGGGGCTCCATGGCGGCCATAGCAGCGATATCGCCTGACTCAATCACCATGTCGCCGTTTAAGAGGAGAAACGGCCCGGTGAGGCTGTCACCAACCGAAGCGAGGGCATCGGCAGTCCCGTGCTGCCACCGCTGGGTTCGATAGGTGATTGACACTCCCATCCGGGAGCCATCGCCGAAGTGGTCCCGTACCGCCCCCTCACCGTACCCCACCACCAGGACGAAGTCTGATATCCCGGCGTCTCTTGACGCGATGACGAGGTGCTCCATGAGAGGCCGGTTTGCGATCGGGAGGAGGACTTTGGGGCGGTGTGCAGTGAGAGGACGCATCCGCCTACCCTCGCCGGCCGCAAGGATCACACATTCCATATGGTGATCCTTATTCCCATCATTTAAGCATCTTTCGCAGATCTGAGCTTTTCCATGCCCCTCTTAAGGAGTTCTCGGGCGTTGTGCGCAGATCTTCCCTCTGCGGTGACCCTGATCTTTGGTTCAGTGCCGCTCGCACGGATAAGGCACCAGCCCTGCTCGTCCTCGAACCTCACCCCATCAGTCGGGGACTCTGCTCCAAGAAGGGTGAGAACCCCCCTGGGGTCGGGGTGAGGGACGGATTCGCGGAGGATGGGGTACTCAGGGATCTGCAGCAGCGCCTCCTCGATGTCCCACTCTGCCACAATCTCGCAAAAGAGGGCCGCGGCATAGGGCCCGTCCGGACAGAGCGAATGCCCGGGAAAGATCCAGGCACCTGACGGCTCCCCGCCGAGGTCGCCCCACCCAGAGAGGGCCGCGGCTACGAACGCGTCACCGACAGGAGTCCGCCTCACCTCCGCGACCTCTTCTATCACCATCGATGCATCTGTCGTCGTCACCACACGGGACGCCCCGAGAAACTGAGCAAAGAGGACGAGGAGGCGGTCGCCGCTGATGAACCGCCCTCTACTGTCAAACGCGACCATCCGGTCAGCATCTCCGTCATGGGCAACTCCAGCTGCACAACCCTCCCGGCGGATAAACTCCGGGAGGTAGGGGAGGTTTTCAGGGAGGGGCTCTGAAGGACGAGCGAAGTGCCCGCTTGGGTCGCAGTTGATGCAGCGAACAGTATGCCCTGCAGCGGACAGGACTTCCGGGGAGACCGCACTTGCGGCCCCATTTGCGCAGTCAAGGACCACTAATATCCCTTCTCCACCCCCGTGCGCAGCGATGATTGCGTCAGTGTACCCTGGAAGAGGGTCTGATCGCCTGGTATGGCCCTGCCCGTCCCAGGGTGCAATGTGAGATTCTGCAATGGCCCCTTCAAATGCATTCTGACTTGCCCCCATCAGGGAGGACCCATCGGGGTTGAAGATCTTAAAGCCATTGTCATACTCAGGGTTGTGAGAGGCAGTCACCATGCACCCGGCGGCTGCACCTCTTCGTATCCCAAATGCGAGCGCAGGTGTGGGGACAGTTCCGGCAAGGCCGATCTCCACCCCTGCAGCGACCGCCCCTGCAATGATACACCCGGACAGGAGGGGGCTGGTGGTGCGGGTATCGTTCCCAAGGAGTACGGGGCCCCCGAGAGACGCGAGTGCGGCCCCGAGGCGGATGGCGAAGCGGGGCATGTCAGAGGAGTAGCTCCTACGGATCCCGGACGACCCAAAGAGGGGAGATGCGGTTCCCGGCACCGCGTCACCCCTTCCCGTACGGACAATACGTCTCACGTGTGAGAAGAGCTGCAACACCCGCAGTAGAGGGTCCAACAAAAATAATTCTTTGTGACCCGAGGTTCTCCCCTATCAGCGCCAGGGCTTCAGGGTCTGCGAGGCCGTCTGCAGTGACAAGGACGGTAGAAGCAGACGCAGCATCGGGCGTGCACTGGCCCCCAAGAAATCCACTGAGTGCAGGGCAGTCCCCTATGATATGGACAGGAGCTCCCGCGACCACCTCTTTGAGCCCTGCACAACAGGGTAGATGGGAGTCCCTGCCACAGGCACGAAGACGGCGTGAGATGCAGAAGAACCCTGCCGCGACATTGATAACCACTGCAGCAGCACCACGGCGACGGGGGTCGTCGAGGACAGCACCACTGAGAAACGATATCCTGGTCTTTGCTCTTATGGGATCAAATGTTGAGAACTCCGCAGATTTCCCGCCAAACTGTGCGACCATCACAGCACCCCGTTCAAACTGGCACTGCGGAGCAGAAGAGTCCACAACGAGGGTGACCACGCCCTCCTCACACCCGCTCCCTGCGATCCGATCAAGAAGGACCGCTACAGCCTCATTCAAAAAGTCCATTCCCAACCTCCCTGGCCCCCTGGCTCACCAAGAAATACCCGTGCAGGAGCCCCATCACAATCAATGACCTTTATCGGGGCGGCGATTAAGAGGTACTCCCCACCGGGGACGGTAGATAGGTCGAGGAGTTCTAGTATCGGAACTCCCGCCCCTAGAAGGGTCCTGTGCACCGAGCCGTCCCCATCAAATGCCTCGATCGAGGGCGCGTCAGTCCCTACGCAGGTGACGCCTTCCTCAACAAGGTACTCAGCCGCTCCTGCCGTGAGTGCCGGGTATGCCGGGTCGAATGTGAGTGCCTGGGAGAACCAGGTCTTTAAGAGCAGCCTCCTGGCACCCGCTATGCGCCCCTCGATCTCGTCCCTGCCGATGACCCCCACTGCCCCGACCTCAAGGACACGGCAGGGTCCGATAAGAATATGGACAGGAATATTATCGGCCGTGGTACCCCCGGGGAGGTAGTGGGAGGGTGCATCGATATGGGTCCCGCTGTGGGAGCTGATGACAAGGGTGCTGATCCGAAACTTCCCAGTGTCGCGTCCTGCTACCACCGGGACGAGATCTCCCGGGTACGTCACCAAGTCGCCTGAAAGCCCCCGCGTTATGTCATGCAGTATCATTCCACGCTCCAGCCAAACTCCCCGATCAAGGGGACGAAACAGACACCCCCATGGCCTGTACGGTCGATACCATCGCGGGTCTTTTTGATGCGCACCAGCTCCTGCACCCCCCGCCCACCTACCGGGGCTACAAGGACCCCTCCGTTCGCCAGCTGCTCTATGAGGGGAGGGGGAATTTCAGGCGTCGCAGCCGTCACGATGACCCCGTCAAAGGGTGCATCTTCAGGAAGGCCCAGGGTGCCGTCCCCAAGCACGACCCGGACATTGGATACTCCAACTGTTGCGAGATTTGACCGTGCAAGCCCTGCAACATCAGGGATCCGCTCGATTGAGATGACTAAAGATACGATTGATGCGAGGACTGCAGCCTGGTACCCACTACCTGCTCCAATCTCAAGGACCCTGTCCCCGGGCCGGGACCCGAGGAGTTCGGTCATCACCGCGACGATGTAGGGCTGCGAGATGGTCTGGCCAAGGCCAATTGGAAGGGGGTGGTCCTCGTATGCTGCGGTACGCAGGGCTGGCGGGACAAAGAGGTGGCGTGGGACCGCTTCCATTGCTGCAAGGACGGCTGTGTCCCTCACCCCACGGGCAGCGATCTGGGTCGCCACCATATGCCGCCGCTCTTCTGTTCTGGGGTCGGTTCCGATGAAAATCATATCCGGCCTACATTCACAGCCCAACTCGATCGATCCCGGTAGATGGGCTGCATCAGATTTTCATTCGCGGTCCGTGAGCGCTCAGCGCACATTGGGTGTTCTCATGCTATTCCCAGGCGCCGAGGTCCTCCCTATCAGAACCCTGACCGGTCGGCTGAGTCTATTGACGCGTCAATCTGTTCCTGGAGTGCCGCAGGAAGACCTGATATCCTGACATCGAGGAAACCCCGGATGATCGTGGCGGTCGCGGTCTCCTCATCCAGTCCCCGTGCCATGAGGTACTCGATCTCCTCCTGCGCGATCCTGCCAACCGCCGCCTCGTGAGAGAGTTCAGTCCCTACCACCGTCCCCTCGATCTCGGGGATGGCATAGATCCTCCCGTCTTTGAGTATCAGCCCCTTGCACTCGAGGTGTCCACGGGTCCCCTCAGCAGATCCCAGGATGTGGCCCCGGGAGATGATCGTCCCGCCTTTCGTGATCGCCCGGGTGACCAGTTCTGCACTCGCCCCACGTGCCGCAAGGATCGCCCGTGACCCGAGGTCGAGGTGGGACCCAGGTAGACCTATGACAATGCTACTGAACCGGGCAACCGAGTTCTCACCCGTGAGGTGGGCCGCAGGATACATCTGGACTTTCTTTACCGGCTTCATGCAGACATAGTTCGAGAGGAAGACCGCGTCTCTTCCCAGTACCGCTGCACTCCTGGGATAGACCTCGATCTCCTCACCCCAGGTATGGATCATCGTGAAGCTGATCCGTGCACCATCTTTCAGATAGAACTCAGAGACCCCGTAGTGCGCCCCCCCAAGGCCGACATGGCTCCCGCTCGCACAGCCTGATATGAGGTGGAGCTCGGCACCCTCTTCAGCAATGACGATATTATGGACATGCTGAATCGTTTCCCGGCCCAGGAAGAGACATGCCTGGAGGGGGAGGACGTTCTTGCTCCCTTTTTTGGCGATGATTACATAGCCAACCGGCCGGTCCTGGCCCGCGACATATGCCGTGATCTCATCCTTGTCTCTGGGAACGAGGTTCCAGGCATAGTCATTCAGCCACGCGTACCGCGCTACCGCCACGCCGTAAGGGAGAACCTCGATCCCCTCCTCTTTGCAGGTCGCATGGACGACGTCCTGGTCCATCTGGAGGTAGCTCCCGCACCGGTTAGCACGGGAGAGGTCTATCCCGGACTGGGCGATGCGTTCCTGGTCCTCACCCGAGATCCCTGGGACGTTTAATCCTGCCGGCATTCCAGACACTCCCGGTACCCCCGCGTCTTGATCTCTTTTAAGATCTCGCGGGGGTTCCCATGGCACTTGATCTCTCCGTCACACATCACATGGCCTCGGTCTGCATCCAGGTAGTCAAGAATATGACCGGTATGAGTGATGATAAGGCCACAGTGTTTTCGATTAACGATATGGACATCTTTATCCAGGAGCTGCCCGATTGTATGCCCGATTAAGGAGATGTTCTCAAGGTCAACTCCACTCTCTGGCTCGTCGAGCATGACAAAGGAGGGGCGCTGGATCATCAGCTGGAGCATTTCACTCCGCTTGATCTCCCCGCCTGAAAACCCCTTATTGATGTCCCGGGAGAGGAAGCGGTCCATGTTCACTTTACGCGCGAGGTCTAATACCATCTCATCTCCACCTCCAGCCGTTGCTGCGAGGAGTTTTCCCAGGGAGAGGCCCGATATGGTGGGGGGGCGCTGGAACATCATCCCGATCCCCCTCCGAGCCCGCTCGTGAATGGGAAGGTGAGTGATCTCCTCTCCATCAAAGTGGATCTCTCCATGGGTCACATGGTACTGGGAGAAGCCCATGATCGTCATGAGGAGAGTGCTCTTCCCTGAACCATTCGGGCCCATCAGGACATGGGTCTCTCCTTTTCCTATCGAGAGGCTGAGGTCGTGGAGCACCTCACGCTCCCCGATCTCGACGTGGAGGTCCCTAATTTCGAGCATACCACAACCAGGTAGAGTGTTCGCGGCCCCGGTGTTAAACCGTTTCCACCGTGACGCAGGAGAAGGGGATAGTCCACACCCGTCAGTACAATGCCAGGGGCCGACCCCCAATCGCTGTGCAGGTAAACCAATTGGACGCAAACCTGGTTTCATGAGCAAGATCGCTTCAGTAACGGTCCTGCTCCAGGGCAAGTAACACCGCCGCCAAGGATCTGGCGGAACACACGCAAAACACTCCTCACGGTTGGGGATATCCAGGTCTGCTGGAACTCTGAAGATAGGTCAGGGGTGGCAAGTTGGTGACAGGACGGGAAGTCCAGGTCTACATGACCATAACTGTAAATCCGGAGCCTGATTATACGTCCCCTAAAAAAAGGGGAAGATTCTCAAAAGTGATCCCAGAGTCATGAGGGAGTCAGAACGGTAGCGGAATGAACAGGACCACGACCACCACAACTACCAGGACTACTACCACCGCGATGTCCCGCCAGGGGACTGCGCCGAGGTTAATCCTGCTGCCCGGCTTTTTCACCGGCTTTGCAGGCTTTGAGGGGGTATTTACCTCACCGGATATGATGGGATCACTCCCAATTGAGAACTCCTTAAGATCGGCCTCCAGTTCACCCAGGTCAGGCAGACCCGGGGCATTCATCAATGGTTGCAGTGGAGGGGGGGCCGGCGCAGCAGTAGGTGTCACAACCACGATTGGAGGTGCTGGAGAGGGCCGGGGTTCTGGAGTGGGTAAAGCTGGCTCGGAGACAACATCGGCGAGGGAGATAGCATCAGTGTCAATGAGAGGGATCGATGGCGCGATCTCTCCACCCCCCCTCGCAGCGGCCTCTGCCTTCCGGGCAAGGATGAGGGCCAGCGTGTAGTTCTTGTCTTTGAGGGCCTCTCCAACATCGATGATGAGGCGGCGTGCCTCCTCCCGGTCTGCACCAGGGTTGTTCTCATTAAAGAGGTCCATAGCCTCTTCCACTGCCATATTGACCTCATGGATAAGTTCGTTCTCGTCCACCTCTACCACCGGACTCCGCCACCTCTACCCACGGGACATCCCAGTTGGCAGCATTATGCGGGCGTAACCAGGGGATATCATGCAGAGAGATAAAAACCTTTCTGAATCAGGAGGGAGATCCGGGGGTGCGATACCCAGACCTTCACTTTCGCACCGCACGGTGCTGGTTTGAAGAGAGGACCATCAAACTATGTCTGAGAACCACTATGGAGACGCCCCTTGCCTTCCATCCCGCCGCCATGACCTGGCGGGAGCGGACTGATGCTACCCGAGACTTCTCCCTCATCAGGAACAACTCGGCATATAAGGCAGGACTTGCACGTCGTTCCTGGATCTTTGAGGATGAGTTTTTCCGCGCTGAAACACTCCTGATCGACCTCATGACGCAGTACGGTGAGGTCACCCTCGAGGACGCAACCGGAGGAGAGGAGATCAGATCATCAGAAGGGCCATGCCTCCTGATAGAATCACACCACCCGCTCACGCTCCACCGCCCCTCACCACCTGATGTGATGGCCCGCCTCTATGCAGACCTCACCCTTGTCCACGGGATAGGGGCACGTAAGGCGTCAGCCCTGGCCCGGAAGGGGGTATTGAACCTGCGCCACCTCCTCGCAAACCGCCGGTACCGTGCAGCGGCATCGGTATGCCTTGAGGTCCTCGCAGGCGGTGACCGGGGTGAGATAGCCAGCCTCATAGCCCGGCGCCACCCGGCCAGTGACCACGCAGTACTCCTCACTTCTGCCCTCTTCAGGGAAGACGAGGTCCTGTTCCTCGATATCGAGACCCTTGGCCTCTTCTCACGACCGATCTTCCTGGTAGGACTGGGAAGTATCAGTCAGGGGAACCTGATCGTGCGGCAGTACCTTACCAGGGACGTCAGTGAGGAGCCCGCAGTCCTTGACCACACGCTCTCAGCACTAAGGGAAGGCGGCGTGCTCATGACGTACAATGGGAAGTCCTTTGACATCCCATGCCTCATAGCGCGCGCAGGATACTATGCAGCGTCCGTTTCCGCCCCGCACCCACATATCGACCTGCTCCACCACGCCCGAAGATCTCTCCGCGACCTGCATATGGACTGCCGGCTGGGAACTGTAGAGAGAGAGGTTATGGGGGTGGCCCGTCAGGGTGACGTACCAGGGTGCATGGTCCCTGAGTTTTATGAGGCATTCCTAAAAACCGGGAACCCCGGGCCCCTCACCGCAGTCATATACCATAACCGCCAGGACATCGTCAGCCTCGCCCTCCTCTACGCATACCTTTTCAGAGGTGGTACATGACCGTAGATGCGGCAGTCCAGTCCATCAGGAACAACCCTGGGATCAGAGATACCCTCGTGCATATCGAAGAGATCCCAGCCAGACCTGCAGCTTACAAAGACCCCGCAACTCCCTTCCCCCAACAGGTCGCCTCAGCACTCACCAGGAAGGGGATCTCCCTCTACACCCACCAGTCAGAAGTCTATGATCACCTATTATCCGGGAGAAATGTCGTCATCACCACACCCACTGCGTCAGGAAAGACCCTGGCCTTCTCCCTCCCCATCTTTGCAGTCTGCGCGCGCGACCCTGCGGCGACCGCACTCCTCCTCTACCCTGCAAAGGCCCTTTCAAACGACCAGCTCGCTGTCCTGAAGGCCTTTGAAGCAGACACCGGGATAGCGGTAGCCCCCGCTGTCTATGACGGCGACACCCCACGGGACAAGCGCCCTGGGATCAGGGCAAGGTCCCGGATTATTGTCTCCAATCCCCATGAGGTCCACCATATCCTCCCCTGGCACCACCAGTGGAGCAGGTTCTTTAAGTCCATCCGTTTCGTCGTGATCGACGAGGCGCACCGCTACCGGGGGGTTACGGGCTCCCATATCGCACTCCTCATGCGGAGGCTTCGACGGGTCTGTGCGCACTATGGGTCTTACCCCTTATTCGTCATCTCAACTGCCACACTTGCCAACCCGACTGCCTTTGCCGAGCGCCTCACCGGCCTCCCCTTTGTCCAGACATGCGAGGACGGTGCACCCCGGGGCAAGCGGCACTTCCTCCTGGTCAATCCGCACATGGGACCCGGGAACGACCAGACGACGGCAAAAACCTCATCCAATCTTCTGGCCACCTGCCTTGGGGCAGGCCTACAGACCCTCTGCTTTACTGGCTCACGGCGCATGGCCGAGCTGATCGCGCTTATGGGGAGGGATGCTGCACCGCGACTGGGAGACAACCCACAGGGAGGGGTCGCTTCCTACCGCGCCGGGTACCTCGCGGGAGAGCGGCGGGAGATCGAGGCTGCACTGAAGTCAGGGCAGACCAGGGGGGTCGTGGCAACGAACGCACTCGAGCTGGGGATCGATATCGGCACCCTGGATGCGGTCGTGACGGCAGGGTATCCAGGGAGTTCCATGGCAGTCTGGCAGCAGGCCGGTCGGGCGGGAAGGGGAAACGGAGAGTCTCTCGCCATACTCGTTGCAGGGGCCGACCCGCTGGACCAGTACTTCATGGAGCACCCTGCCACGTTCTTCTCCCAGGTCCACGAAAGTGCGGTGGTCGACCTCGACAACCCCTACATCACGAGCGGCCAGGTCCTGTGTGCCGCAGCTGAACTCCCACTCCACCCGGAACGGGACGCTGCATTCTTCGGTCCTCATGTCGGCTCCATCGCAGCGGCGCTGGAAAGATCAAATCTCCTCACCAGTACCCCACGGGGATGGGTCTACTGCGGGAGGCGACGGGCGACCGAACTCGTCACACTCGATGGCACGGTAGGGGAGACACTCCGAGTAGTCTGCCAGGGGAAGGTGATAGAGACTATGAACCAGGCACAGGCCTATCGCGAGGCACATGAGGGCGCAATCCTCATTCACCGGGGAGAGCGCTACCGTGTTGATTCACTCGACCTCGAAGAGCACCTGGTACGGGTCTCCCGAACCGACCTGGATTACTACACGCGCCCCCTCTCCACAACAGCCATCAGTGTGCAAAAGGTCCTGCAGACCCGGGAGAGAGAGGAATTTTCTGTATCCTTTGGCGAGGTGGAAGTGACTGAACAGTACCATGCCTACCGCGTCCTCCATTATGACCGGCTCATCGGGGTCGAGCCACTCACCCTACCCCCCCTAGTCCTTGCAACACGCGCCCTCTGGGTCACATTCGATGCAGAATGCACCAGTGGCATACGCGAGGGATGCGACCTCGCTGGTGCCCTTCACGGCGCTGAGCACGCCCTGATCGGGGTTATGCCCGCATTTATCCTCGCTGACCGTCGCGACCTCGGAGGCGTCTCCACCCCCCACCACCCAGATGTAGAAGGCCCCGTGATCTTTGTCTACGACGGTTACCAGGGGGGAATAGGTCTGGCTGAGGCGGCCTACGGAGTCCTTGAGGAGGTCGCTGCAGCGGCCGCTGCCCAGGTGGCAGGGTGTCACTGCCAGGAAGGTTGCCCCTCGTGTGTCCTCTCCCCAAGGTGCGGAAGCGACAACCAGCCGATGGACCGGGCAGGTGCAGCATACCTCCTCGCCGCGATCGCAGGACTACAGAGCACCACCCGGTCTACATGACGCTGCTATTACTCCAGGAGCAGGAGTGCGATTGAGACGACGTTACTGTGGATTATCTTCCCGTACTCGAGGTTTTTACAAGGGATTGTTTCGATCTGCCAGCCTGCTGCGGCAGCGGTCGAAAAGACATCGATCCCTGCTGCCTCCATGCTCGGCCTGACAAGGTCCATATGGCGGCAGCGCCGCCTCAGGCTCTCATCCACGACCCCATCAGCCTCCTCGGCGACGCAGTGCTCATGTGCGCAGTAGATACAGGGGTACCCCCCAAACCCGAAGGCCTTGTAGAAGCCGTCATAAAAGGCGGTCTTTTCCAGGAGATGCACGGTCCCATTCACCCAGA
The DNA here is from genome assembly GCA_026394765.1 of Methanomicrobiales archaeon. GTDB lineage: Archaea > Halobacteriota > Methanomicrobia > Methanomicrobiales > Methanospirillaceae > JAPKXQ01. The sequence goes on from JAPKXQ010000064.1 coordinate 34,340, forward strand.
GGATGAGGTCACGAAAGAAGGGGTGAAAGTCATCTGGGATCTCGTCCGGGCCAAACCCGGGGTGACCAGGGACGCCATCAAACCGCAAGAGAAGTGCGCTGCGATACTCCCCAACCATCTTCCTCGTCTCATCCGGGGTCGGGGCATAGGGGGGGCAGCCGAAGTGCTTCCCATAGCCCTTGCAGCCGTACCTGCACTTGAACCTGACCCACTGGGCGACCACCACGTCTCCTGGCTGGAGGGGTGTGGCATTTGCCCCCCGTTCTACTGCGATCCTGGACAGCTTCTCGATCTCTTCAAGGACTGTTGCAATCATACCATCCCTCACAGAATTAGACTCTACCTGACCGGGTCGATAAAGGTTCTTGCAGCGCGCAGTGGCACGACCATAAGGATCACGCTCCACAAGGGGTGTCTTTTCCCCGTATCTCCAGGATCCGCTTCATCACCATGCGGGAGCTGCAGAGCGGCCCGTCGTACTTTCCAATCCGCACGACGCGGGTAGAGAGGCCCTGATCGACAAGCGCACTTTGCAGTGCCGCCTCCTCGAAGTGCTGGTTAAAACCGAGAGTCACGATATCAGGCATTATCTCCCGGATCGGGCGGAAGATATCAGTGCTGTCCCCCAGGAGGGCATGGTCCACAGGGCGCAGGGCAGCAACCACCCGAACCCGCTGCTCCTCAGGGATGACAGGACAGGGCTTGTGCCTGACATTTACGTCGCGTGCCACGATCACAAAGAGTTCGTCCCCCAGTCTCCGTGACTCTTCCAGGTAGTAGAGGTGACCGGGGTGAACTATCTCAAAGGTCCCGGTCGCGACCACGCGCCTCATCCCACCACATCCAGGGGATACGCCCGCCCATCGGTTCGAAACGCCCTCCAGCTCTCCTGCAGGTACGGTGCGCCTACGATGAGGTGGCAGCGCCCCACACGGGGGAAGAACGAGAGGTCCTGGTCAGAGGGGTAGAGGACTCCGTTGGGGTGACTGTGGACGCTCCCCGCAGGGCTGAGACCTAGGGGGATCATATCAAGGAGGAGGGTCGCGCTCTCTTCCCGGCCTTCAGACCCGGGAAGGAGGTTGAACTCATCGATCACACCGCAGTTCCCACAGAGGAGGCCCACAAACTCGTGCGGATGGCTCTCGCGTCCCAGCTCCATGAGTAGGTCAAGGATCTCCCCCTTAATGCCCCGGATCTCCATAGTTGGGTAATTATCGGGGTAGAATAAGATTAACCTGCGGGTCTTCCTCTGCACCCAGGTCAGAACTCTCCGTCCTGCTCAAAACTCCTCCCGAACCGGACCGCGAGTTCAGCTTTGGAGATCTCATGCCCGAGGTACGCAGCATGGTCGAGTCGTGAGACGTCTCCTCCCTCCAGGATAGAATAGAAGATGTCGCCCCAGTGCTGCCCACGGTAGGCCACATCTCCCAGGACAGCGAGGATGTCTTCACCCTCGATGCCGATCCGAAAGTTCCCACAGGGGTCGTAGGTGACCTCTCTGGGCATCGGCGTGGCAGGGACCACGGTGCGGTATACCAGGGGAGGCTCCCTGCGCCTCCGCTTCTCTTTGAGAAGAAAAAGGTCTATTCCAAGATCTTTAGGATAGGGCCGGTCGCCCATCAGGGCCATCATCTCAGTAGCCCGCCGCATCTCAGCTACCGATCCCCTCGTCTTGTCTGAGTTTTCGCTGGTAAAGATCACCGAGGCCCCCACCTCCATTGCCATCCCTGCCAGGAGGGCATTTGCCCCGGGAGAGTCTGCATCGAGGAGCTCGACCACGTTTCCGGCGCCAAAGAAGAGAGGGCAGCCATAGTCCCTGAACCGTGCGAGGGAGTTTATGAGTCCTGATCCCACCGGCATGAGGAGAGGATCAGCGATTATGCACGAGATCCCGGTACGTTCAGCTGCCCGTACATTCTCCTCCAGTCCACGCGCCCCGGGGACCACCACCGCCCCTGCCCCGGCGTCTGCGACGTCCTGCCCAACGAGGGGTATTGTCTCTTCATGGAGGCTGATCACCAGGTCAGCCCGCACGAGCGCAGCGCGGATGAGAGCCGCATCCTGGGTGTCCACTGCAAGTGGACCCTCCACGTCCATGAGTCTGGAAAAGACCCTGGAAACATCATCAGGTGTGGCATCGAACCCAAACCCAAGATCGACGATGTCTGCGCCTGCAGCAAAGAAGTGGGATACTACGAGTGAGGGATCTTCGAGCAGTTGAGAGTCCATAACCTCGGCGAGGACTTTTATCCGGGAATTGCCCCCGATCTTTGTCCCCCTGATGAGAAAGTCCCATGTGGCTTGCTCCTCACGTGCCGCTATCTTCTCTTCAGCTTCTGCTCTCCCAGCCGCGGCAAGGAAGGTATCGGCAGGTACGCGCCGGGAGAGGGTCACCTCCCCAAGACGGGCCAGGACCGTCCCCAGGTCAGCCGCGTGCCTGGGTCCAAGAAAGATCGGGACGCCTGTGGCCTCCTCCACCGCGTCAAAGGACGCGGTGCACATCCCTGATACGATCACCATGTCGTATTGGCCATCTCTAACGAGGGTGAGGAGCCGGGCCGGGGTGAGAAAGGCCGCTACTTCCCCTGTCACCACCACCTCAGCACCAAGGCCCTCTGCAGCCTCCCGGACGAGGGGAGCAGTCACCATACCCGTGGGGAGGAGTATGCGCATAGGTTCCCTTATTACAGGAATAGGGGAAAAACGATATGATTGATGCTCACCTGCGACCTCCATGTCCACACAAACCACTCACGTGACGGCGAGAGCAGTGTTGAAGATATCCTTGCACGGGCCTCTGCCATGGGGCTTGATGCGATAGCGATCACCGACCACGACACCATCGCAGGAGTAGCAGAGGCAGTAGCACTCATGTCCCAGGTTTTGGTCATCCCAGGGATCGAGGTCTCCACCCGGCAGGGCCACCTCCTTGCCCTGGGAGTTGAGGAAATTATCCCTTCCGGGCTGGACGTGTTAGAGACGATCGCAATAGGAAGGCAAATGGGTGCTGTCCTCATCCTCCCCCACCCGTTCCACCTCTGGCGGCATGGGGTAGCCCGAAAGCTCAACGCAGCCCTGGCCGCGGTGGATGCGATCGAGTCCTTCAACAGTCGCTATATCGTGGGTTCAGCGAACCGTAAGGCGGCGCGGGCAGCCAAGAGGCTCGGGAAAACGTCTGTAGGGGGGAGCGATGCCCATAATGCCCGGTTCCTCGGATACGGCTGGACTGCTATCGACGCCCCCCGCGAGGTTTCTGCAGTGCTTGCAGCGATCCGGAGCGGAAAAACAGTTCCAGGGGGACGGATGACCCCGCTGCGGTCCTACACGCGCCAGTCGATCAGGAACTCATGGAGAAGGTTCTCCCGGCGGGTCAGACCGCGATGAGGCTCGCATTCCGCCTCGCGTATATTGGGACAGATTTCTTTGGGTCACAGGTCCAGCCGGGTATTCGAACCGTAGAAGGAGAGGTCATCGCGGCATGCACCCGGCTCGGGCTCTTTGCTGACTGGAGGGAGGCGGGTTTCTCCTGTTCCGGACGGACCGACCGCGGCGTCCATGCCAGGGGGCAGGTCTGTGCATTCTCAACCGAAGTGCCATCGCGTGCGGTCGCAGCCCTCACTCACACCCTCCCCCGCGACTGCTGGTGCACGGGCTTTGCTGAGGTCCCAGATACCTTCCACCCCAGGTTCACGACACATTCCCGCACCTATCGCTACTATTTTCTTCCGCATGGGATCGACCTTCAGGCCATCGCAGCTGCTGCACCAGTTTTTATCGGGTCCCACAGGTTCTCCACATTTGCCCGGGTCCAGGCGGGAAAAGACCCGGTGCGACATATCTCTAATATACGCCTCGTTCAGGACGGGCTGCTCCCAGCCATAGAGGTCACTGCAGAGAGCTTCCTATGGCATATGGTGAGGGGAATGGCTGCAGGACTCCTCGCAGTTGGGAGAGGGGAATGGACGCGCGATGACCTGGCATCATGCCTCGATGGCAAAGACCGCCCCCGCATCCCTCCCGCACCACCAGAGGGCCTAGTCCTCTGGAACGTCGACTGTGGGCTCTCATTCCAGATGATCCCATTACGAGGCGGGGCACATAGGTTCCTCTACCAGGAGAAAAAGCTGCACCAGGTTCTTGGCGGAGTCCTCGCAACCCTCGACAGGTGATGTGGAGATGGCCCTCTTTTCTTGCAACCGATGCGGGAATTGCTGCACCTCCCTCGGAAGGCTGATTCGAATAGAGCGGAGGCTCTCGTCTCGCGAGTTCTCCTGTGTCTTCGCCCTGGGGCGCGGGAGGTTCACGGCGCGGCTCGACCCTGGCGCAACCGGACTACCTTCGGCACCGGGAACTTGCCTATTCCTGGCACCCGCCCAGTCTGACTCTGAAGGGTGTGGCACTACCTGCACCATCTACCAGAACCGGCCAGAAGTCTGCCGTCAGTTCAAGTGCGTGACCCTAGTGATAACCGACCCATCAGGGGCAGTCGCGGGGAGGGTGAAGGGACGAAGGAGCTTTGAGGGTAGGGACGCTGCCCTCCACGAGATCTGGATGAGAGAAGTCACACCAATTATAGATGAAAACGATCAGCAATGGGCAGAAAAAGTAAAAAACGTGCTCACCCCCCATGGTTACCATGCCGAGCCACTGGTATAGATGGGGGATAGAGACCCCTCCAGTTCAGGTGGGCCTAGCCTCGATCTGGGGCGGGAGGACCCATGACAGGAGGAACGCGGGCACCTGCCGGGAGGTCTGGAGTGCGAGAGAGAAGGCAGCACGGTCCCCTTCCATCCCGAGGTATGTCCCGTCGATCCGGTAGTTTGTTGAGAACACCTCGGTGCCGAGAGTTTGGACCACCGCCCTCCGCTCTGTGATCGTCGCGGACTCTCCGATACTGATATTCTCCTGTGTGCCGCCGATCGAAAGGACGATCGCATCACCCGACTGGAGGGCGATTATTGGGACTCCACCAATCAATATCTCCTTCCCAATCGGGAACACCACATGGTAGGTCGTGCGATAGGGGTACGAGACCCCCACATCAGCAGGGAGCGCGGGGACCACAGTGAGAGTGAGCCACGCGACAGCACCAAGGAGTACGAATGCCAGTACGACCCCGCCAATGATCAGAACCCTTCGTTTCATATAACCTGCCCCTTCTTCTGTACAGTATCAGCCTCATCCATAGCTACATCCACCCCGGTGAGCAGAAATTTCGCCGTGTCCCACGATAAAGTATCCATCAGGGATAAGCGGAAACAGAAACCACTAGTACAAGTCGATTTTACTAAAAATACCATTAAATGCTTGAGGTACGGACATTTACGCTGATTTTTATATCAGAGATGCCCGCGGAGGAGTTGATCCGCACCTGTACCTCGGCATGCGCAGGGTGCAGCTCCGCCCTCTCCCTCAGATATGTGCTCAAAGCAGCGGGCCGCGATACCGTCCTCGTGGTCCCGGCCTGCTGTACCTCGATCATCCAGGGGATCTACCCTAATACCGCATTCGATATCCCGGTCTACAACGTAGCCTTTGCCGCGGCTGCCGCCTGTGCATCAGGGATGAGCGCGGCATTCAGAAGCCTTAAGAAAAAAACGAATGTCGTTGTGTATGCCGGGGACGGGGGCACTGCCGATATCGGGATCCAGGCCCTCTCGGGCGCATTCGAACGTGGCGCCGATTTCCTCTACATCTGCTATGACAACGATGCATATGGGAACACCGGGATGCAGCGGTCAGGTGCCACACCTATAGGAGCGAGGACCAAAACGACCCCTGCGGGCAAACCTGAGGGAAAGTAGGACCTCGACCGGATCGTCGAGGCACATAATCCCCCATATATGGCGACAGCGTGCAGTGCTTACCCCAAAGACCTCTTTTTGAAAGTGCAAAAAGCCCTCACTTTCGAGGGGGCCAAGTTCATTCATATCCTCGCGCCCTACCCCCCGGGGTGGCGATATGATACAGAGAGGACCGTGGAGATGGGGCGCCTCGCAGTGAAGAGCGGGATGTGGCTCCTCTATGAGCGTGAGTACGGGAAGCTGACGATCAACTCTATCTCAAAGGCGGCGATGGCAAAGCCCATCCCCATTGAAGAGTATATGGCACCCCAGGGGAGGTTTAGAGGGATCTAACAGGATGCGGTAGCAGCATTCAAAAGTGAAATGCACCTCCGCTTTATGCGGATCTCAAAGGAGGCTGAAGGAACATGCTGACCATTGCGACCGGGAACAAAGCGGTTGCCGCAGCAGTGAAGGACGCATGCCCATCTGTGGTCGCCGCCTACCCCATCACGCCCCAGACCGAGATCGTGGAGCAGATCGCCGAATATGTCTCCAAGGGCGAGATGAAGGCCCAGTACCTGCCTGTGGAGAGTGAACACTCCGCAATGGCAGCATGCATTGGGGCGGGTGTAACAGGGGTGCGGACATTTACCGCGACGAGCTCGCACGGCCTCCTCTACATGCACGAGATGGTGAACTGGGCTGCAGGTGCCCGTATCCCCATCGTTATGGCCAACGTGAACCGGGCACTGGGCCCGGGCTGGAATGTCTGGGCTGAGCATACCGACTCCCTCCAGGAGCGGGACACCGGCTAGCTCCAGGTCTATGTGAGCACAGTCCAGGAAGCGTACGACACCACCCTAATGGCGTTTCGGATCGCAGAGCACAGAGACGTCCTCCTCCCAGTGATGGTGAACCTTGACGGTTTCACACTCAGCCACAGTATGCAGGCGCTCGCAACCGTAAATCCAGGGGATTTCATCCCCCCACTCAACCTGCCCCACGCGATAGATACCGCCCACCCGGCAGGTTACGGTACCCTCACCGGGCCTGATACCCACTTCAAGTTCCGCTGGGAGATCGAGCGGTCGATGCGGGCGGCACCCGCAGTCATCTCTGACACTGAAGAGGACTTTGCCACACGGTTCGGAAGGCGGTACACTACCATAGAGGATTACAGGTGTGACGACGCCGACGTAGTAGTCATTGCGATGGGAACGTTCGGAAAAGAGGCCGAGGTGGCAGTCGACCTACTCCGTGAGGAGGGGGTACGGGCGGGATCGATGCGGATGCGCTGGTTCCGCCCACTGCCTCCACTCGACCTGAAGGGCCGGGAAGTGGTCGTGATCGACCGGGACTACTCCTTTGGGTCAGGGGGGATCCTCGCAGATGCCATACGGTCAAGGACGAAAGCAGAACCGTTCTCTGTTATCGCCGGACTAGGAGGTCAGGAGGTGACGTATGAGGACATTGCAGGCTTTGTGCGTTCGAGGCGTCCTGGTGAGGAGCACTGGTTCGGTGTGAAGGACGATGTATGAAGTGAGGGTACACTCCCGTGGAGGTCAGGGCGGAGTGACTGCAGCCCGCCTCCTCGCACTCGTCGCATTCCGCGACGGGAAGTATGCGACCGCATGCCCATTTTATGGGGCAGAACGACGCGGTGCCCCGATAGTCTCCTTCGTGCGGATCGACGACCACCCCCTCCGGATCTACTCCCAGATACGGCGACCTGACCTCGTAGTCGTCCTTGACGCGAACGTGATGGATTCCGTTGATGTCTTCCAGGGCATCAGAGAGGGGGGTACAGTGATCATCAACAGCACTAAGCCTGCGTCCTTTCCAGGGCACAGGACCTATGCAGTAGACCTAACCGGCATCGCACTTCGCGAAGGACTGGTCATTGCAGGGGGCCCGGTCCTCAACACACCTGTCCTAGGAGTGCTTGCAAAGATTGGAGTCGTCTCGATGAACTCAGTGCGGGCAGCTGAATCTGCATTCCAGGAGGTGGTAGTATGAGCGACCGCAACCTGCTGGCTATGAGCCGTCCTGTAACAGGGGCTGCGGGAAAGACAGGTTCATGGAGGGTGTTTCGCCCGGTAATGAACCGGGAGAAGTGTAACGCCTGCGGTCTCTGCGAAATGTACTGCCCTGACGGTGTGATCTCAAAAGACCTCGAAGTTGACCTCACTTTCTGCAAGGGTTGCTGGATCTGTGCGCACGAGTGCCCTAAATCGGCGATTGAAATGTTCCGAGAAGAGCGATGAGAGATGAAAAAGTTTTGGAATATCAACCCAGAATCATCAGGAGGGGGGTTTTTTCGTCCCCTCTCTATCCTCTCTACCTTCCTCATATTGTCGTACTACACTGATCGGCATGATGAAGCCTGATGGGAGCAGGACCAGTTTTCTTAAGGGATGGTTTTCAGCCACACTGGGGATGGAAAACTCAGGGTCCCAGTAGCTCATCTTAAACATCTTCCTGATCTCACTCGAGCGCTTGAGGGCTGAAGCGTTGCTCACCCCGAAGTGTTCGTAGATCGTTCCCGCTGCGATGTGGGGGACTTTGGATCGGTCGAATGCAAAGCTTGCCATTCCAACGGCATGCACGACCCCTGCGGCCCAGACCCTCAAGGTACCGGATAAAAATGGAACCTGCCGCTTCCTCGCCATCTTCTGTATAAGACGCTTCATCACCTCCTTATACTCCTCGTTGAGGAAGTGATCACAGAAATCATCGGTAAGGAGGATCAGCTCATCCATCAGTGCCGCAACTTTCTCACGGTCGGTGCCCATACTTACATCTCCTTAATAGGATTATTCTCGCTGAAATATTGAGAGCTCCGGATATGATGAGAGAACCACTAAAAAACCCTGATTGAGACCTTCGTCCAAGGAGTGCAAAAAAATCGGACGTTTTATCCCAAAAAGTCAGATATGAACGAAGGCTCATAGAAGGTACTAACGAAGTCTTGCATATCAGGATATGCCTGCAGGACTGGGGCCCATTCAATCTGGGCCTCTGGAACTCCACCGTCAACCCGTACCTTCCTCCCCCAACCCTGGGATGGCACACTGCCCCATATACTCAAGATTAAACTTGTAGAAGTGGGTGAACCCGCAGTTCCGGCATCGGGCAGTGAAGTGGTTACAGCCGATAAAGAGGTCATGAGGCCCTAATACATCGCAATTGCGGCACTGGGCGACAGGCTCGAGCTCCCAGACGTCAAAGCACCCTATCCTGGTATATGCCCCTTTAGGAGAGACCTCCTCGGCCCTGGGAACAAAGACTCGCGTGGCACCGCAGTGTGCACAGATGACCTGGGCCTGGTAGGGGACAGCTTTTATCACCTGGTCGGCTTCAGTCCCGCAGTGATAGCAGGTTGTCTTATGGCGGGTGAAGATGAAGCGGTCGTGCATGAAGTGATCCTGCACAGACGAATTATTTCAATCTGCGTAAGGGTCAGGAAAAAAAGGGGAACTGCGGGGTGAAATGTTTGGGGCGGGCGTCACATGTCGCCCATGCCACCCATATCGCCCATGCCACCCATACCCCCGCCACCCGGAGGCATACCTTCTGGGGCAGAAGATTTCGCAGATGCGATGACGTCATCGATCCTGAGGATCATCACCGCCGCCTCTGCGGCAGAGGCAATAGCCTGGGTCTTCACACGGAGAGGCTCGACCACGCCCGCCTTGAGCATATCGACAGCCTTACCCTCGAAGACATCGAGGCCAAAGGTCTTCTTCCCTTTCTCATGGGCTGCACGGAGCTCCACGAGCTTGTCGATGGGGTCGAGGCCCGCGTTCTCGGCAAGAGTCCGCGGGATGATCTCGAGTGCGCTGGCAAATGCCTCGATCGCAAGCTGGGCACGCCCGCCGATACTTGCAGCATAGTCGCGGAGCCTTAGGGAGAGTTCAATCTCGGCTGCCCCGCCTCCGGGGAGGATCTTCTTGTCCTCTAAGACGACGCTCACCACTGATAGGGCATCTTCCATGGCGCGGTCGAGCTCGTCGACGACGTGCTCAGTCCCGCCGCGAATGATGATAGAGACCGCTTTGGGGTTCTTGCACTTCTCGACAAAGATCATCTCCTCGCCTGATACCTTCCGCTCCTCGACGAGGCCGGCGTAGCCGAGCTCCTCCTTGCTGATTGCATCGATGCTTGAGACCAGGTTACCTGCGGTTGCACGGGCGAGTTTCTCCATGTCACTCTTCTTGACCCGGCGTGTTGCCATGACATTTGCTTTGGCAAGGTAGTGCTGGGCGATGTCATCGATCCCCTTCTGACAGAAGAGAACATTGGCGCCGCTCGCAACGATCTTATCAACAATTGTCCGGATCATCCGCTCCTCTTCGTCAAGGAATGCCTGGAGTTGGTCAGGGCTCGTGATGTTGATCTCCGCGTCGACCTCGGTCTTCTTAAACTCCACTGCGGCGTTAAGGAGGAGGATCTTCGCACCCGTCACCTTCTTGGGCATTCCGGGGTGAACCCGCTCCTTGTCTATTAAGACACCCTCAACGATCTCAGAGTCATTGATAGACCCCCCGACCTTCTTCTCGACTTTAACCCAGTCGGTGTCTACAGTCCCGTCATCATCGGCAACCATCGTGACTGCCCTCACCGCGAGGTCGCAGAGCTTCTCCTTTGCTGATTCTGCGCCCTTCCCGGTCATTGCCGTCTCTGCGATCTTACGGAGCATCGATTCGTCCTTGGGCTTGACGTCGATCGCTATCTCCTTCAAGATCTCCTGGGCCTTGTCAGCCGCCTGACGGTACCCATGTGCGATAACAGTCGGGTGGACGTCCTGTTCGAGGAGGTCCTCGGCCTTCTTTAAGAGCTCGCCTGCGATAACAACCGCCGTGGTGGTACCGTCCCCGACCTCATCGTCCTGAGTCTTTGCCACCTCGACCATCATCTTCGCAGCCGGGTGCTCGATGTCCATCTCTTTGAGGATCGTCACCCCGTCATTGGTGATGACGACATCGCCGATGGTGTCGACGAGCATCTTGTCCATACCCTTGGGCCCAAGGGTGGTCCGAACTGCACCTGCAACCGCTTTGGCTGCGGTGATGTTCATGCCCTGTGCATCACGCCCTCGAGTGCGTGAACTACCTTCTTTCAGTATCAGAATTTGCTGTCCGCCAAGCTGCTGTGACATTCATATCACCAGTTGTGCGATAAAATAGGTCAGAGGTTCTATATAAAATATCCGCTAACGGCCGATCATCTCGATCAACTCGTCGCCGTCCGCAATCTGGGAGAGCCTGCTCTCTCCAATGACCAAAGTACGCCCCACCTTCTTCTGTTTTGAGGAGTCAGTAAGGACGCACATCGCGTGCATCCTGGCGACCTGGGAGATGTTCCCAATGAGGGCAGCACGCTTGGCCACTTTCTGCGACGGACCGTACCCGGTGAGGATCGTATGCTGGTGAAAGAGGACCATCGCCTGGAAGGGAGCGCCATGCATCGGCCTAAGATCCATTCCTATCCTTGACAGGAGAGTCATGGGGCCCTCGAAGGGTTCCTCGGCCACCAGGGCGGATGTCTCTGCCGATCCCGAATCGGTTAGCGTTATCACTCGCACCAGAGGACAATCGAAGATCTTCTCGATCCTCATTGCGATCTCGAGACTGGTCCCCATCCCGGCCTCATACTTGGAGATTGTCCGGCGGGATACGCCGATCATCGCACCGAGGTCGCCTAGTGAGAGGTTATGCCCTTCACGCGCAATGCGAAGCGCCTCGCCATCCAGGTTCACGTAGAGCCCCCCGGGAGCGGCATATACGAGCGGGGGGATGTTCTCGACGATATAGTCATGGAGGGTGGCGACACTGATGGCATAGATACCATACCGGATGTATACTGCACCCCTCTCGAGATCAGCGTCCCGCGCCCGCTCCCCGATGATGAGAGGAGACCCTTGCAGGTATCGTGCGACAAGTCCCAGGTCCCCTGCCACACCCTCGTTCACTCCGTCGATGTGGCTCACCACCTTGATAACCAGGACCAGGCGATCGTTCCGGGCAACGAAGTCAAAGCTCCGTGGCCGTATCGAAAACCGTTCTGATACCTCATAGCCCCCCATAAGGAGGACACTCGTGATCATCTGGAGGAGGCGTTCCTGACTCATCTTTGTAACGAATGGATTTTGCGGGGGGATTGTATAAAAGGTTAAGGGCATTTATGCTGCTTGGAATCGACGATACCGACTCTCCTGCCGGGATGTGCACGACCTACCTCGCGGCGGTCCTAAGGAGACGGCTTGAACGGGCCCGGCTCCCGGTCCGGGCGGTACGACTCATCCGCCTCAACCCCAATGTCCAGTACAAGACACGGGGAAACGCCGCAGTGGCCCTGGACTTTGAAGGCGGGCTGATATCAGGGTTCTCCCTCGCCTGCAGTACAGTAGAAGATCTCGCAGAACTCGGGGCAGAAGGGACTAGTCCCGGAGTGGTCGCGGTCGATGGCCCACCCCCCCCCGCATTCTACTGGAAGGCTGTGCAGGACTTCTGTGAGATAGAGGAGGCGGTTGATGTCCTGGATGAGGCAGGGGCACTCTACCGGGGATACTGCGGGGGAAGGGGGCTGATCGGAGCGACTGCAGCGGTCGCAAGCGATCTGACGGACCCCACGTACGAGGTCCTCGCGTACCGCGAACCCGCGAGGTTTGGTACTCCAAGGGAAGTCGATTCTGATAGCCTATTTCGGGCTGATGCTGCAACATTTCCACACACATGGGACACGGTAGACCGTGCAGGGCGGTCCGTGGTGTGCGTCCCCCATACCCCTGACCCGGTTCTCTTCGGAATAAGGGGCGAGCGACCGGGGTGGCTGATGCTCGCGCGGGAGGAAGTGGAGAGCGAGCCCCCCTCTATTGAGGAAGTATTCCTCACAAACCAGGGAACCGACGCCCACCTAGTCCCCTGGACCGGGGGGCCACTGAGGGACGGGATATCCTACTACCTCGAAGGGACTCTCGCTGCTTCCCCGACCACCGCAAGGGGAGGACACGTATCCTTTCTCCTCGCTACCGGAGATTCATTCGTATCCTGCATGGCATTTGAGCCGACGAAAGGCTTTCGTGACACGGTCCGCGCACTCACTATTGGAGACCGGGTCCTCGTCTGTGGCAGCTTTAAGCGGGGCACCATCAACCTTGAGAAGATGAGGGTCGGGCTTATCTCTGCCATGTCAGTCACAAAGCCCCCCCACTGTGCGCGGTGCGGTGCCCGGATGACAAGTGCGGGGAGAGAGAAGGGTTACAAGTGCCGGACCTGTGGGGGGCGCTCACGGGAGCCAGAGATGGTCCCAGTGGCAAGATCTCTCACACCAGGGTGGTACGAGGTCCCTTCTTCAGCCCGCCGTCACCTGGCCCGACCCCTCTGCAGGGGCCCTCCGACCTGGGATGGCGGCGGAACCAAGATGTCTCCCCCCGCCACACAGTGATCCGATGGGATATGGGGAGCAGGTCGCGCAGGTGCGGCTCAGCCCGGGTATGACAGTCGGGGCACTCGTGGAAGAGCTCGCCCATGCCGGGGCATATAACGGCGGTGCCCTCGCGCGGGCTGCATCGCTCTACGAAAAGATGGTGCGGGACCCCACTGCGGTGAAGTTTTTCGGCCTCGCAGGGGCGATGGTGCCCGCAGGGATGGGAGGTATCGTGGCAGACCTGATTGCACGGGGCTGGGTGGACGTCCTGGTGTCGACTGGAGCCAACCTCACCCACGACATCCTGGAGGCTATTGGGTGCCACCACTACCACGGGTCTGCGACCTGCACCGACGAGGACCTCAGAGAAGAGGGGATAAACCGGATCTATGACGTCTTTCTCCCGGACAGGGCATTCGTGCATTTCGAGGAGTTCATGCAGGAGTGCTATGCCGAAATCGCACCTGACAGTCCCCTCTCCATTACCGGCCTGCTCGCGGCTATCGGAAGCCGGCTCGACCAGGGGATCCTTGCCACCGCCGCGCGAAAGGGTGTCCCGGTGTACTGTCCGGCCCTTTCCGACTCGATGATCGGCCTCCAGTACTGGCTATTTTGCCAGACGCACAAGGGATTTGTAGACGCCTTTCAGGACCTCTCCCCATTCCTGGACCACTGTTTTTCTGCCCAGCGTGCAGGTGCTCTGATGGTGGGCGGGGGTGTCCCTAAAAACTTCATCCTCCAGGGGATGCTGATGTGCGAGCACGGCTTTTCTTATGCAGTCCAGCTCACAGGGGACCGTCCCGACCTGGGGGGACTATCAGGCGCTACCCTGGACGAGGCCCGTTCGTGGGGCAAACTCGAGTCCGGCGCAGAGGCGGTGACCGTGTATGGGGACGCGACGATTACGCTGCCCCTCCTGGTGGCAGCGGTGATGGAGGGAGTGAAAGGTGGCTGACCTCATCCTCGCTCTCGACGTGACTGACCCTGCCGAGGCCCTCGCAGTGGCAGCAAAGACTGCCGAAACGATCGACCAGGTCAAGGTCGGATACCCTCTGGTCCTCCACGCTGGCCTCCCGATCGTGCGGGAACTGGCACGTCTCGGCCTCCCCCTCATCGCTGACTTTAAAGTCGCTGATATCCCTGCAACGAACACCCTAATCACCGAGGCCGCATTTTCGGCGGGATTTGATGCCATCATATGCCAGGGATTCCCTGGGAGAGACTCTATAACCGCGTGTGTGGACGCGGCCCATGCCCATGGTGGAGCCTGCTACGTGGTCGCAGAGATGAGCCACCCGGGGGCGACCGAGTGCTTTGGTGGCGGCACTGCAGAGCGTATCGCTGAGATGGCCTGCACTTCAGGAGCAGATGGCATAATAGCCCCTGCCACACGGCCGGACCGCGTCGCTGTCCTCAGAAGAATTATTGGGGCAAGGAAGATCTACTCCCCAGGGGTGGGAGCTCAGGGTGGAGACGCCAGTGCAGTCGCCCCTCTAGTCGATGGGGTGATCGTAGGAAGGGCAATATATGCCGACCCCGACCCTGCAACACGGGCGAAGGAGTACTCCGTGATCTGCCGGTGATGAGAAGACAGACCCTGAACAGTGATGAGCCCTATGAGTCGACTGAGGCAGATCTGGGGATATTCACTACTTTTATCGCTCCATGAGGCCCACTTCTTGGTATGGAATGGAGCACAGAGCAGCGTGCCCTGATCGGGCGCTACCACCACCCTGACGAGATCCCCCCAGAGGCGCGCAGTTACAAGTGCCACACCTGCCACCTCGTCGTTGAAGAGACCCCCTGCCCCCGTTGCGGGGAGAAGGAACTCGAAGTGATGTGCCCCCTGGACCACTGCCACTGCGCGCACGAAGTCATCACCGGGATAGAGTATTGCCCCCTCTGTAACAGCGCGGTCTGCCCTGACTGCGGGAGTCACGACGTCGTCCAGATCAGCCGTGTAACAGGGTACCTCCAGGACGTCTCGGGCTGGAATGCCGGCAAGCAGCAGGAACTGAAGGACAGGGTAAGGTACCAGGTGGCATGAGCAGGGCGGCATGAGGTATTACCTGGCACATGAGGCCCTGATCATCAGTGGGATCTTTACTGCGGTGAGCACCGGGGTCGCAGGAGGATCAGGCAGTGTCGCAACTCTCATCACCCACCCCATCCCCCCGGGAGGGGAAGGGCGAGACCCAGTGAGGGAACTCGAGCTTGTCGCGCGGCGCGAGGGGATCGCCATGCCGTACTACGGCATAGTCACTACTATTCCGGCAAGAGACCTCGTTGTCCTTCAGTATGACTTCATCACCACGTTCATCACCGCCGGGACCGCTGCCGGGGAGTCTATCTCCATCATCGTAACATCCCAGGAAGGCCTTTCAGGTGGGGCGCTACCTGGGGTTATCCTCACAGTGACTGAGGCAAAGGTTCGATCACTTGTAGCAGGGAACTACCAGGTGGCAGGTACCCCAACTGACGCAGTGATAGTCGCGAGTGAAGGTCCACCACGCCACCTGATTGCAGGGCCCCTCACCGAGGTCGGGAGGAGGGTCACGTCATCGGTTGACTTCGGCGTCAATGAGGCGGTCCGAAGGCACCAGAGCGGTGCAAAATATGGACGTCCAGCCCTCTTTGTCTATTCAAGGTTCGGTGGCGACCACTGGGTGGCATGGGACCCTGATCACTGTGCGTACTATCCGTGCCACTTTGCAGGGCAGAGGTGCGCGTTCTGCTACTGCCCTTACTACCCCTGCCAGGACCCAGGCCTTGGAGAAGCCGTGGAGAGCGCGCATGGAGGAACGGTCTGGAACTGCAGCGCATGCACCCTCCTCCACGAACCAGTTGTCGCCGACTACCTCATCAGAAATCCCGAAGCGTCGATAAAAGAGCTGAAAAAGGTACGAGAGCGGACTACTCACTGATCCCGAGGGATGAGAGGAGTTCAGGGAGTGGGATGCTATGAGCCTCGGCTGCCTGGCGTATCGTCTCGCCCCGTGCGATTGCACAGCCGACACAACCCATCCCGAACTTGAAGAGTACCTCACTTGAGTCGGGTTTTGCAGTCAGAAGGTCGAAGATGGTAGAGTCTGCGTTGATCTCCATGCGGTACATATTTTTTGGGGGCAGTTCATTAACCTCTCCATCTTGCACTTTTACACTTTCACCCCCCGCACGCTCACTCATTTATCTACTCAAGTACCGGAGTGATGCTGGAGATGTTGAACATGGAGTTTTCCAAGGTTGCTGAAAGAATCTCCCAAAAGATTGGATCAAAAGGTCATACGGTCGACCCCGCAGTGGTGGAGCGGCGCCTCCGCCTCTTTGTGGAGGAGTTCTCTGTCCAGGACGATGAGGCAGAGCGCTCGGTGATCGCTGACCTCGCCCGCCAGTATGCCATCCCAGACATGGGTATGGGGAAGAGCGGGAGTGAACGAAAGGCGATCAACGAGGTCCTGACCGGGGAGTGGGTGACAGTGGAGGGAAAGATCGTCGCACTCTCTCACTCGCCCTCTCCGTCCATCAAGCAGACCGGGATCATAGCAGATCAGTCTGGTGCGATGCGGTTCGTGATCTGGACCAAGTCCAATCTCCCTGAGGTAGAGCCAGGGATGTGGTACCGCTTCGATTCTGCTGTGGTCGATGCCTTCAATGGTGTCCCAAGCCTCAAGGCCCATTCGGGGACGATTATCACCCCCGTGCCCCATGACGAGGCGCTGATCCCCACAACCACCCCCCTGGCAGACCTATCCCCAGGGGTTGCGAGTGTGCATGGGAAGGTAGTCCAGGAGTGGGAGACCACGCACGAGCGAATGCTACAGTCCGGTCTCATCGGGGACGAGACAGGAACTGTAAAGTTTGTTCTCTGGCACGACGAGGGGAAGGAGAAACTTGTCCCAGGGACTGTATATAGCCTCTACTATGCCCTGGTAGATGAGTTCAATGGGCGGCTCTCCCTCACTCTGAATACTGCCACCGCTATTCCCGAAGAGGGCGACATCCCAGTGAACAGAGGGGATACCACGATTCGGGGCGTCCTAGTCTCAATCGCCCCTACACCCGGATCTGGGCTGATCAGGCGCTGTCCTGTAGAGGGGTGCAACCGGCTCTTATCACGGCAGAACTACTGCCCGGTCCATGAGATCCAGATCAAATTCCATTACGACCTCAGGATCAAGGGCTGGCTTGACACAGGGGAGCGGACCTCGGAGGTCCTTATGCCCAGGCAGGTGGTCGAGGCACTCACCGGGATCACACTCGACGCAGCTAAGGAGATAGCCGAGAACTCACCACTTGGGATGGATGAGGTGGCGATCAGGATCCGCGACAAGGTAGCGGGGCGCTACCTGGTATGTTCAGGAAAAGAGCTCGACCGTACCCTCCTCGTTGCATCCTGTGAGATTGCACAGTTTGACCCGATCACGCTTGCAGACCTGATCAATCGTGCTTCGACTGATCTTTCCTCCCGGGGTGCAGTATGAATGGAGTAATACCTCCCGACACAGGGGTAAACGGCCCAGTCTTACCACCCCAATCTGGACGAAGCCTTACGCCATTCCAGGGACCGAAGCGTGATTCCACCTTTGCACGTGAGCCGGCCAGGAGGGTCTTTGCAGGGGAACTTCGGGAAGCAACCATCCACTTCCGTGACGGGACCGAGGATATGAGCCCTGCATATGTCCTCCTGCCAACCGGAGAGCGGTGCAACCGCGTCTTTTTCATCGGGGCGCTCACCGACAAGCAGCGGAAAGGAGAGCAGAATGCATTCTACCGCATCAGGGTGGTAGATCCCTCGGGGACGTTCTTTGTGATGGCAAGTAGCTTCAACCAGGAGGCTATGCTCCAGATCTCACGGATCGAGCCGCCCAACCATGTGGCAGTTGTGGGTAAGCCCAATGTGTATGATGCCCCTGACGGATCTAAACGAGTCTCAGTCCGGGCAGAGTCGTTCACAGTCGTCGAGAAGGAGGTCCGCGACCTCTGGGTCCTCGATACTGCGGAAGCTACTCTCAACCGCCTCACGCGCCTCACAGCCGAAGAGATCTCGGGGGACGCACTCCGTGCAAAGACAGAATACCAGGTTGACCCTGAAGTCTACCGGAAGATGGTGTACGACGCTCTCACCCAGTTAAAGATCTGATCAGCCCTTACTGGGAGAGAGATGGGGATCCCTCTCCCCCACCCCGGTTCAAAGGGGTGCCATCTCCCTGACTTCGACCGGTGTCCCCCATTGCTGGACGGTTACGATATCATCCCTTATCTTTACCACAAACATGACCCGAGCACCATCGGACTGGTAGTGAGCCGGAAGTTCAAGGGGATAATACTGGACCCCAGAGTCAGCAACGATCCCAAAAAAACCCCCTTCAAGGTCGATGTACCGTATCGTCCCGGTCCCGCTCACCACGCCCTGCTCCTTGGGATGCTCCTGGTAGGGCTGGGTGCAGCCCGCGGTGAGAAGGAGCGCGAGAAAAAGTATGCCGACAGAGAGGGTCACAAGGGAAGAGGGTATGGTTGGTAATTCTCCATTCATGGCCACCACCCCACTAGCCAGGCCCTATGTTCCACCATGGATCTTCTTGAGATCTCTGTGACGAATTGCTCGTCAGAAATGGCAGGTGGATGGGACCCTCCCCCTTATCCAATACAGAAATTGGCATGGCTCTCATTCTGCCCCGCAAGGATAAAACCATACCTAAGGAAGACCGCGAAAAGCGTTTTTTGGCACAAACACATGTGAAGATCCCTCATGCTTGAATGAAAATCGCCCCACTCACTTCTGGTTTCAATGATAAGACTTCTTCATGGGTAATTTAGGGAAACTTCTTCGCTCTTCACTATCCGGCAGGAAGATAGTATCTCTGATATATCCATACGTAGTCGTGGAAAGTCTCTCCGCGAGCAGCACCCCTGACTTGTTTAACCTCGTCCACTACCCATGTACGTGACCATTGATCTTGAAAACAGAATACGACGTGACTTCGGGATTCCTAGCAGTATGTGAAGAATCGCCAACCCATATTAAGGACCGGCGATCACCCCAAACTGTCCTCATGGTCCCCCTCTCTCCCAATTTCCCAATTACCAGAGAAAGATGGCCTCTGCACCCTCTCACTCTTCCAGAGGTCACTTACCAGCGAGGGACCCCTTGTCAGTC
Source organism: Methanomicrobiales archaeon (assembly GCA_026394765.1). Taxonomy (GTDB): domain Archaea; phylum Halobacteriota; class Methanomicrobia; order Methanomicrobiales; family Methanospirillaceae; genus JAPKXQ01. The sequence continues at coordinate 53,711 of JAPKXQ010000064.1, forward strand.
AATGTCGACCACTTCGAAAGTTAATTAGGGAGTGCCAGGGATTAGGAACTGATTGTCCCACTTCATCGTCCTCTGGGGAAGGTTATGCCAAGAGATGAAAGCACCGGGGTCTGATTGAAGAAATTTCTCATCAACTGTACGAGGTCATACTGCCAGGTCCGGAACTTTCCCACCATATCCTCCTGAAGTTGGACAAAGGGTGTGCGTCCGAAGAGGGACGATGCGGATACACCCGCGATCTCTACCTGCTGTTGCCTCGAGGTATTCAGGGACGCATGACCTGATGAGAACTCTGCGAGGGTGCTAAACGGGTATACACCCGGGGAACTGCCCCTCAACCCACCACTTCCATTCAGGTGCGTATGCTGCCACTCATCACTTACCGCCCGCTGCTGCTCCCTAAACCTTGCGAGGTCATCAAAGGGGGTTGCGGATACCGGCACTCCGGAGAGAACAATGGTGAAACCAAGCAGGAAGAGGGCGGCGGGAAAGGCTCGCGCCATATCACCACCTCGTCATCCTGGGTAAAAAGGGTTCTGGTCCTGTACCGGGAGTGAACATACCCGCACCCCAACCGTCAATCGAAAGAGGGAGGACCTGGCGCATAAAATAGACCTGGGCCATCAACCCAGATAGATCTCTCCCCTTTCAACGTAACCCGCTCATCAGCAGGAGACCGTATATCCCCGAGAAGATGAGGGTGATAAAGCATATGAGCGGGATACCGAGCGCATACCCCATAAGGTAGACCCTGAAACTCCTGCCATACGCCTCGGAAAATGAGAGGGTCTGCCCGTCACCGCGAGTTACGCGGGTCTGGAGCAGCCATTTTCCGGGAGTTGCACCCCATTTATTGATGAATACGGGCTCTACCAAAGCAAGGACAAGGAGTGCGATTAAGGAGAGGGCAAGGTTGAAGACTAACGGGTTGGCCTGCGAACTGGCAACGACCCTCGCCGCCAATGGACTGATCCGTGCGATCAGGGTAATAATCAAGCCAACTACGAATACCACGATGAGTATGTCAAAGGACCGGGCGAAGAACCGGACCCAGGGCCTTGCCCGGGTAGGAATCCCATACTGGGGTGGCTCTCGTGTGATTTGGGTGATGTGGGGGTCAACAGGAATCTCTGATTCTGCCCGGGAGTGCACACAATCCCCACAGAAGATGCAGTAGAGGGTTTCTTTCTTTATACTCTTTCCACAGGATCTGCACGGGACAAACTCCCCCTCGAGGGTGCCCTCTTTTTGCCTCTCTTCGCCTTCATACCAATACTCCATACCAGCGGTGACTGTGGCCTCTGTAGAGACAGGGGCGACGGGAGGCAGGTCCTGGGACTCCGAGGTCCCAGCAAGATCTGGTGCGGGAGGCTCGTCTCTAACTGAAAGATCCGGGTTGATGGGGCCCACTTCATGCGACCCGACAGGATCAGCACCACGGCCCACCTGAACATCCGATGGCAGGGGTGCAGAAATCTCCTGACCTGCAGTTATTCTACCCCCCTGCGCAGAAAGGAACTCTCTTACACCCCGCTGGGTCAGGTAAACTCCGATTAGTACCATGCAGATGAAGAAGAGGAACTGGACCACCACGGTTGGGTCGTCTGAGTAGTACCCGTACTCTATAAAGACCCTCCCGGTCCAGAACGCAAAAATGAGGAGAAAGACCCCAACTACCAGTTTGATGACTGCAGGGGCATTTGAGGAGCCGGTGAGCGCAGTGCTCTGGGCGACGAGGAAACCCCCGATGATGATCGCAGAGATGAGAAAGACCAGCCTGACGAGGAAAGAGTAGTCAATTGAAGAGGGGTCTGTCACGAGCCCAAAGGCAGCGAAAAAACTGTAACCGAGCATATAGAGCCCGATTATAAGGAGGGCATACCCAAGCACCCACGAAAGCGGGTGATCAATAGACTTGAGGGACTCCCGTATGTTGAACCTCTTCATGTACCATCAGTCGTATGCTCTGTGAGTCTCCCCGAATACATATGAATGCACCTGTATGATCTGACAAAGAGCACGGGCATAATTCCATTGGCTCCTAGTCCACAGAAGGGTGAGGCTTTTTGCACGATCCAGGGTCGCAACCTTATAAAAAAAACGTAGTCTATATCAAAAAATACTCAAAAGATGGGCGTCCTCTCGCATCATGGCCCACTTCTATGGATTACCTGAGCAGTTGCATTACCGTTGATGAGAGTGGCACAATCTTTGCTTCGGATTGGTATCAGGATAGGACCCATGTGTACGCTCCCAATGGCACTGAGATCCATTCATGGCGCTCGTTCGGTACAGGAGATGGGGAAACCGTCGATATTACAGGACTCGCACCTATGGGTTCCAGTTACCTCTATCTCTCTGACGGCTCGTACTACGCAGGGGCTGGAGAATATTATGAGAACTGCAGGGTCACCCTTTTTTCTCATGATGGGCGGTTTATTCGGTCATTTGGAGGACCATCCCAGTTATCAGACCCAAGTGACAACGCAATCGGACCAAAGAAGGAGATCTTTGTGGTCGGTCATGGGAAGTGTTCTGTACAGAAATTCACCAGGAACGGTGACTTTATCACGAAATGGACAGTTGGGAGTTCAAAGGCAGACAAACGTCCCCAATCTGTCGCGGTCTCTACCAACGGGTGTGTCTTTGTCTCGTTATACACCTCAACCTACGGAAAAGAGAACCTCCAGATACTGAAATACTCCCAGGTAATTGGATCACAGCCAGTTACCTCCTGACTTCTTTTTGCAGATTAATATCGATGTGCAATGAAATTTTTCGACAAAAAGTTTGTTGATCGAAGAATGGAAATACCAACTGGCAGAGTAATTTGCGTGGCTGAAGTAATTAGGGGTCCTCTAAGGAGGATCTCTTTGTTGCCTGAAAAGAATAAAAAAGTGAGACCTGCATTCGAATCAGAAATCAAAGAGGCATTGGAGCCGGAACATGGTGGGGAGTTTCTCCCAGAAAAATCCGCGTGAAGCGGAAAGAAGTTGTTAAGTTTCAGGTAGTCAGGTAAACCCAATCAAGTGTGCGGGGGGGATAGGCCCATGCATTTGCTCCCAATAGCACAGAGATCCGCAAATGGGGTTTATTTGGTCAGGGCACCGGTGAGAATGTTGATATCAAAGGGCTAACGACATTTGGCTCCAGGAGTATAACGATACGGGAGAGGAGGGATGCCACATGGCTTACATGCTGCTACACGCCCTAATTGAATATTATCGGGCAATAATCAGACAAATCCCACGACATCTTATGAACAAAGGGTAATTCCACTGGAAACCCAGATGAGGCTTCGCCTCATGCTCAGCCTATAAAAATCCCCAATTAAACATCAGATGCGATTTCCAGGGGGACTTTCATGGGAAACGTAATTTGCATGGCGTAACTTATGCTGATGAAGAAGAGGGGCAAGTATGGGGAGCTAATGTAATGGGCAAGAAAGAATAACGATTTTTTATCTTACCATTACATTAATTATGGACTTTTATCTTGCAGCCGACTGGCCACCCCAAATACAGAAATACCTTCAGGGGGGCCAAATAGATCATGCCTTACAGGAATTGGATCGGATGATCCAGGATAACCCGTCCTCACCTAAACTCTTCACGATGAAAGGGATCCTCCTGAATTCTGAGAGAGATTTGAAGGAAGCAATTAAGAACTTTGATCTTGCCCTCAAGATTAAACGCGACTATAGTCTTGCATTGATTGGAAAGAGTATCTGCCTTTATATCCTAACCCGGTCAGATGAGGCCATCAAACTATTACGTCGAGTTACCACAAGAGAGCCAGGGAATATTTTCGCATGGCTGAATCTGGGTATGATGCTGAAGGATAAAGGTCAGATCGAAGAAGCACTCATGAAATTTGATCAGGCGATCTCGATCGATCCAAAATGCCCAGGCGGTTGGATAGGGAGAGCAGACACCCTTGGAGAGATGGCCCGGTATGAGGAGGGTTTAGAGGCGATCGAAAAGGCACTCCTTATTCATCCCGGCGATGGGATCGCATGGATGATTAAGTCCTCCCACCAAGACAGCCTTGGTTCATACAAATCAGCACTCACCTCTGCCAAAAAGGCATTGAAGATCTCTCCAGACCATCCCAGGGCATGGAGAGAATACGGGAGAGCACTCTACTCACTCAAACGGTATGAGAAGGCAGGTAAGGCACTGGTCGAGTCGCTAAAACGAGAGCCTGATGACATCAGTACCTGGCATACGCTGGGGCTCGCCCTGTTGAAGAGTGGGCACCCTGATAAAGCTCTGTTTGTGTTTGAAAAAATTATAGAATTGAATAATAAGGACATCCCCGCATGGGGAAATAAAGGGATCGCACTCTTACAGTGCAAGCGGTATCAGGAGGCGGTTGTGACTATCAAACATGCCCTCAAACTCAATCCCCAATATGTCTATGGATGGAACAACCTGGGGCTAGTCTACCGTGAGATGGGAGAGAGTCAGGATGCAATCGCAGCATTCGATAAGGCATTGGAGATCGACCCATCCCATGAGGCAGCCAACCTGAATAAAGCGTTGGTGCTTTCAGAGAGCGGGAAGATAGAAAAGAGCAGGTGGTTTCGACCAGTATGAAAAATAGGAGAGAGACCCCCATGGGGAGCGTGTGAGAAAAAGTTGTGAATTTCGATCCTTTTTCTCTCCTCTCAAATCATCCCCGCCAAGTCCCCCTCACCTGTCGTTGAGAGCCGATACCCCTTCGTCGGTGTCATCAGGCGACTGTCGCTATAGAGCGGGTTTGTACTGCCCCGGATGATCGGGTAGTCGGACTGGGTGCCCTGGATGAACCCTATTGCGGTGACCCACTTCT
>JAPKXQ010000037.1 GCA_026394765.1 Methanomicrobiales archaeon
CCTTTTCGACAATGGCATCAAATTCAGCTTTAAATTTATTCAGATTGTGAGGTGTTGATGCATAGTATTGTCGCATCCGTGTTGCCGCATGTTTTGAGGTAGTTACAATGCGTATAGTATAAGCTGTTCTCAGATATATACCTAAGTAATTTACATATAACTATATACTTTATCGAATAAAATTCTGTGGGAAAAAGCCGCCGCGGGAGGGGGGGGGTGCGGAATAGGAAATACGGAGTGTGCCTACCTCATCAGCCTCCTGAAAAATCGCGTGATCCGGGGGGTGTTCTGGCGGTAATGGACCTTAATAGAGGGGAGTGTGTAGGGGAGAAACCTGCCAAGGATAACTCCCCCGCTGATGCCTTTCCCAATCACCCCTGTCTCTTCTCCCTCGACCACCGACCTCCCAGCCCTGATCTCTTCGAGGAACTCGCGGGCACCCCCTGCTTTGCAGGCAGTGATCACGGTCCCGAAGTGACGGAGGATATGGCAGTCGGTCCCTCCTGTGATCCCGGTGTGGTGGGTCCTGGCAAAGTGGCATGCGCGGAGGTTGAGCCCCCTGCTCATGCCCCCGCAGATCACCTCCATTGCCTGGACATGTCGTCTGACCTCATCTTTGATGCTGCCCTTTCCGATGCACTTGCAGAGCCCCTTGTCAAAGAACCAGTACCCGAAGGGGTGGGCTGCCACTGAGATGCAGTCATAAGTCGCAGCCCGCCCGAGGACTTCGGCTGATGTCTTATGGATAGCGAGGTAGGGCGAGTCACCCAGAAAGTTCCGAACCTCGTGGGAGTAGAACTCTGAGAGATCGTGCACTGATGGGAAGTAGAGGAGGATATGGGGGCCATCAGAGGTGCTCACCTCAATACCTGGGACGAAGGGTTCGGGTACGGGACGAGAAGCCGCCTCCAGGACTCCCCCTATCATGTTGTGGTCGGTGATGGAGAGGCCGATCCCGAGTTCAAACGCCCTGGCGACCACTTCCCTGACCGAGGTCCCGGCGTCTGAATAGGTCGTATGGACATGCATATCAGCAGCATAGTACCCCCCGGTCGTGAGCGCGGGGATGTTTGGCTTACAAAACCTGATCCTTCGCAGGGCTACCTCTGGCATGCATCCGTCCCTGGTATCTGGGATGAGGTCGTCTCTCTCCTGGTCCATGATCAGATCATCTGGTGCAAAATCTTCCCTTACGGTGTGTGAGTACCCCTCCTCTTAATAGTGGGGGTTTTTGGGTTCCAGTGCCACCCACCTGGGCTCTCTCCTGTATACGAAACATTATTGCGGTCCTGGTGGGAAACGCTCCCCGTTTGCATGTCAAATATCTCTGTCCAGGAGGATGACCCGCCGCTTTACCGGGTCACAGACGCATCAGTCGAGGTGTTCCGGTTCCATGCGCCGCCCACAGACCCTTTCACACTGGGTGAGATCGTGGTGGCAGACGACATGGCTGGGCAGGGTACGTTCTTTGCCCGGGTATGCGGCCTTGCCACTGGGATGCATGTCGGGGGCACCGGGCACCCCATAGAGGTGACCGCCGCTCAGCTCGGGTATACCACCACTGGGGGGGAGTTCTGCCCTCCCAAGAGGGTCCCAGCATCAGATGCAAGGGTCAGGCGGCCAGGGCATGGTGATCTGGGATTTCTCGAAGCGATGATGGGTGAGATAGAGATTGGGACCCTGCGGGGTGCCGTGAGGCAGGAAGAGCCAGATAATGGCGGGTACGGAGTCAGGTGCGGACTCGCGGGTGCGGTCCTCACCCGACATGTTGGGGTCTTTGCCACGACCGGAATGGGAAAGAGCAACCTGATGAAGGTCTTTGCAGCGTCCTGCATGGCCATGCGGAAGTTTGGGCTCCTCATCACCGACCCCCACGGAGAGTACCTCACCGGGATGGGCGGGGCTCTGGAAAAGCGGACGGCAGGCCTCCTCGATCTCCCCTCCCTCGTCGAAGGCCTCGCTGTCTTTTCAACCTCCATTGCGAACATACCCCAGAGCGTTGCCTTCCAGCCGCTCCATCTCTCGTATGCAGATATGGAGGTCTCAGACCTTCTCCTCCTCTATGAGTTCAGCCCTCAGGTGAGGGAGGTCCTCGACTCCATCCTGGCGTTTCCCGCAGGTGAGGTGATACAGTTCTTCATCGACGAGGGTGTCGACTCCCTCCCCTCCCAACTCAAGGTGACCTCCCATGTAGGAAAGAACCCTGACCTGGTATACGCTCTGCGCGCAGCACGGTTCGAGCCACTCAGGGTGGTTGAGCGGCGCATCAGGTCTCTTGTAGCAGAGACAGAACGGTTCCTCTCTCCTCACCTCTCATCAGTCCCCTCAATTATTAGCGCCCTTGCGGAAGGGAAGGTGGTGGTGATCGACATCCCGGGGCTCTCTGAACGAAGCGAGCTCCTCGTCCTCTCGGTCCTTGCAAGAGCCGTCCTCCACCACCACCAGGAGACCACCTACAGCGGACGTATCAATGCCAGATCCGGTCACCAGACTGTCATAGTGATGGAGGAGGCCCAGCGGGTGCTGGGTAAGGGAGAGAGCCATGGCGCTGCGGTCTTTCGGGAGTGTGCAATGGAAGGGCGAAAGTTTGGGGTCGGTCTCTGCCTGATCACCCAGCAGCCCAAGGACATCGACCCCAGGGTCCTCTCACAGCTCAATACGCTCATTATTATGGGCCTCGCCGACCGGCTTGACCGGGAGATCCTGGCAGGAAACGCCAAGCATGACCTTTCCCAGATGAGTGCCGAGATCCAGACCCTCACCAGGGGAGAAGCGGTCATCAGCACCATCGGGGTCCCCTTTCCCATCAGTGCCAGGGTCCACCTATTCGAATCCTATATCCGCAGGTTTGAGGGGTCCAATCGGTCCGTCCCATGAGACTATTTTGGTCCCCAGAGGCCCCACCTTTTTTTTGGGTCGGTCAATCAGGGTCTATGCCAAAGAAAATCGGACTGTATATTCCATCTCTTCCCCTTCTGCGCGGTAATCCACAGATCCCCCGGCGAGGGTGAATGCCCTCAGGTGCCGCCTGATCCTGCCTGCATGAAAGACTTCGCGGATCAATGGGCCTTCTCCTGCGATCTGGAGGGATACCGCCCCAACACGCTTTAAAATCCTGAATTGGATCTCTGTGGCGCCACTTGCCACGAGGTCCTCTGAAATGGCTATCAAAGCGTCATAGAGGCGTTCCTCTCCGGCCTGTACCAGTGGGGTGTCCCCCTCTTCCGTGACTACGAACGAGACGCCTGGGAATGGGGGCTGGTAGGCGAGGCGCGCGACCAGGCAGCTGAGGAAAGCCTCTTCGTCCCCGGATGCAGAAAGAAACTCCTCGTCAGAGTAGGGTGGGTGAGTCACCCGTCTTACCAGGTCATTGAGGAGGGCGGGCAGTGCCACCACCCCTGTTGCGTCCTGTGGGGAAATACCGCGGATAGTCCCGAGGAAATCGGTGAGGAGCCTGCCTGCACGGCGGATGAGGGTGAGGTCGACAGCCCCGGTGAGGGCCTCACTGGAAAAGACACGGTTGATCTTTCCAAGGACCTGGATTGCTTTCTGGATGACGGCGAGGTCCACCCGTTTCCCTGCAGCAAACTCTTCGCAGAAGAAGTGAAACCCTGAGAGGGCCTCATCCACCAGATCTATGTCGAGAACTTTCTGGAACCTGACCGCTTCACCGAGCTCCTCCAGATCCTCTAGGTGGTGGGAGAGGGCGAGGAGACGCCCCCCGATGACGGCAAAGAGGTCTCCTGCCTCGTCCAGGAGGTCGAGTGCATGATCGGATGACGCGCCGAGCCGCGCAATGTCAAAGCGCTGGATCGATGGGTGTTCCCGTGCCTCCTTTTCGAGTGCAGCAAGAGCTTTTGCGACCGAGGATGCCGGGATGGGGTCCCCGTGGCCATTGCAGCAGATGGTGATACCCCCCGCGGCTATGAGGGCCCGGACGCCTGCTATCGATGCGACCAGGTCATCGACTGAGAACCCCGCGATCCCGGCTATCCCTGGTGCGGTTGCGAAGAGGAGGTCACCGAGGAAGAGGACCTCTCCCACCTGGATGCAGATGCTGTCAGGGGAGTGTCCTGGGATCGCATATACCCTGAAGGTACCTCCATCAGGGAGGGTCACATCCTGTGCAGGTAGGGAGGCCCCCTCTCCCCTGGAAGAGACCAGAGAGATGGAGACCACCTCTCCGGGAGCGATCTCAATGGACCGCGTCACGCCGAGCTCCCGGTCCTCTTTGGAAAAAAGCCGGACTGCGACCTCCCGGGGAGTGATCGTGCGCCTGAAGATGTCACCTGCCGTGAGTGCATGGTCTCCGGTCTCAATTGCGTCTGCCGCTGCTTCGTGTGCGGCGATGACATGGGGGATCCCGTTGAGTGGATTTTCACTCAGGATAAGGGCACAGTGATCGATATGACAGTGGGTGAGGAGGACGATGACGGTAGTAACGGGTGATCCTACCCGTCCTCTGATCTGTTTGCTCAGTACTGCAGCCCTTCCATGCTCCGCGCCGGGATCGATCACGACGCAGGACGCACCAAAGTCAAGGAGGTAGCACTGTGAGGACGATACGTCGGGTTTTCCAGTGAAAGGGAAGATACGGACCCGCGATTGTCCGGGGACCTCCTGCCAGGTCACATTCGTCAGTACCATCCAAATAACCCCCAGGTTGCGGAAGTGATCTCGTCACCTCGCCATATATCCCTGTGCCCCCCGCGTTCTGCCCCGGATGAGATAGAATGAACATCTCCCTCTCCCCTGAGTTAGATATGAGCGATCTCCTCCAGGTGTCCACCCAGACCCTCGGCGATGTCGAGATTGTCCTCTGCACCGGGCGGATGGATGCGAGTTCGTGCCCACTCTGTGAAAAGGTGATCCAGGGTCTGATCAAGTCCGGAAAGCAGCGTATCGTCTTTAATGGCAGTGGGCTCTCCTACATCAGCAGTGCAGGCCTCAGAATTCTTCTTGCGACCAAGAAAGATCTCTCGCACCTCGGGGGAGACCTCCGCCTCGCCTGTCTCACCCCTGCGATCAGGGACGTAATAACGATGACAGGCTTCAACCGCATATTCACCCTCTACGAGAGCGAGAGTGAGGCGGTCGCAAGCTTCTCTTAGGTGGTCCCGGAAAGGGGGGGCGGAGTGCAGGAGATGAGCGAAAAATGTATCACAGTCCGCGCAGATTTGGCAGATTTGGATGAGGTGATCACCTTTGTCGAAGAAGTCCTCAATGGAGAAGGGGTACCTGAGCGCATCGTCTTTGATGTGGCGCTTGCAACCGACGAGGCCGTGACAAATGTGATGAACTACGCCTATCCTGCAGGTGACGGGTCTCTCACTGTGACTTGCGAACTCCGTGATGCTGTGATCACTATATCGGTCAGGGACAATGGGTCTCCTTTTAACCCCCTCGCAACCCCTTTGCCTGACATCACCTCAAACCTGGAAGATCGGCAGGTTGGGGGACTGGGGGTCCACCTGATTCGGCAGCTGATGAACGAGGTGGCTTACCGCAGGGATGGAGACGAGAACATCCTCTCCATGCGAAAGCAGATCCCTATCGCCGTTATTGACCCCCCTCCTCTTAATTGATCTCCCTGGTGGCCTCTTCACCAGGGCGGCACTGCTTATGCAGGCCATTCACCCGGACGATCATCATGGTGAGGTCATCGCTCTGAGGCATCTCCCCGGCAAATGCGGTGATCTCCTCATGGAGTACCTGGAGGAGTTCCCGTACAGGGAGGTTCCTGCGGTCTGCTGCGAGATCTCTCAACCGCTCTTCTGAGAACATCTCCTCTCCTTTATTGAATGCTTCAGATGCCCCGTCAGTGTAGAGGACAAGGAGGTCTCCGGGGGCGAGGGGCACCTGCCGCTCACTATACACTGCGTCTTCAGAGAGCCCGATCGCGATGCCTGTCGGCATCAGGTCCAGACCAGATCCGTCCAGGTGGATCAGGAACTGTGGGTTATGTCCGGCACTCACATAGTGGAGGGTCATCTTTTGGGGGTCGATGACCGCATAAAAGAGGGTGACAAATGACGACCCGCCGGCCTCTACGAGAAACTCAAGGTTCGCATCGGTGATGATCCGTGCCACCCTCCATGCAAACCGGGACATTGTCCTGACAATCGTCCTTGAGAGTGCCATCACAAGTGATGCAGGGACGCCCTTTCCTGAGACATCGGCAATGACAAGGGCGACCATGCCCCCCTCGAGGGGGATGATGTCATAAAAGTCCCCCCCGATCTCCAGGGCCGGGGTGCTTTCAGCCACGATCTCCAGGCCAGGGATGGCAGGGACATCCCTGGGGAGGAACTCCTGTTGGATCTCGGCGGCGATCCTGAGTTCAGCCCGACTCCTCTCAATCTCCTCGCTGTACTGCACAATGCGCGCCACCATCCGGGTGATGCTATCAGACAAGCGGGAAAACTCCTCTGTCTTCATATCGTGGATCGGGTGGGTGAGGTCCCCATTCGCGATGACCCCGATATCTTCCACGATTGTGGTGATGGATCCCGAGAAGATCCCGGCGGCGAGAAAGGCGAGGACCCCCCCGAGTATGAGGGCAAGGGCAGAAATTGCGAGATAGTAAATCCCGATCTTCTCGAGGATATCATCGAGACCTGCGGTAGCATAGGTCACCTCCAAAATTACGCTTGGGTCCGTGACCGACTGGTCCTTGTGGAGGTCGATGAAGAGGTACTTCGTCAACTTACCCTCTACTTCATTGACAACTTCACGAGGGGAATGATCCCCAATTACTAAGTCGATGGTTGAACCGGGTGGAAGGGGTGGGAGAGGTTCTGATGAGGAACTGACCACTGCGATAAGGTTTCTGTAGATATCGAATATCCGGATCTCCTCGATTAAGGGGTTGGCTTCCATGAGGTTCTCTGCCATCACCTGGTAGGAGAGCTCATCGCGCACAACCTGGAAGGAACCCGATTGGAGGCCCATCTCGAGGATGTAGCGGTGGTCGGGTGTGGGGAGGTACGCAAACTTCCGCAGCACCCCTGATACCCCGCTGTCATTCACTGAAACGACTGATGGGACGACGCGGTCAGCGGCGAAGACAGAACCGAGCCGAATTTTTGTTATTGCCTGATAAAAGGAGGAATAATTCGAGAAATCAAGACCGAGAACTTCAGGGACTGTGGACTTGACGATGACACCAGATTCATTGATTATGTAGAAGTCGATGGTCCCATGGATTGTAGGGGCGATCGCAGGGCGGAGTCCTTCGAGGTCGATAGCGCTGATATTTCCTCCTTCCCTCTCATATATAGAAAGGAACTCTGCGAGAGATGCTTCCATCTGTGGATTGAGGCGAGAGTCCTCTAGCTGGAGGCCCCGGTCGACGAGCCCTGCTGCGACTTCCGCGTTCGTCTCGGTATAGCGCTGGAGCAGTGTGAACCCCTCTACCGCCTGCTCCTTCACCTGGAGGTACGATAGGGTGAGGACCGCAGCAAGGACTATTCCCACTATGGCGAGGATTATGAGGATGAGGTAGAACCTCAGGGGGGGGTGATGTATCTGTGTCCCTTCCTCCTGCATGTCCTCTCTCTCAATGGTATGTACCACACCGGTCTCCTGTCTGCCCAAGTCCCGAATGATCAGCGCGGGGTACGAGTGATTCGGGTCTTTCTGATTATACTATTGCGCAGAGTAGCTTCGATGTTTGGCACGCCCCATAATCCTAGGGGCGGACTTGCACGGCAGGGTGGTGTGCGCGCTAATTCAGATCGCTTTCCCCTTGTCGCTGTGAAGAGAAGGGGGGTTCAGAATGACCATTCCATAGACTTCCTTGATGATCTGGATCTGCATATCAATTAATTGCAGGCGTATCTTCCCATTCTCCTGGGTATTTGGAAGAATTGCCCTCTTTGTGAGGGTGAAAAATCAGGGTGTCAGAGGATGCTGCCCTGGGATACCAAGGCCCTATGGCAGTCTTTTGCCTGAGAGCCCATGCCAGAATACGTATGAGTTCTTGGATCTTTTACAAAATTCGTTAAGAAGCGGACTAGTGAGATCAACCTGGATCTGGGGGCTCATCTTTACTGGAAGAGTAGAAGAGGAGGGGCCTCTTCATGCCCATGTCGCGGTCATCAGATGGTTATTCCCCGGGAGCGTAGTGGGATTCTGGATGAAGGTGACCCAAGGGATCCTTGAGGGGAGGAGTTTTAGTGCAGTGGTATCCCCCACATCTCCATGATCTGCCCTTTTTGCAGCTACTGATATGTCCCACGCCGGCTTTTCACTATCTATTGTTGATGACTCGAGGAGGGCATAGCGCACCTCCAGGGTATCACCTGTGACCCGGTCCAGGGATAGGTACGTGATCCGCGGCCGGTCCTGGACATCGAGAGCGATTGCGGTGTAGGGTGCGAAGTAACCTGTCTGGACCGGTAGGATTTTCCACCTCCCATAGGCGTCCCGTACGCCGTACACTACCATAATACTCTCGTCAGCAAGTGGTCGGGTGAAGCTGACCGAAGGGGCCCCGGCTAAGGCCACGTCGAGACCGATGTAGATGCCTCCATCGAAGACACCGACATTGTCGCGTGCGATAACTTCGCTTGTCCACCCGGACTCTGTCTTTACTGCCCAGCGGAAGTCCCACCTGGTATCTGTTGAGAGATGTCCGTATGCGACATGGATGTTGCCCTGGCCGTCTATGGCAGCACTTGGCCATCCAAGACCTCGGCTAGCGTCGATCGCCTGGCGACGCCAGGTGCCTCCCTGACGGACGAGGTGAAACAGACCTTTCCCTTCAAAACCGTTGTAGATGAGGTGCATTGCGCCGTCTTTCCCAATCACTAAAGCTACATCACCCCCGATATACGAACCTGTAGCGACCTTCCTGGAGACCCACCTTCCCCCCACCTTCACCGCGTACTTCAGCCCGTAGTGGCCAGCTACTCCGTCTGGATAGAGGTACGAGTAGGCGATGACGGGTTGACCCAGATTATTTTCGGCTATTGATACCTCCTGAAGGACATCTCCGCTCGTGTCGACATACTCGGTCTTCCACCCTGCTGGGCTCCTCCATGCGTACTTGAGGTCAGACTGCCCCGTGCTCGATGATATCGTGTAGGCAACATGGGGGCGCCCGTCATGGTCCAGGAGAAGGGACGAGTATGCCCCACACCCTGCAGTTCCATCCACTGTCTCCACCCTCCAATCAGGGGAGATGGATACCGGCCCAACTCCGTCATCAGTCACTGCCCCGATCGATGGCGCTACCATGAGAAGTGCTATCCCCAAGATGAGCACCAGTCCACTGTGTGCGGATATATCACTCATACAATCACATGACACCACCACATGACCGGTAAGAGCCCGTGGTAACCAAGACTTCACAGCAGTCTGGATAAACCTTTCTGGTAGACGTTGGGCAGGTACCGGGTGCCTGCACCTGCACACCTGGTCCTCCTCCTAAAAAATTTGGGTCAAACCAATACGCAGGACAAAAACCGGAGTCTCCCCTGACATTACACTCTAGAAACTTCCCTAATGGAAGAGGCGCCGTATCAGAAGAGGTATTCGGGGGGGCTTTCCCGAATAGACAATAAACGCGAGGGTGGCGACCAGGTAGAGGAGGAAATGGGTCATTACTCCTGATAGGGAGAGCATAATTCCGATTACCGCAGTAAACGGGAGAATGAGGGTTTTTGAGGTGAGGCTCAATGGTACCCATCCGGGGAGGTCGGGTCGCAGGAGGGTATCGCGCTGTGACGCGTAATGCCAGAGGATGAGCACGAGGAGAGAGCAGAAGAGTATATTGACATGGAATGCAATGGCGAAGAGGTTGTTCTCATCAAAGTAGGCAAGGAAGAGGCTTGTTATAGGCACAAAGACGATGGCGACCAGGAGGAGGAGGAGGAGTGCAACCACCCTTGTATCTATGGCCTTGAGGTTCTGATGGACCTCGAAAGTGAGGGTCCAGAGGATCGCGAGGAGGAGAAATGTGAAGATAAAGGCGAAGCCATCGATTGAGATGTGGAAGAGAAATGTTTGCAACCCCTGGGAGTTCCCTGCATCGGCTATCGTAGGGAGAGGGATGTTTTTTACAATAAGCGTCATGGTGAAGGCGAATACTGCGTTTTCAAGCATTTCGAGGAGGTCGTTTCCAACCGGCCCACCCATTATGGCTGCAGGTGGTGGAGTTGGCGGGTGAATTCCACTTGGGCGAGGTGCAGAGACATTAACGCGCTCACCCCGGATGAGGATGAGCACCTCGACCAGTGGCACCATGAGGTATACCAGGTCTGAACGCGCAATACCTGCGATGGAGACGAGGAAGCCTCCTGCAGCGAACAACAATGGCACAAGGATGACCTGGGTGGTCGTACTCTTGTCTCCCGGGGAAACCTCGTCACGAAGGATACCAGGATTTTTGAGGGCGTACCACCACCCTGCAAGGATGCAGATACCGATTAAGAGGACATTGAGGTGGAGGAGGGCGTCAAGACCCGGGGAGTCTCCATAGATGTCGTCGAGGAGGCTGGTCACTGGGATGCAGACCAGCATGAGGAGGCCGGCGAAGTGCCGGTAGAGGAACTTCCAGTCCACCTCGGAGAGCATATGGAGGACGCGGGCATTCGAGATCCAGAACGCTAGGACTATAAGCGAGGTGATAAGGTACTCCCAGGACCCCGCTATGGTCCCGCTTATAAGGGGGACGAGGTCTGCATTGGCCACGAGGTGAGTGACATTAGGAACCTGGATGTTCTTGACCAGTAGGATCATCGAGAACGCAAAGAACCCGGTCGTTAGGCGCTCGAGGTTGACCTTCCGTACCGGGAACCAGGGGACCCTGTCAGAGTCGGGCATTCTCACACCAGAGGAGATCCGGATCTTTGGAAGAGAGGGATAAGCACGTCTGCTCCGTAGATCTTCTGTCTCAATGCAACAGGGGCCATTGTTATGATCTACTGACAGGTCTGATTCAATGGATCTGCTCCATGATCGCAGTAGAGACCTCTTTGACCCCTGGGAGTCCGTCGACCTCGACCACAGGGATCTTCTCTTTGAGGAACCTGACTGCACCTAGAGTCCCGTCTTCCCTGTTATAGTAGATCGCGTGCCTACGGTCTATCGCGACCTCGTCCAAGTCGTCTGCGCGGGTGATGAGCCCATCACTTCCGCATACCCTGCAGAAGTCCTCTCCACCCAGGACCACCGGGTGCATCCCCTCGATGGCGACGTTGTTTGGGTGGTTGTTGTCCATCGGGCAGAGACGCCTGCCCATGATCCGTTGCTTAGCTATCGTGCGGTCAAGAACTATCTCGATAACCATGTCTAGGGGCATTTTTTCTTTCGCGAGGGCGTCCCAGACTGCAGCGGCCTGTGCAGGATTTCTTGGAAATCCATCAAGGACCCATCCATTCCGGCAGTCGTCCTCGCGAAGCCTGCTAAGGATCATCGGGATGGTGACCTCATCCGGCACGAGCTCTCCGCGGTCGATATACGCCTTTGCAAGTGCTCCCAGGGGTGTGCCCCTTGCGATCTGGTCCCTGAAGATCACTCCCGTCTCGATGAGGGGTATGCCGTACTTCTGCTGGATGAGTGCCCCCTGGGTCCCTTTTCCACTTCCATTCGGTCCAAAGATGAGGATATTCATGGATCACCACACCGATAGAAGGAATGGGGTGAGTGCCATTTCAAAGTTATGGTGTCCTGTAAGAGAGGTCATTACAGTGGACGAGAGGAACCTGGGCTGTCGTCGGGTAACGAGCGGTAAATCCCTGATGGGACCGTAATTCTGAACCGTGCTCCCCCGGCAGGATCTCCCTCCTCTATGATAGAGATACCTGTGATAGAGAGGATCTCCCGTACAAAAAAGAGGTTGCTGCTCCCGCTAAATGTCACCGGAGGGTTGAAGAGGCCTATCTTTTCAGCGGATGGGATACCTGGGCCATTATCTTCCCATATGATATCAAGGTTCCCACCTCGCTTTATACAGGAGACGGCAATAACGTGGGTGGGCTCATGGAGTTGCGAGCGTGACGCGAGGCGGAATGCGGCCCTTTCGAGGAACGGGTCTGCATATATCTCTATATTCTCACAGGCGATCCTGTGGCGGATCCCCTTTGTCGGAAGGTGGGAGATAGCATAGATGATGGTCTGGTGTACTCCCTGCCATGAGGGGGGCTGCGAACCGAGGTCTATATAACTCCTGCTGAACTGGATAAGGTCATTCATCCGTATCGAGACCTCTTTTGCCTTCTCAAGCACCGGTTGGTCATGGTCGTTCATACCCTCCTGACCAAGGAGGTATAAGTATCCGCGAAGGATGAAAAGGCCAGACTGGATCTCGTTCCTGACGAGTGAGGTAAGCACGTTTAATTTGATGTTTGCCTGCCGAAGGGCAGACTCTGCGTGCTTGCGCTCGGTGATGTCGCGGCCCACTGACTGGTACTCGAGTACAGACCCGTTATCTGCAAATAGTGCCCGATCGACCCACTGCTGCCACCGGACGGTCCCGTCAGGGAGGATGATACGATGCTCGATCGTGCCCACCGGGGCACGTTGGGTGAGGGATCCAAAGTGATGTACAACGAGGTCCAGCTCTTCTGGGGGGATATTGGGGATGAACCGGTGTCCCACGATCTCCTCACACTGCCTTCCGAAGTACCGGCAATATGCCTCGTTCACGAAGAGGTGAGTCCCGTCCGGCGCAAACCTGCAGATCATCTCGGTCTGGGTCTCCACCACGGCTCGGTACCGCTCTTCACTCTGCATCAGGTCTCTCTCGCGAGTCTCGATCTTTTGGATCGTCTCCCTGAGCCGCTGGACCATCGCATCGATGTGCCACCCGAGGTGGATGAACTCCCGGACTTTGCTCGTCGCTACCTGGTGAGTGAGGTCACCTCTTGCGATCCGGTCTACATCTTCCACGATCCCCTCTACGGGTCTTGATACGCGACGGGAGATGAGGACCGCAAAGACTGCTGAGAATGCGAGGACGAAAAGGATCTTTATGAGGTTGGCGAGGAGGAGGCGGTTGAGTGCCTGTGTCGTGAGCGCGGTATTGTAAGTGAGCCGCACGATCACCGACATGTCAGAGCCGTAGGTTGGGTCATTTAAGTAGACATACAGGTAGCGTGCGATTCTGTCATTTTGGGTATCGATAATGGTAGTGCTCTTTCGCTCCCTTGCGAGCTGGTCGAGGAGTACCTTCTCTTCAGGGTCTGGCAGCAGTTCCGGATTATGTACCTTGAGCGCAGCAATGGGGAAGAACTCAACGTCTACAAGGGCGGGATTGAACTCTGTTATCTCTGCGACGAGTTCGGTATCATTAGGGCGGAGCGAGATGTACTCTCCTTCCAGGAGTGATCCTGTGATACCTGTCTCGAGGACGAAGCGGTGGTCATCGGTCGGCATGTAGGCAAACTTGCGGAATTTTCCAGTCGCAAACTCCCGTGCCACACGGTCAGGGAAGAACCCCTGTTTCATCCTGATCTCTTTAAGATACTTAGCAAGGCTTGGTGCGGTCGATGAGAAGTTGAGGCCAATATCATTGGGATAACTCGTGTAACGGATCACCGCACCTTCATCGATTACATAGAGGTCAGTCTCACCACCCAGTTCCTCTTTCAGCTGGGCAAAGTCGATAGAGACGGGGTCTCTCCCGGCACTGACATATTCATCATGGAGCCTGGATAATGCCGTTTTTGCGCGGTCGTTCAATAGACTGTCGAATGTCTTGTCGGCTGAGTCTGAAATGGTGAGGACCCGTATGACGTACTGCTCAGTCTGGTCACCGAGCTGGATGACTTGTGCGTCAAAGGTCTCCTTTGTGGCGATGTAGTCGATGACGGTGATAACTCCGCTCATCACGAGGATGAGTGTCAAGAAGAAGACAAAGACATAGAAGGAGAATGGCCTCCCTTTGGGTCCCCCCTCTTTAAAGGTCATGTCTCTTTCCCCCTACATGCCACGGAGTCCGTGTTGTCATTCATCTTCCCGACACAGTAATAATCCTTGGTGAGTACCCCCAACGCTCCACCGGCTTTCTCCAATGGTGGATGGTACACCTATCTTTACAGATTTGCCCCCCAAGGTTCCAGTTTTTGTTAGGTATTCTCGCTATGGTGGGCTTCGATAAGGTGTTTTCTCCACAGTGTATCTGGGGAAGGTCTTCATATTCCCGGCCCAGTACTGGCTCCTTGTAGGGTCCGGAACCTATCATCTGGTTGTGGTGCGGTAGTCTGAACCGATTTAGTCACTTTGGGCCTGGGCATCGCTCCTGGTTGGTGTTACGGATCTTCTCGCCAATCCCTGGCTGTCAGAAGAAGCCAGATGGCAACCGTCTCATTTTTGCCTACCTCATTAGCGGCCTTGGTAATCCCCAAAAATTCCCTGCCGAAACGGGTCTCTGCCAAAATTCCGGATAAGAATGTGTGGGTGGGGTGTTGATGGTCGCTATCGGACTCATGGGTGGTCTGCGGGGATCGTGGTCTAAAAATTACGAAAGAGTCGTACTTGGCAGGGTGGAAAGGGGATCTGATATCTATACCTTACTGCCATTCGTTCCCGTCCTGACAACTTCGAACCACTCGCCCTTCCATACGAGGGTCAGGTTTGCATAGATCTGTGGTTTTGTCCCTGTGCTGGGCTGGATGGTCACCCTGACCCTTACTACCCGGGGTGGCTCTACGACAGATTGGTTTTCACCTGGGTACCAGGTCCAGTAGATGCCTTCGCCATCAGTCGTGCAGCGGGAACCAAAGGGGACGACACGGTAGTCAGGTGGGCTCCACTGGAGAAAGGACCCTGTGCTCGCTCTCCAGGTAAGGGTCGGGGTGGTCCCGTACTGGACCGGAACTCCGGTGACGGTGAGGTGAATCCCGGGTGTGGAGGACATCTCCGGGGAGTATCGTTCCGGTGAAGCAATGACCGTAGGTGGACCGGTGATCGCTGCACTCGCAGGGCTCTGTGCGGTGAGCAGAAGAATGGTCGTCCCTGCGATGACGATAACTCCCATCACTACCTGGCTCCAGCCTGAGGATCTCGATTGCAAAGGGATTGCTCCTCATTACCATCAGGAGGACATCCCGATATATTCCCCAGATCACCCTGGTTCAAGGAATGCACCGGCAGTGCCATAGAGTGTACGGAGAGGTTTTCATAACCCGTGCATAGGTGTTCTATCATCCATCTACTATGGCAGGAGCACTATGCGTGAGGTCATAGTGCGTTCAGTGATTCATCTTCAACCACGTCCGTGCGCACAACCCGAAGACCAGTACCGCTACCAGGAGATGTGGGACCTCAATGAGGACGAGTGGTATGGGCTCGCGCTCCTCGACTGAGCACTCACCATCCGCTAATCTGGGCGTGGACTTATCATCCCTCCAGCATGTTCATCCGGGTGGGAGTGTGATCATCTTTCGGTTACCTAATGCCTCATCTGCAGGTACCCCAGGCAGCAGGGTTTTTTATGGCATAAGTATGGTCCCCTTTCTCGCGCATCTCTGGTACCGGGGCTGTTTCCGGCTCTGGACCGGTATCGTGGTCCTCGCACTCACGGTCCTCATCGGGTTTTTGTCCTTCGCCCCGCGGGTTCCCTACCAGTTTCAGCTCCTATTTGTTGGTTGGCAGAGTGCGGGCCCGGGTGGTCCTGCTCTTGTGGTGGTAGCCGGCATAATCGCCCTTCTTGCACTCACCCTCCTCTTTGGGAGGTTCTTCTGTGGGTACCTCTTCCCAATCGGCGCTCTCTTTGAGCTCGCATCGCGCATCCCAGGGCCAAAGGTCCCAATCCCCTGGCCCCGAATCCCCCTAATCATCAGGATGGGAGTATTTCTTCTCATAGTCGTCGCGGGTGTCACCTTCTCGATTGGAGTCCTCAACCCCTTTGGGATTGGCGAGTTCTTCAGCCTCACAGCCTCGGTCTTTTCTTTCGTCTTTGTGGTCCTTATCCTCGCTTCGATCTTTGTATACCGTCCATTCTGCCGATTCGTCTGCCCGATTGGGGCACTTGCGTTTGGGTCCAGGGTATTTCAGTCTCTTCAAGATCCGGTGGACCACTTGCCTGTATCATCTGCGGAAAGTGTGAGAGGGCCTGTCCGACCTGCGAGGCAGGCAGGGAGGACCGGAAAGGAGAGTGCTACCTCTGCAGACGGTGTATAGAAGTCTGCCCAGTGTCGGGCGCACTGGTCTTTCGCACCCAGGGCACTAGAGAATGTGTGGGCAGGAATACCAGGCACGGGTGAATTCGGTGGCTGCTGATCATTTAACCTGGGAGGAGAGGATTGGTACAGGAGTTGTGTCAGAGTGACGGATCAGTCACGCGATGAACTGAAGGGGAAGGTCCTCCACCTCACCGACCTTGTCGCGTACCAGGAAGGGACCATAGCGAGCCGTATGATCGTGAATCGGCCCGCGGGGAACATCACAATCTTTGCGTTTGACGAGGGCGAGAGTCTTTCCGAGCATACTGCACCCTACGACGCGGTAGTGAATGTTTTGGAGGGAGCAGCTGAAGTCTGTGTTGGAGGGGTCACCAGCCGGATGGTGGGGGGTGAGACGATCATCTTTCCGGCCAATGTTCCCCATGCGGTCACCGCGATCTCGCAGTTCAAGATGGCGCTCATTATGATAAGGGGCTGATTAGGCCTATTTCACCAGTGGCTTGGTCAGTTCAACTCAGGTGCGTCCAGGAAGTGGAGGTGGGATGCCACACTCCGCATCGTGATTGGATTTTCTGCTGAAGGCGGGATTCCGAGCCATGTGATGATATGCGAGAGGACCTTGGCCGGTTCAACCGGGTCCTGTGCAGATACGGCTTGTTGAACCGCGTTTTGGACGGTCCGGATATAGGTGATGCCAATAAACATCTACGCGATACAGACAAATTGTAATTTTATTCTACAATCTGTCATTTTGGGGACCACGTGATACCACGGATAGCTGGCGACAGAATGAGGCAGTTGTGTGGATATTTCCTGCGGTTGTCTTGTTTGGACCTCGACAATGAGAGAAGACGACCTTGGTAAAGCATATCTTCCCTGACAGAACCTATCTCCTCCTTAAAGATCCCAATCCTCGGAGGTTTGCTCAGAAGAACCCCCCGGGTTTTTTCATGCAATATGAGAGTTGAGGTGCAGTCATAGGTGAGGCCCAGTATCTTCCTGACCTCTTCTCCTATATCAGGAGGCCTCGATTTGCATCATATCACTGTCCAGTTCGTCCTTTGAGTTTCACTTAAATTCCTGATAGTGGAGCGGATATCACTGTCGCTTGCGGGAAGAATCGGGATAATTAACTTCTTCCATTGACAATTAGGCCCTCTGTCCTTTCTGTAACAGTGATTGGGAGATTAGTTAACCAAAAAAATTATTCCATTTGTGAACTTATCTACCAGCAAGTATAGATTCAGATATTCAGGGATGTGTCGGGCGGTGATCGGACGATGAAACGAGTCGGGATATTCAAATTCATAAGTCCCCAAATCGGGAAGAGTACCACGATGAGACCTGATCGTGTGCGGCGGGGCAGAAGCACAGTATTCCTTGTTTACCTGGCTTTTGCACTTGTCCTAGCAGGGTATTGTGTAACTCCTGCGAGTGCCGGAGAGAGGTACATGAGTGGGGACCCCAACCTCACTGCCAGCGTATTAGGGGCAAACGAGTTTCATCCCGGGGCAGAGGTTAACCTCCCGGTCATAATCCAGAACAGCGGCCTGATCGAGTACATGTTCACCTACCCCACCACACTCACCCCCGCCGACCTTCCCAACACCGCCAAGCTGATGTTGGTAGACTTGAGGGCCGGGGATGCCCCGGTGACGGTAGTATCAGACCCCCAGATGGTTGGGGACCTGAAGGGGGGGGACCACCTCGATGTAATCTTCAAGATCAGGGTAAACTCTGATGCCCCATCAGGTACCTATCGCCTACCCCTCTTCATCTCCTACACCTATCTCGATCACGCCGACCAGTACGGGCAGGACCTCATTCAGTACTACTATAGTAGTAAGGAGGTGGACCTGGAGTTGCCCCTGGTGATCAAGCCCGAGATGATGCTCGAGGTTGTATCCTCGGAGTCTGAGGATGTCTTGGTTGGGCTCGAAGGATTTTCTACTATTATCCTTAAAAACACCGGGAACGAGGATGGCAGTGAATCGGTGGTGAACATGGCAACTGTAGCGAACAGCCCGGTACAACCCGTTGCGAGCAGCGTGTACATCGGAGACTTTCGGAAGGGATCTGAGGTTACAGTCAAGTACAAGATACGGGTCTCTAAAGATGCAGAGCCCCTCACCTACCCGATCAATGTCAGCGTGACCTACAGAAACCGGGACGGTGCCTTCGTCACTACTGATCCGGTAATCATCGGTGTCCAAGTTCAGGGAAAGATCTCGTTTAATGTCCTCTCACCGCCCCCTGAAATGACCCCCGGGAGCCAGGGGGACGTGGAGGTGACATTCTCTAATACCGGTAGTGCCCGGGTGTACGGTGCCCAGGCCCAGATCTATACCCAGGACCCGTTCACTACGGGCGACGACTATTCTTACCTTGGTGATATGGCTCCAGGTGAGAGAAAGACCGCTGTATTCAGGCTGACTGTGGATAAGGATGCCACGGTGAAGGATTACGCACTGGACTCAGAGATAAAGTACAGGGACTTTCTGGACAATGACGAGGTCTCTGACCGGATCAGGGTCCAGGTGAAGGTAGTTCCCCTCGCGGGTGCGATGGCGATCTTAACAAGCCCTTACACGCTTGTCGTGATAATTCTGGCAATCATTGGGGGTGTGTTCGCCTTCCGGTCACTCAAGAGTAGGCGATCCAGATGAGGGGATATCGTACCTCCCCTGGCTCTGGCTCTCTCCCGGTTCATCTTTTGGATGGAAATTTTCTGGAGCAGGAGATACCTAAGGTCAATGACAAGACTCTCGACCAGATCGCGAAAAATCTGGTCGCCCTGGTCCCTCTCTTCCACCGTAAGGTCGTACGCCAGGACCATCGGGTATCAGCTATCCAGCTGGCAGGGTACCGGGTCCTCGTGACCCTCCTGCGTGAAGGGTCACTTCCAATATCTGAGGTTGGGAGGCGGCTCTACATCTCCAAGCCCTATATGACCAGACTGGCAGACGATCTCCTCAAAGAAGGCCTCGTGGAGCGGACCCCTGATGGAGAAGACCGGAGGGTTGTGAGGCTCACGATCACGGGTGCAGGAGAACGAAGACTGGGGGAGATGGGGGACCTCTTCAAAGACGGGATCAAAGTCTTCTTATCAGGCCTGGACCCGCATGACCTCTCCACACTGAATGAGTCCCTGGAGAACCTGATGAGGATTATGAGTGCGATGAAGGAGGGATGACCATGCCCCCTCCTGCCCAGGAGAGTATTAAGACACCAGGTCTCTCGCTCATGGCGACAGAGGGCTCCATGGGAGAGAAACGACCCGACCAGGAGAAGTCAAGGAGCATCATAAGGATCGAGCACCTTTCCAAGGTCTTCTCGGCACATCAGGTGGTAGTTGCAGTCGACGACGTCTCATTTGACGTGATGCAGGGGGAGATATTCGGCCTCCTCGGGCCGAATGGTGCTGGAAAGAGCACTCTGATCCGTATCCTGACCACCCTGATGATGCCTACATCCGGACGCGCTATTGTGGATGTGTATGATGTTACTAAGGACCAGGAGAAGGTTAGAGGGGTTATCGGAGTCTGCCCCCAGAACAGCAGCCTGGACCTGGAACTCTCTGCATATGACAACCTGGACTTCTTTGGGAGACTGCAGAACCTTAACGAGGACACCATCAAGCGCCGGGTCTGGGAGCTCCTGGAGATGGTGGGGCTTTCTGACCGTGCTGATGCCAAAGTGAGCACATTTTCCGGGGGAATGAGACGAAAACTGGAGATAGTCCGGGCATTTATCCACCGGCCCCTTCTCCTCTTCCTGGACGAACCAACAATTGGGCTCGACCCTGAGTCCCGGAGGGAGGTTTGGCGGCAGATATCGCTGCTTAACACTGAGAATACCACAATCATCCTCACCACGCACTACATGGACGAGGCTGAGAAACTTTGTGACCGGATAGCGTTCATGGACCAGGGGCGGCTTATAGCCCTGGACACATTGAAGCAGTTGCAAAAGACCATCCCGGGCGGTGAGAAGATAGAAGTCGGGTTCGTGCATTTCAATGATGCGGTGATCGATGCTATCAAGTCGCATCCAGAGGTAAGAGGTGTTGAGGTGAAGGGTGGAAAGGTCCATATCTCCTCACAACAGGGAACCAGCCTCCTCCCTGCAATACTGGATGATTTTGAGAGGTACTCGATTGGGGTTACAACGCTCTCTATTCGTCACCCGTCGCTTGAGGATGTCTTTATCCATCTCACTGGTAAAGACTTCGGAGAGCGCGACGCTCCCGTAGTGGGACCATCAAGGAGGGTTCCCTGATGCTTCGTGGGGCTGTCGCGATATTCCGTCGGGACTTTAAGAAGTTCCTTTCCACCCCGATAGCGCTCTTCATGACATTGATCTTTCCCATCATGTACCTCGTCATCTTCGGCAACGCGATCGGGGGATCAATCACCGGGATCCCTTTGGGTGTTGTCCAGGAGCAGCCCTATATCACTCCGACCCCTCTCTATCTGGCCGGGCGTGAGGCGCTCTCCCTCTACCACCAGCCCGATAAACCGGCGCTCTTCTCGATCAGGGCCTTTTCTTCCGAAGGTGCGGCCAGCCAGGCGCTTGGTTTGGGTGAGGTGAGCGGGTATGTGGTATTTCCCTCTGATGTCGCTCCCAATCGCTCTACGAAGCTCTATGTTGACAGCTCTGAGTACACAGTCCCAGCCCTGATCCAGTCCAGTGTCGCTGTAGTTCTCGTGCAGCTTGGGGCAATGGGGCCGTTGTACGTGGATAACGTCTATGGTACGATCGATTACTTGCAGTTCTTCGGAGTTGGGGTGATCGTGATGGCAATCTTTATGACCACCATGATGGGGGGTGGGATAGCCCTGATACGGGACAGGGAGCTGGGTATTATTGAGGGATACCTGGTCACCCCAGTGAAACGTTCGAGCATCATCCTGGGAATGATCGGGAGTGGCACGGTGAGGGCATTTTTAGCAGGATTTCTCATCTTCATCGTGGATATCGTGGTCGCCGGGGTGATCGTGAGGACACCAGAGCAGTTCCTCCTGGTCGTTACGGTCCTCTTCATGACAAGTATCGGGGTGACCAGTCTGGTAGTTGCCCTTGCCTCGCGTTTCTCAAACCAACAGGAGTATGCCTCCTCTATAGCCTTCTTCAACCTTCTGCTCTTCATGACGAGCGGAGCCTTCTACCCTGTGATCGGTATGCCTGACTGGCTTCGGTGGGTAACTGTCATCAACCCCGAAGCCTATGCGGTGCATGCCCTGCGAAGTATCATCATCAGGGGGCAGGGGCTCAGTGTGGTCGGGACCGACCTGGTTGCGCTCCTCATCTTCACCATCGGAGCGATACTGCTGGGGATTGCGACATTCAAGAGGACACTGGAGTGAGTCGGGGATGCACCTGGGTGATATGACCTCTGGATCGATCTGCACAATGGAATTTCCAGAGCATTTCTGGATATGATGGGGGGCCCAACAGAATGTGTAAAACTTTCATGGGAAACCCACATGAGGCTACGCCTCATGCTTAACCTATGAAAGTCCCTAATATTGCCCCCGCTTTGAATTCTATCCCGACTTTCATGGGAAAAATAAGGCCCTGAATTATTTTTTTAACAGAAAGATTTCGGATATGCGATATTTTGGCGATCCGATGAGATGAAGAACCGGTTACTTCAGAAGTGTCAATGCGGTGTTTTCTCTCCCAGACCTGTGTGAGGATGTATGCGACTCCGACATGGTTATATCATGAGACCCACACCTCTCTATCAGTTGTAGAAAAGGTGCGTGAACACATGAAGCCTCTCTCGCTCGTATTAATTGGACTATTCTGTATTGCCCTCTTTATAGGGATAGCTGCTGCGATGCAGCCCTATCCCACCCCCTCTGAGGAGTGGGTAACCCCAAGAAACCCTTTTGAGCCAACTGTCACAATCCCGCCCACTGATGAGCCGATGCCGACTTTGACGAGGGAAGAGACACCGATCGGGGGTGGAACTGGTTACTACCAGTTCATTTCCAGCCCGAGCGGTGCTGAGGTCTCCTTTGACGGGGAGTACAAGGGTCTGACTCCAGTGATGGTCTCGGTGTACAGCAGCGCCACGCCGGGCCACTCTGTTGAGATCTCTAAGTCCGGGTACGAATCCTGGTATAAGGACCTCTCGGGAAACCCACCTGCAGGCCAGACTGTCACGGTGTCTGCAACCTTAACTCCAATCAACCCCCCTACGACCCTGCCGACGACCACAAGTATCGGGGGCGGGACAGGGTATTACCAGTTCATTTCCAGTCCGAGCGGTGCTGAGGTCTCCTTCGACGGGGAGTACAAAGGGCTGACTCCAGTGATGGTCTCGGTTTATAGCAGCGCCACACCGGGCCACTATGTCGAGATCTCCAAGGTGGGGTATGAGACCTGGTATGAGAGCATTCCTGGGAACCCACCTGCAGGCCAGACGATCACCAAGTCGGCGACACTCACCCCGATCTATCCCCCAACGACACAGCCGACTGTAACTATCACAGTCACCAGCATAGGAGGGGACTATGGGTACTTCTCAATCACCTCCAATCCAAGTAGATCAGACGTGAGCTTTGACGGGGTCTATCAAGGGGAGACACCTCTTGACGTACTGGTCTACACCACCGCAAATCCCCAGCACACCATTTCGGTGAGCCGCGCTGGCTACAATACCTGGGTCCAGTCCTATAACCAGAACCCCCCTGCTGGCAAGACAATCAACGTGAACGCGATCCTGCAGCCTCAGACCCAGACCGGCACCATCGCGGTATCATCCTCCCCGTCAGGTGCTTATGCACGCCTCGATGGGGGCGACACCCTCATCACACCTGGCAGCTTCTACAGTGTCTCCCAGGGTTACCATACCGTGGACATCTCGACTCCCGGGTACCAGCCCTATACCTCTTCGGTCCTGGTGAGTGCGGGTGGCACATCCAGCGTGAGTGCGTCCTTAACACCGACCCAGAGCTGGGGCTCACTCAGGGTGACCTCCTATCCCTCAGGCGCAGAGGTCTATGTTGACGAGGTCTACCGTGGCTACACCCCCCTCACTGTGGGGAGTCTCTCGACCGGGTTGCACAACGTCCGCCTCCACCTGTCAGGCTACCAGGACTACAAGGGGACTGCTAATGTCCCGTCAGGGGGCCAGGCGGTCTTCTCAGCCTCACTCTCCCAGGTCTACCAGCCGACTACGGGCGACATCGTAGTCAGTTCAGTCCCTGATGGGGCTACGATCTTTCTGGATGGGACATATCGCGGAATGACCCTCAAGGGAAACCCCTTTGATATCGGCGGGGTCGTTCCCGGTTCACACATCGTGATGCTCCAGAAGCCCGGATACCAGGACTATTCCACCACGGTCAGCGTGACGGCAGGAATGCCCTCCACAGTCTCGGCAGCCCTCTTTGCGTCTCCCATTCCGCCCAAAGATGGGAGTATCACTGTTCAATCCGATCCTTCGGGTGCAGACGTCTATATCGACAACCAGTACAAGGGGATCACACCTGTGAATGTGAACAACGTAGCAGTTGGCTCCCATGTGGTAACGCTGAAGATGAACGGTTATACAGACGGTACATATACCGTCCAGGTAGGTGCCGGACAGTCGGTCCAGGTCTTTGGCACCCTCTCTCAGGTTTCACAGACCACTCAACCAACTACTGCCAAATCTCCCTTCCCAGTCCCATTCGCGCTCTGTGCGCTATCAGTAGTAGCGTTGCTCTTTTTGTGGCGCCGGAAAGAATAACCTTCTGTTACCTTTTTTCCCCATCCCGATAGATGTAAGGTGTCTATCTGGAAGTAGCACTGGTAGATGGACGCCGGGGCGATCCGTCCGGTGGCCAGATTATCTATTTAAGTTCCTCTGGACCTAACTCAATGATCCGATGAAAATACTATTCGATCGCAAAACGCAGCCCCATTCGATCGATTCCTGTGGCTGGCGGCTGCGCCAAAACTTCCCATGAAAGTCGGGATGGAATTCAAAACGGGGGCAATATTAGGGACTTTCATAGGTTAAGCATGAGGCGGAGCCTCATGTGGGTTTCATCGGTTATTCCTGGGCACCGGGCGCTCATGGGCGTTCTGATATGAAACACCGTATGTTGCATCGTCTTCTCTGAATCTTCAATATGTAGATGACTTTGTTTAGTTAGAGGTCGGTTGCTATCCCCTCTACCCTGACATGAAGATCCCTTCTCTGGTCATTGGGCATACCCGTGGCAGACGATGAATTGGTGGAGGATATGACCCGGCTATCAGATCGTTTAGTAGGGGGCATAGAATCTCTCGGATCAGGCAGGTAAATTGGACCTAGGCCTAAAAGGTTTCACAAAAGTGCTGGACCAATTTTTAAGGGATATTTGAGAGAGTGAGGTTTATTTCAGGGTTGAGTATGGAAATGTCAGGTCATCACTCTTATATCGCCTGAAACGCCCACTATATTGTAGTAATTTGAAGGATATGTGATCTACGGTGAAATCTCTCTTTGCCTTAATTTTAATAATTGGAGTTGTTCTCTTGTCCGGTTCTGTCTCTGCAGTGGGGCCATCAATGACCCCCAACGAAGAAGAGTTGGACGAAATGATAACTGCATCTGAAGGTATGGCGTACCGGGAAGTCTATCCGGCCACGGTCCCAACGACCAGGTCGGAGGGTATGGCGTACAGAGAAGAAGCCTACCCGACCAGTATAGGCGGTGGTACAGGGTACTTCTCCATCTCCTCCAGTCCGAGTGGCTCGGATGTGACCTTTGACGGGGTCTTTCAAGGGGAGACACCTCTCGTTGTAAGTGTCTACACCACTGGGACTCCCAGGCACACCATATCAGTGAGCCGCTATGGGTACAAGACCTGGGTCCAGTCCTATAACCAGAACCCTCCGCCGGGTGGCACCATCAGCGTTAATGCCGTCCTCCAGTCCGATATCCAGACCGGCACTATATCGGTCACCTCCTCACCATCAGGCGCCATTGCCCGGCTTGACGGTGGCGAGACCTTAAAAACTCCGGGCAGTTTCTACAGCGTTTCGCAGGGGTCCCATACTGTGGACATATCAACCTCCGGGTACCAGCCCTATACCACCTCAGTGCGGGTGAGTGCAGGTGGGACCTCCAGTGTGAGTGCCTCCTTAACACCGACCCAGACGTATGGCTCGATCAGGGTGACCTCCTCTCCCTCTGGCGCGGAAGTCTATGTTGACGAGGTCTACCGCGGCTACACGCCCCTGACTGTGGGGAGCCTCTCGGTTGGGATGCACAATGTCCGCCTCCACCTGTCAGGCTACCAGGACTATACTGTGAAAGCCAATGTCCCGTCAGGGGGACAAGTAGTTTTCTCTGCCTCGCTCACCAAGGTCTACCAGCCGATCACAGGGGATGTCATCGTCAGTTCGGTACCTGATGGGGCAGCGATCTATCTTGACGGGACCTACAGGGGAATAACTCTCAAGGGGAACCCCTTTGATATCAGCGGGGTCGCTCCCGGGTCGCATGTCGTGATGCTCCAGAAACCCGGGTACCAGGACTACTCCTCCACGGTCAGTGTGACTGCGGGCCTGGCCGCCACAGTCTCGGCATCACTCACAGCGTCCCCCATCCCGGCCCAAAGCGGAAGTATCACTGTTCAATCCGATCCTTCGAGTGCAGACGTCTATATCGACAACCAGTACAAGGGGATCACCCCTGTGAATGTGGACAACGTAGCAGTTGGCTCCCATGTAGTAACGCTGAAGATGAACGGTTATACGGACGGTACATATACCGTCCAGGTCGGTGCCGGACAGTCGGTCCAGGTCTTTGGCACCCTATCTCCGGTTTCACAGACCACTCAACCAACCACTGCCAAATCGCCCTTCCCTGTCCCATTCGCGCTCTGTGCGCTATCAGCAGTAGCTTTGCTCTTTATGTGGCGCCGGAAAGAATAACCCCCTGACACCTTTTTTCCCCATCCCTATAGAGGTCGAGGGAGTTCATCTGGAAACAACCCTCTTAAGTGGCAGGGATGTCGGACTGGTCAGCGGGATGGTAAGACTCCCTGTAGCATCCCTGGACTTCCCGGATAACTCTCCTGGATTTGTTATGGTCTCTTGCCAATGAGTGCATATTCCTCATCAGGGTCTGACTCTCTTGCATACACCTTTGCGTGGCAGTCCATGCAGAGGAGGAGGACCTGGGCACTAGGGGGTCGTTATGTGTCCGCACTCACCCTCTCCATACCGGGTCTCATGGACCTCCCTCTTGGTCGGTGGATACTCTTCACAGCACTGCTCGCATCTCGGGCAAAGGACCATGAGAATGGCAGCGGTCTGCAGGGAGATTTAAGGCCGCATCAGTGCTGACCATAGTCACCCCATCTCCACCATGCTAATTTAGGCCTTGTATACTGTCGCAGTGTCCCGCTGCAATCACTCCGCCGTTGTCAACCCCCCCATGGGACCTGGGACTCGCCCAGGAGCAGAAGGGCATTCTGATTGGATCAGTGGTTTCTTTTAGACCTGCTAAGAAAAGTATTGGTTCACAATGGTGAGACGAAGTGAGATGAAGGTGGTATGGCCATATGAATAGTCAGATGGCAAGACCTCTTTCATGCCCGCTGCTAGATCCGCAATGGGCACATTGGATGGGTGTATCCCAATATAAGCCCCAATTTTTGATAGAAGTGGGTGATGGACGTGTGCCTCTAGTACTCCTCTTAAATGTCATAGTGGGGCGGGCATGAGGGATCTCTTTGCAGACCGGGACGCACTCGCAAACCGGTTCTTCAACGAGGACTGCATTACCGGCGCCCGCCGACACATCCCTACCGGTGCAGTAGACCTTATCATCACCGATCCTCCCTATGGGATCAGAGGTGACACCTTGGACCGCCACTACAACCGCGACGAGTCCTATGTGACCAGTGGGTATGTTGAGGTACCGGCTGAAGAGTATGCACGGTTCAGCGAGGCGTGGGTCGCTGAGGCAGCACGGATCCTTTGCCCGGGTGGGGCTATCTACGTGGTATCTGGATACACCAACCTGGGCGACATCCTGCATGCCCTTAAAGTCGCTGGGCTTCGCGAGGTAAACCACCTCATCTGGAAGTTCAACTTCGGTGTCTATACTAAGTTGAAGTTCATCTCGTCTCACTACCATATCCTCTATTATGAAAAGAACGGTGGTACCAGGACGTTTAATACCGAGGCAAGGGTTGGTCTTCTGGAGAAGGACGAGTCCGGGGGCTCTTTAAACTACCAGGACCGGGAGGACGTATGGATGATCAACCGTGAGTACAAGCCGGGTCGGATCAAGAACAAGAATGAGCTCCCCAGTGCCCTCCTGACCAAGATGATCCAGTACAGCAGCAGTGAGGGCGACCTGGTCTGCGACCTCTTTCTCGGGGGTTTCTCAACCGCCCGGGTAGCGATAGGTCTTGGGAGGTACGCCACCGGTTTTGAGATCTCGTCGCCGATCTTTGAGGCAAAGGTATCAGAGGTGATGGCACTCCCCTCAGGTTACCTCCTTGGGGAGCAGAGACAGCCTGTCATAGCTCCCAGGGGAAGCAGGCGGCAGCCCTGGGAAGAGAATGAGAGAGGCAGGCTCCTCGAACGCTACCGCACCCTCGTGGGGGAGGGGTTATCCAAAAAGGGGGCGATCGATCTGCTTGGAGAAGAGTTCGGCCGAGGGTACTGGGCGGTCTGGAAGGTCCTCAAAGAAGGAGGAGAGGTTAAGTCCAGGGGTATGAAGGAAGGAGGGACTAGCAGTGGAAAGTGATGAGAAACGGGTTGTTCCCGATCCGCTCTACTGGGCGGCGGTGGGGCGCTATGCCGAGGTTATCGATGCACTCTCCCGCGAGGGTGCATCGGGTCCCATAGACCTCAAAGAACGTGTCGCTCTCGCGGCTGCTCTCGACCGTGTGGGGTTCTTCCACGACTCGGTGGCGCGATGCCGCGAGGTGATAGGGGTAGACCCCCTCAATAGCGATGCCTGGTTCATCCGGGGCCTCTCTCTCTACCGCCTCGCGCGATACCACGAGGCAGTCCAGTGCCTCGATCAGGTCATAACCCTCGACCCTCGGCATGCAGAGGCATGGTTTGTCAAGGGTAACTGTGCGTTTGAGGAGGGCGATACTCTCGACTCCATCAGTTGCTACCGGGAAGTCCTAACGATCGCACCAAGGTATCCCAAAGCCCTCTACAACATCGGCGTCTCGCTCGCTGCCCTAGGGCGTCATGATGAGGCAGTCCTCGCCTATGAGGCGTGCCTCGCGGCAAATCCCAGGGTTGCAGTAGTCCTGATGAACCTCGGGGTCAGTCTATCAGAGGTCGGGCGACTGGAAGAGGCCCTGGGTATTTTTGATGAGGCTCTGGGTGCAGACCCTGCAGACCCACTCATCTGGCACAACAGGGGCTTTGCCCTCGCAAAGCTAGGGCGGGAGGACGAGGCTATGGCGAGTTTTGAACGTTTCCGGGTCCTCTCTGCATCAAAGCGGGGTGGTGGGCCGATCAGGTGAGGGGTAGTATCAGAGATATGACCCTGTCAAAATATCGTCTATTCCCACAATGGTCAAGGGGGATGCGGCTTCTCAGCATGGCTCGGCATTGAGGGTAGTCCTTACTCAGCAGCTATAAGCGGCCCGGGGGTGGATATGAGAGAAACCCCATGATCTGGTTCTTTGCCGCCCTTCTTGGTGCCCTCTGCCAGGCGTGCTACAGCACCGGTGTGAAGAAGTGGGTGCATTCGGCCCCCACCCCCCTCTTTGCCGGCGCGACCTATACCATCGGGGCCTTAATTCTTCTCATAGTGAGCGTTGTACATGGCATCCCCACGCCAGGTTCTTCTTTTATGGGTGCCGTGGTGGTGACGGTAGCAATCAACCTCCTCGCGACCCATCTCTTCTTCTCGTCCCTCAGGACCACCGATCTCTCGTTCTCTATCCCGATGCTTGCCTTCACCCCCGTGTTCCTCCTCCTTACGTCTGCGCTCATCCTCGGAGAAGAGGCAAGTCTGGCAGGGGTAGCTGGGATCGGGGCAGTGGTGGTGGGTGCGTTCATGATCACCGCTCCGGGGGGTATGGCCCTGGGGAGTTGGACCTCGTATCTCCCCCACCTCATGCTAGAAAAGGGGGTCCAAAAGATGCTATTAGTCGCGTTCCTCTTCTCTATCTCGGTGAACTACGACAAGATCATCGTGATGGAGTCTGACCCTACCTTTGGCCCAGCGGTGGTCCTCCTCTCTCTCGGCCTCATCCTCATTCTCTCCCATTCCGTCATGGTGCGATATGGTCCTGGGATGGGTGGGAGTTCACTTCCCCCGCTCCCTGTCACCGTCGTCCTTGGGGTGTTCCTTGCCGTGGAAGCATTCGCGGTGAACTATGCCTACACCCTCACCCTCGCGAGCTATGTGATCGCGATCAAGAGGCAGAGTATCGTCTTTGCGGTCCTTGCAGGAGGACTCCTCCTCGGAGAAGAGAACCTTAAGAGGAGACTCACAGGAAGTGCGATTATGGTCGTCGGGGCGGTGATGATGGTGCTTGCCCCTTCATAAGATCTCTCACTGCACAAAAAAGACGTCTGGGCTACTCTTTTCTGTTATCCTGATATGAAACACTTCGTGTTTCATGGCTTTCGATGAACCCTCTGTTCATCAATGACTTTTTGCACGGGTCTTTCTTATCGCGGAGTGAGTGTGAACGGTATTTGGAAACCCCCATGAGGCTACGCCTCATGTTTAACCTATGAAAGTCCCTAATTTTACCCAGTTTTGAATTCTAGCCCGACTTTCATGGGAAACACCAATGAGGCTTCGCCTCATGCTTAACCTATGAAAGTCCC
>JAPKXQ010000024.1 GCA_026394765.1 Methanomicrobiales archaeon
ACTCGAAATAATGTTGGACAAAAAATCGATACACGACTCCAATTATTGGAGCGATTCAGCACTTTAACACAAGTCACTAATCTGTTGAATTTGTGTATGCGTCGTGATATGAGGTCAATTTTCATTAAGCTGAGGGCTATGGGGTACAATCTGGAAGAACGAGAGTGCCCAGCTGATACCGATGAGGGTCCCAACGATGATGGGAACAATTGCAATCACCAGGACTTCCAGGAATCCTCCGGTCTCTGTTTGATTATTATCCATCGATATAGTCACCTCAGTTCACTAAAAAATGGGTTTCCGGTCATTCCTGAAAAAAATTCAGGCTAATTCTTCACTTTTCTGACACGGCCTTTTTCTTTTCTTTGCCATCTGCCTTGTCAGGCGGATTGCAACCACATGTTTCTCCGGAGCCACAACCGCCGCCGGTCTTGTTCATCGATTCCTTAAGCGCTGATAAAAATCCTTTTTTCTTCTTTTCTTCTGCCATAGTAATTCACCTCAAGTGACATCTTTTGTTCAGCATTCGATACCTTGTATACTGCTACCCGGTAATCTAAACTGTCAACAGTGATGGGGGTGGTCTTAACCCCCAAATACTATGTCCCATTTATTGAACCGGGTTATTATCTCTTTGGAATTTGACTTTTTCTCTCACTTTATTGTCCACGCATCCACTTGCCCAAATGTTGCATCAATCCATCCTATGATCTCGTCCCTCACCTTGCAGAAGCCTTCGAGCACTTCTTCATCGGACCCGGTAAATTCCTTCGGGTCGGGAAAACTCATATGCACTGTCTTCTTTGCACCCGGGAAAAACGGGCATGCTGCTTTTGCACGGTCGCGGACCGTGACGACAATGTCCATTTTTTTACCTTCAAATTCGTCGAGACTTTTCGAGCGTTGCTGAGAGATATCAATCCCAATCGCCAACATGGCCCGGATTGCATAGGGGCTTACGGTGGAGACTACAGTTCCGGCGCTGAATGCATCGAACCGGTCATTATATTTTGCACGGAGGTAACCCTCCGCCATCTGGGAGCGGGCAGCGTTATGCGTGCAGATGAAGAGTGCCCTCTTTCTCAACGCAACTCACTCCCCCTGCGTCCTGAACAAATATCTGGATAAGGTCCATCCAACTCCAGTGCCCGTATCACCGCCCGGCATTCTTCATCATCTTTAGTTATACAGACACACGGTGTACTGGGCGTAGCATCATTTCTGAATAATAGCTGCCAGTGACAGTGGCTATCGACTTTAATCTCATCGCAGTGATACACACCGGGACAGATGATCTTTATGTCAGTCCTGTGAACCCATGCCATAATTTTTGAGATCATACCATCGATAGCCGATCCATTCATAGGACTCATCGTATTCTTCTCTGGTAGAATCTTCAGACTCTTTTTCGATTACCAATCTATCAGATTGATCCCCGCTGTATCCACAATTGAAGATTCAAATTATCTTGAAATTATATTGTGAATGGAAGACGTATATACCTTATAATTTCATATTAATTTGAATCTCCTATGGCACAGACACGAACGGCTTCTCGTCCAGAGAGATGCTGCGATTTTACCAGAGGCATTCCTGATCCTGTACGGGATAAACTTGAAAAGAGGGGTGGGTTGGAAGGGCTCCTTGCCCGGGTCCCGCACCAGTCTGTACTGTATGCATGCAGCCGGCTCAACCAGGCACTGGCTGACCCCATACGGCTCACGGTAATGTACGCACTTCTCTCCCAGCCGCTCATCGTCTGTGTGATCAAGGCTGTTGTCCAGATCGCGGACTCAAAACTCTCCTATCACCTCACCATCCTCAAGGAGCAGGAGTTCATTGCCGGTGAACAACAGGGGAACTGGATAATCTATCATATCACTGATCGTGGCCGAAAGGCATTGAAATGTACAGAAAAGATGGGAGTCTGAATACATGGAGCGTCGGAAAATGAATCTATCAATCCCCCTGTTACTTGCCTGTGCGGTGATATTCCTTCTTTTCGTTGCAGGATGCACAAATCTCACCGCAAATGCGGGTAAGGGTGCACCTGCTCAGCTGACCACGGTCAGTTCAGACAATACCGTGGAACGGGTCGAGGTCTATCACTTCCACCGGACCCAGCAGTGTTACAGTTGTAAAACTGTTGGTGCCTTTGCAGAAGAGACTGTGAAGACGTATTTCCCTGATGAACTAAAGACTGGAGCCCTGGTCTTTGGTCATATCAATGTCGAACTGCCAGAGAACGAGTTACTGGTAGAACAATAAGGTCCCACCGGGCCATCGCTATGGATTGGCATATACAACAAGAGCGGCTTTCATAAAGAAGAGAATTCCAACGTTTGGTATAAGATCAATGATCAAGAAGCGTACATGAAATATCTGAGTGATCTCATTCAAAAGAGACTGAACGGGGACCTTACCTGAAATGGACTTCATGAGTTTCATGGAGACCATGGGGACAAGTGGTGTCCCAGTCATAGCGGCATTTTTTATCGGGTTGATGATGGCCATCAGCCCCTGTCCGCTTGCAACCAATATAACAGCTATCGCATATGTATCCAAGCATATCGGAAACAGCCGTCATACTCTCCTTGTCGGTCTCCTCTACAGCCTCGGGAGAATTATCACCTATGTGGCAATCGCCTCGTTCATCGTCTTCTTCGGCCTCAATATCCAGTTGATTGCACTGTTCCTCCAAAATTACGGGGAACTCCTCATCGGGCCCCTCCTGATAGTCATCGGCATTCTGATGCTTGATATCCTCCCGGTTCCCGTATTTAGGTGGGATAATCCCTGGTCGGGGTCGATGACCCGGCTCTATGAACGACTCTCTAAAAAGGGATACGCGGGTAGCTTCCTTCTCGGAGTTCTCTTTTCCCTCAGTTTTTGTCCATTCAGTGCCGTGCTCTTCTTTGGTATGCTCATCCCCCTTGCATTAAGTACTGGCGATGCGATCGTCATCCCGGCCGCATTTGCGCTGGCCACGGCGCTCCTGGTGATTGCGTTCTCCCTTTTGCTCGCCACGAGCGCATCAAAGGTGGGAAAAATGATGAAAAAGGTCACGGATATTGAATTCTGGCTTCAAAGAGCTGTGGCAGTGGTGTTTATCGTCGTGGGAATATACTACACTGCACTGATCTATCTTGCATGAGATGCATCGTAAACAGAACCAGAAATATCGCAGGATCTCTTTCTGATATTAAACACGAAGTGTTTCATATCAGAGAGAATGGTCATCCCTGGGATAGACCTAGACACCTCAACCCGTCCTCTCTAGTCTCGTGATATAGCAGCACTGACAACCAGAGAGAGGAACCCAACCCACTCACTCCCACGTACTTATCAGAGAAAAACTCCAACCATTCTCGTATGCGTATCCATGTCGAGGGTGTCTTTGGGCTTCCTCTCATTCATCAGGGAGACGACCTCCCGGCACTCATCTGCGAGCAAACTAAGCTTAGTGACGGTGACATCCTGGCCGTAGCGTCTTCTGTCTACTCCAAAGCGAAAGGATACACCAGGCGGCTCACTGATATAATACCCACTTCCCGGGCCGTTCGCATCGCTGAAAGAACAAGGGAGGACCCACGGTTCATCCAGGCGGTCCTGGATGCATCGAGCGATGTCCTCCTCGAATACCCTTTCGTCCTCTCCGAAGTCCCCTGCGGACATATTGGGGTCCGTGCCGGGGTGGACCAGAGCAATATCGAGGACAACATGGTCATCCTTCTCCCACCCGATCCGATGGCCGCCGCTGCAGAGGTCCGGGATGCCATCCGATGTAACACTGGCAGGTCTGTCGGGGTCATCATCACGGACACATGTGGACGATCTTTTCGGAGGGGTCAGACAGGTCATGCCATCGGTTGGAGCGGCATGACCGCGATCCGGGACTTCCGAGGCGACACCGATCTTTTCGGTCACATCCTCAAGATCACTGAGGAGGCCGTCGTGGACGAGATCGCCGGGTTCGCCAACTTTGTCATGGGAGAGAGCAACAACGGGGTCCCGGCCGTAGTCTTTCGCAACTGCGAGACCTGGAGCGGGCACGACGACCTCTATTTTAACAAGGATGAGGATCTCATCCGGGCGATGCTGAAGAGTCCGGTGTGACAATTCCCTGGCATCAGGGGGCCTCTCAAGTCCTGCAACCATCCGGCAGGTCAGATACAATTCCGCTTCATGCATCTGATGCAGATTGTCAGATCCAGGCCATGTCTCTCCCTGGAGATACGTTTCTCCTATATATTCATCGATCGGTCACCCAATGCTACTCGAGTGGGTCTGGGGGCTGGTGAGGGGAGATGAAGTCCGCCTCATTCATAATTCCCCTTTACCCCCCCCGTTCTACATCCGAAAGAATTTTCCGTCTCCAGGCTGGTGTCCGTTCTTTGATACGTTCGAGAATATATTTGCATCCTGAAAAAGCCCGTTTCCTGTGTCCGACCGAGACCACGATTGCCAGGATATCGTCCCTGACCTGGGAGTTTCCGGTCCGGAGAGTGATCGTCACCTCCTGGAGTTCGAACTTCGTGACAGCCTCGTTCCGGATCTCACATAACTCCCTCTTGGCAACCTCCTCATAATCTTCTATCTCGATCATCTGATGCCATCAGGAACGTTCAATTCCCGATAGTCCCCGAATTGTTATTTGAATCTACCCAACATCCGGAGTTAATTTTTAAAACGCCGTTTCTACAGCCCTATTCCAGAACAGTCCTCACATTGAGGGTCCCTTTCGACACGGAGCTCTTCGAGCATACAGGATAGTCCATCCCACAGGAGCAGTCGGTTCTCAAGGAGGGTACCTATACCGAGAAGATACTTCAACACTTCATGGGCCTGGATCAGCCCGATGATGCCCGGGGCCACACCGATCACAGGAAAAACCTCACTTGGGGGCGGATGTGGAAAAAGACACCTTAGACATGCGGTCTTTCCTGGGATGACTGTGGTTACCTGACCTGAGAGCCCGTGGATGGCCCCGTGAATGAGGGGGATGGTGCGATCGATCGCAGCAGAGTTCAGGAGGTACCGGGTGGGATAGTTGTCCATTGCGTCTACGATGAGGTCCATCCCAATGAGCAGAGGTCCAATGCTCTGCGCATCGATGGTGGTTTCGCGGGCATCAATGATGATATCCGGATTTATCTGTGCAAGTTTTTCTCTCGCCGAATCTACTTTCAAAACCCCAATGTCCTCTTCCCAATGCAGGATCTGCCGGTTAAGATTTGAGCGCTCCACCCGGTCATCATCGACGATACGGATATGGCCCACTCCCGCCACCGCAAGATAATATGCAACTGGGGACCCTAGGCCTCCTGCCCCGGCAATGAGGACCGATGAGTCCTTCAAAGCCTGTTGGCCTCTTTCCCCGAATAGCAACATCTGGCGCTGGTATCGCTCAGTCTCCTGTTGAGAAAGCATAGGGGGTCTCCTGCTACTCCTGATATGAAACACTTCGTGTTTCATAGCCTTTTATGGGCCCTCTGTTCATCTCTGACTTTTTGGTATCTGACCCGGGGACCTGGGTGTTCGGTTCGGATGCAGGTTCCTCCCCATGGTGATGGCCGGTCTCCACCCATGGTTCGAGCCCATGCTTCTCCCTATAATCATTGATTGCTTTATGGATCCC
Organism: Methanomicrobiales archaeon; assembly: GCA_026394765.1. GTDB lineage: Archaea > Halobacteriota > Methanomicrobia > Methanomicrobiales > Methanospirillaceae > JAPKXQ01. Next base: position 5,639 of record JAPKXQ010000024.1, read on the forward strand.
TTCTTCTGCAAGGACTGAGCAGTGCATCTTAATCGGAGGGAGACCTTCCAACGCTTCAGCAACCGCCTTGTTACTGACTGCCCATGCTTCTTCGAGGGTCTTTCCTTTGATGAGCTCGGTTGCCATGCTACTTGAGGCGATAGCAGCCCCACACCCGAAGGTCTTGAATTTCGCATCAACGATGCGATCATTCTCGATCTGCAGGAAGATCTTCATGATATCCCCGCATACGGGGTTTCCGACCTCGCCAACCCCGTCGGGATGATCTATCTCCCCTACATTCCGTGGATTGGCGAAATGGTCCATTACAGTTTCACTATACATGATAATCTCTCTCATTTGGGGAATAGAGCGGGGAGATCGCCCGCAATTTTGCTGCCACCTGTGGTACCACCTCGAGTACCCTCTCGACCTCGTCACTGGTACTTTCCTCTCCCAGTGTCAACCGAAGAGAGCCGTGCGCAACTTCATGGGAAAGACCGATTGCCATCAGCACGTGGGATGGCTCAAGAGACCCTGAAGTGCAGGCGCTTCCTGTGGATGCACAGATACCATAGCTATCGAGGTGGAGGAGCATAGACTCACCTTCGACATACTCCACACTCACATTCACATTCCCGGGCAACCGCCGTGTGGGGTGTCCGTTCAGTCGCGTGTGCGGAACTGATCCGAGTATGCCACTGATAAGGCGGTCACGCAGGTCCCGGAGCCTCTCCGCCTCATCCTTCATGATCCGTAGGGCGATATCGAGTGCCGTTGCCAGCCCTACAACACCAGCAAGGTTCTCTGTCCCGGCCCTCCGGTTCCTCTCCTGCCCCCCGCCGTGATGAATGGGATCGATCCTCGTCCCTTTTCTGATATAGAGGGCGCCTATTCCTTTCGGCCCATTAAATTTGTGTGCCGACAGGGAGAGCAGGTCAAGGGCATCATGCTTCACCGAGAGAGGGATATGTCCCGCTGCCTGGACCGCATCGGTATGGAAGGGGACCCCATGTCTTTGGGCAATACTTCCGATCTCCCTAATGGGCTCAATCGTCCCAATCTCGTTGTTTGCAGTCATAACAGAGATGAGGATCGTCTTTTTTGTGATGGAATCTTCAAGGGCCCCCGGGTCTACCAGGCCTGAAGCGTCAACCGGCAGGTAGGTGATGCGAAATCCCTGCTTTTCTAAGTACTGCGCCGGGTGGAGGACTGCGTGATGTTCGATTGCAGAAGTTATGATATGGTCTCCTAATTTTCGGTTTGCATACGCGATACCTTTCAATGCCCAGTTATCTGACTCTGTTCCACCCGACGTAAAATAGATCTCTCCGGGCTCTGCACCCAGGGCACGGGCTACCGTTTCACGGGCCGATTCCACCACTTCTTTGGACTCCCGGGCGATGGAATAGATAGAAGAAGGATTACCGAACCGGTCGTGAAAGTAGGGGCGCATGGCCTCCATAACTTCAGGTCGTACTGGGGTGGTCGCGGCATTGTCCATGTATATGAGACGTTGCGCTGGTGTCATGTCACTTCCATCTCTCTGGTCTTAAGATGCTTAAGGGCTTGTGATGAGTCGATCAGTCGTTTTAACCATCAACCGCTTTATCATTCTCTCTGCCTTCAGGTCAATTCACAATTGTGAATGTACATTCCATGTTGCGCTATGGGTCATTTAATGGTTATGTTTACAGGTGCCATTCCACCAGAAGAAGGACCCCATGGTCCCTCGTGTCTGGGAAAGATCCATACGACTGGTGTCCCGTGACACCTGATCTTACATGCCGACTCCTGGTGCATGGGGGCCCTGGCCGGAACACTGATATTATCAGTACTGCAAGTGCATCTCTTCTCTGATGCGGGAACCCCCGGTGAAAAAAACCCTCTACTGGTGCGACCGCTGCGATCTCCCTCTCATTGGTAAGCAGTGCGGATGCGGAGTGACGGGGAGAGCGATCTCTCTGCTGCAGCCCTACGATGTCCGCCCAGCACTGGATCATGACAGGGAACTGGTGAACTCGCTGATCAGCGAGCGGTTTGGAGAGGTAGCCCTCCCGCGAGTCATTCTCCTGAACAAGACCGGGGGCCTTGACAGGAATGAGCTGGTGATCGTCCATGGAGAGCGGCTGGGATGGCTCTCTTTTGACCCGGTTGGCCGGCAGTTCCGTTTTGACCTTGCACCCGAAGGGCTCCCCTTCATTCTACCGTACGTCACCCGGGGAATTGTCGATCTTGAGGCCACGACATCTTCAACAGGAGAGCGGCCATGGGGCCGAATCGGTGGTAAACGGTTTAGAGTTGTAACCAGCGAGCCTGATGGAACCGTTATTGTTCAGTATGGGCAGCGGTTCGGCACCGGGGTCTTAAAAGAGGGGTATCTGCGGGTGAAGGAAGTGGGAGCGGTCCTCTTACGGGAGACCCAGGACCCGGGATGGGACCGTGTGGTGGAGAGGAACCGTTATCACCTGAAAAATCTTGAGAGGAATGCCGTTAGGGCCATCAGGCAGCATATTAACGACCGGCCACAGGCGAATGTCTCATTCTCAGGTGGCAAGGACAGTACTGCGGTCCTTGCACTGGCCCGCAAGGCCGGGGTCACCGAAGCGTTCTTCATCGATACCGGGATCGAATTCCCAGAGACCGTGGCTTTTGTGGAGGAACTGGGGGTGGAGATCGTCAGAAGGGCGGGAGATTTCTGGAGTGCCGTGCAGAAGGCCGGCCCACCGGCAAAAGATCACCGGTGGTGCTGCAAACTCCTAAAACTCAACCCCTTAAAACTGCACCTGGCTGACCGAGGTCCCTGTGTGACAATCCAGGGAAACCGGTGGTATGAATCATGGAACAGGGCCGACCTGGATATCACCAGCCAGAACCCGGCTAACCCCCTCCAGTTGAATATCTCGCCCATCCGGAACTGGCGGGCACTTGAGGTGTATCTCTATCTTATGTGGCAGAAGATCCCCTATAACTCCCTATACAACCAGGGTTTTGAGAGGATCGGTTGCTATCTCTGCCCGGCAATGCTCGAGAGCGAAGCTGAACAGCTCACTCGTGTCCACCCGGAATATGCATTACGATGGAATGAATTCCTCAAGAGCTGGGCAGATACCCGGGGCCTTCCCCCTGAATTTTACAAGTGGGGTCTGTGGCGCTGGAAGGATCTACCCCCAAAGATGCGCGAACTCTGCCAATCCCGGGGTATCGACCTTGAAAAGAAGCCTGCTGCCATTCGCCGGGCTGTCATCCCACCTCCTGCAGTCGATGAGGTGACGAGAGTGCAAGAACCAGAAGACAAAGCCATGAACTTTGATGCCGTCAGGAAGGACTTCTCATTGGTCGCTGACCTGATCTACCTGGACAGTGCTGCCACCAGCCTCTCCCCTGAGCCGGTGCTTGAAGCGGTGCTTGAATTCGAGCGTAACTACCGGTCAAACGTGGGCCGTGGGGTGCATAGACTGGCGCAGATCGCCACCCAGCGCTACTGGCATGCTCATGAGTTAGTGGCCCGATTCATCGGCGGGGAGCAGGGCACCACGGTGTTTACAAAAAATACCACTGAAGCTATCAACATGGTTGCCCGTGGACTGGGGCTGGTGAGAGGTGACCGGGTCGTCACCACCATCCTTGAGCACCACTCCAATCTCCTCCCCTGGATGCAGCTGCGTCAGCTGGGGGTAGAACTGGAGATCGTGGGGATTAATCCTGATTATACCCTCGACCTCTCGGCATTCGAATCGGCATTCACAGACAGAACAAAGCTGGTGACACTCACCCATGCTTCAAATGCCCTTGGGGTCATCAATCCCGTGGATGAAATTGCCAGGATCTGCCGGGACCATGGTGCCCGCCTCCTTATTGACGGGTCCCAATCAGTCCCCCACCTCCCTGTTGATGTGCATCAGATCGGGGCCGATTTTTTCTGCTTTTCAGGGCACAAGATGCTTGGGCCGACCGGGACTGGTGTACTCTGGATGAGAGAGCCGGTCCTTGCGCCGAGTGAATTTGGTGGCGGGATGATCGAATCTGTTTCAGAGCACGGGTACACCCTTGCAGAAGGATACCAAAGGTATGAAGCTGGTACCCCCAACATCAGCGGGGGGATCGGCTTTGGCGCAGCGGTCAATTACCTCACCGGGATAGGCATGGACCGGATCAGGCGTCATGAAGAGGTCTTGACCACCCGGATGATCGACGGGCTCCTGGTTGTCCCTGGGGTCAGGGTATATGTCCATGATGATCCGGCACAGCGGATTGGAGTCGTCTCGTTCACAATATTAGGTCTTCACCCCCACGAGGTGGCGAAGGCACTCGATGAAACAGCGGATATCATGGTACGGTCAGGTCACCATTGCTGCATGCCCCTGATGGAGCGCCTCGGCCTTCCGGATGGTACAGTAAGGGCAAGCCTCTACCTCTACTCGACGAAAAACGAGGTCGATACCCTTGTCACTACGGTAAACGAGATCGCGAGGGGTCGTTGAGAGGACATTTGGAGTTTGCATCGAACTCAGCCGTCCTTACATTGGGAAATCAGGAGAACCCGTGTTATGTCCAGACGTCCTGGAAAAAGTCATCGATGAACAGAGGGGTCATAGAATGCTATGAAACATGAAGTGTTTCATATCAGGGTGATGTCACACCCGTTCAATAAATTCGCAATTGTGAACTCAAATACCATAATACCAAACGTGAATATATACACCTGCTCATCAGGGCCGACCGCTCACCCGCTTCGGGTTTAAGGTCGTGTCAAGATGGTCATGTCCAGGAAAACCCGCACTGGGAGTGAGAAGAACGACTTACAGTAGTGCGCTTATTGAGGCGATCCTCTCCCTCAAAGAGGAACGGGATGCCATCATCCTCGCCCATAACTACCAGGTTGCCGAAGTGCAGGAGATCGCCGACCTGGTCGGGGACTCGCTCGAACTTGCGCGGGCTGCAGCGTCCCAGGAATGTTCAGCCATCGTCTTCTGCGGGGTTGACTTCATGGCAGAGACTGCCGCGCTCCTCTCACCCGAAAAGACAGTCCTTCTTCCGGCACAGGATGCCTGCTGTCCCATGGCAGAGATGGTGACCGCGGGCGAGATTGCGGTCATGAAGGACAGGTGTCCTGATGGAGCGGTGGTTGCGTATGTGAATACCACGGCTGAAGTCAAGGCAGTGAGTGATATCTGCTGCACCTCATCCAATGCGGTAGCAGTGGTAAAGTCCCTTCATGCGTCCCGGGTTATCTTTGTTCCTGACCGCAATCTAGCCCGCTATGTTGCCCGGTATACCGAGAAAGAGATCTTGCCCTGGGAAGGACACTGTATCGTTCATGACCGTTTCACACCAAAAGATGTCTTTAGGCAGAAGAAGCTGCACCCTGATGCCGAAGTGCTGGTCCATCCAGAATGCCGGCCTGATGTTATCGACTGCGCCGATCATGTTTTTTCCACGTCCGGGATCATCCAGCACGTATGCGGGAGTTTAGCAGAGGAGTTCATCATCGGGACTGAGACCGGGGTCCTTCACCGGATCGGAAAGACTTGCCCGGAGAAGCGCTGTTTCCCACTCTCTTCTGGGGCGGTCTGTGTGAATATGAAAAAGACCACTCTGGAGTTAGTGCTTGCAGCCCTGGAACGGATGGAGCCAAAGGTAACTGTTCCACCCGAAGTTGCAGTACCTGCCCGGCGGGCAATTGAACGGATGCTTGAGATCGCTTAACCCTCAAGTGGGGAAATGTGTCACTCCCACATCATTCGCATAGTGCATGGCAGTGACCCCTCCTGCCTCCATGGCGGTGAGCGCATCTCTGACCACGTTCATCTGGCGGGCAAGTCCCTGGGCTTCAATGCTCTCAATGAGGTGGTCACGGAGGTGCGAGAGTCTTGCGCTCTCTTCTTCTAATTCTTGATGAACGATACGAGCTGCTTCACCCAGCCCCACTATGCCAGAGATATTTTCCGTTGCCGATCGCCTTCCCCTCTGCTGGCCACCCCCATTTATCAACGGCTCGCACGGGATATCTTCTCTTATCATCAGGGCGCCGACTCCCTTTAATCCGTACATCTTGTGGGCTGATAGGGAGAGGAGATCAATTCAATCTCGCGCTTCATTGAGGGGAAGTCTTCCTGCAGCCTGCACGGCATCGGTATGGAAGAATGCCTCATGTTCATGGGTTATCTTATACAGTTCCACGATGGGCTGGATAGTTCCTACTTCATTATTGGCAGACATGAGAAAGACCAGTCTTGTATCATCGTCCAATCCTCATCTTCCATGGACACTAAGGTCATTCGGAGTAAACAGAATGGGTGTTCGTTCACTTCAAGTTCTCATTGATTGAGGTTTGACAATCCCGATGAGATCTTCAACAAACTCAAATATTTGGGTGGACTATGTGGTCGATGTACAGAGGGTACCTGCACGGAACTCTAGCGTCTCATCACATCTTTGAAAATCTGTTGAGGACCCTGTCCGAGAGAATCATCCTGCCTTTTCATGGTTACCTTGAAACAAAGATTTTATATGTGCATCTATTAACAATTGTGAAGTAACAATTGTGAATCTGCAATCTCTGCCCATGGGATATCGTTGCCATATTGGGATTTCCATGGCCCAAATAGGAAAAAAGGTTGTATCATACCATTACACGATTCCAGATCCCCCGCAGTAATGGAAGCGAACAGAGATCAGTGAACCTGGAAATTAGGGAGGTATCAATGGGACGCATCTTTGATGACATAACCCGGACGATTGGCAATACGCCGTTGATCCGTCTGAACCGCTTGACGAAAGGATTGAGAGCAACCGTTCTCGTAAAGCTTGAATCTTTCAACCCGATGAGCAGTGTGAAAGACAGGATCGGTGTTGCGATGATCAATTCAGCAGAAGAGGCAGGTCTGATTCGACCTCATCCATCTCAGGTTAGTGCTGTGGTTTAAACCGACTTGAGGGCAGTATTACTTTTTTATAGACTATGCATATTTTTCGCGCGTACTACATGATCAATTATATATAGTATTAAATATAACTCCTCGTGGATAAAAAG
>JAPKXQ010000002.1 GCA_026394765.1 Methanomicrobiales archaeon
GGTCATTGAAACTGCCATCAGCCGGGACGTGGAGGCCTACACCTTCTACCAGGCCGTATCTGAGCGCGTGAAGGATGCACCCTGGCAGAAGCTCTGTGCCGAACTCGCGGGAGACGAGACCAAGCACCGGGAGTTTCTCCAGGGCCTTCTCGGCCGTGGAGTAAAAGAGCTGCACTTCTCCACGTCAAAGGACTACAAGGTTGTAGACGCCCTCCCCACCCCTGCACTCTCTGCAAGTATGAAGCCACTTGAAGGGCTTGTCATCGCGGTCAAGAAAGAACTTGAGGCGATGCAGATGTACAACCAGCTTGCGAATGCGTCGGAAGATGCCGAGCAGAAGAAGCTCTTCAACGATCTGGCTACTATGGAACGTGGCCATAAATCAAGGCTTGAAGATATCTACGTCAATATGGCGTTTCCTGAAGCCTGGTAAGAGGGATAAGGCACCTGGGTCCAGGAGGGTACTTCCGCGCAAGGCCCCCCTTACTCCCAAATCCTTCCATCCCTGTCCTTTTTTCTTCTAACTTATATTCCCCATGAACCTGGAGTCAGACTTAGTAAAAAGAACTGTTTCTGAACGACCTGAAAGCCACCCATCAGCTTCATTGGGGAATGCATCGAATGCAGGGACATATGGCTTGATATCAAAGAGGGGGGTCCCATCGAGGATGTCCACGTCCTCAATATTGAGAACACAGCCCCGCACCTCGCAGAGTCGGACCGAAGAGAGGCCTAGGGCATTGGGTCGGCGTGGGGCGCGTGTTGCAAAGACGCCGTGCGGCGTAGTGTCGAGAAATGGGGTCACCGAGAGTGCATAGCCATCTAACCTGTGAAAGGGATATATGAGGAAGATTCGGGAGAAGCCATCGAGGTCGATCACCCCTTCTTTATAGTCTTCATAGATCTCAATACTACCACGCACCCCGGAGGCACCAGCGGGTTGAATCGGCATCCCTGCAGGATCATGAAACGGTGAGTGGATGATGCCTATTGGTGAGTATGTGTAGTTTTGCGCCATGATCTCACTGGTCTCTATTTGGAGATATCATCTGGAGTACCCTGTTACCTACTTTTCGTAAACAATTGATAATTGTTCTCCTTATCGATACCTTGCCTGAATTTCTGGAAAATTTGGTGGTATTTCAAGCGCCATAGCAACCTTGTAGTCTCCTTGCGAAGACTCTGCTATATTCCCAAATCATTTTCACTAATTGATGCCCCTCATTTAGTTGTGAGATCGCCTGTAAATCTTTATTTGTAAATCATTAGTGTATACTCTTATTATTATTTCATGAAAGAAAGATAGTAAGATTAATGTACTATACAAATGTTAATAGTACAGCCCATAGTAAGACTTCATCGAGTCCCTTTCCCGAAGGATCTGGATTGCGAACTAGGAGAGACAGCATGAGCAAGTCAAATGCATTGTTAACATATGTACCCACGACCTGCCCCTATTGTGGGGTTGGGTGCGGTCTGAACCTTGTGGTCAATGAGGGAAGACTGGTCGGTGTCGAACCCTGGCGCCGGACACCGGTGAACGAGGGCAAACTCTGCCCAAAAGGTGCCAGTTGCTGGGAGTTTGTGCACAGCCCGGATCGTTTGACAAAACCCTTGATCAAGAAGAATGGAACATTCGTGGAAGCCAGCTGGGATGAAGCGCTTGACCTCGTAGCAAAGAATCTCAAATTGGCATATGACAAGGGCGGGGCAAAAGCACTTGGGTTCCAGGTCTCATGCCGGACACCCAACGAAGACTGCTACATCATGCAGAAGTTTGCACGTGTCGCTTTTAAGACAAACAATGTCGACAATTGCGCAAGGATCTGTCACGGCCCTTCTGTTGCCGGCCTCTCTCTCTCGTTTGGGTCTGGCGCCGCGACGAACCCTTTCGAGGACGTCCTTAACTCCGACCTTATTCTTATGTGGGGATCAAATGCTGTAGAGGCCCACCCACTTGCCGCGAGGCGGGTCGCACAGGCAAAGAAGAAAGGGATCCCTATAATCGTTGTCGACCCCCGCTACACCCCGACCGCAAGGCTTGCCGATATATGGCTCAGATTCAACCCCTCGACGCATATCGCCCTCATCAACTCGATTATGTACTGGATCATCAAGGAGGGTAAACATGACAAGGAGTTCATCGAGAAGCGGACAAAGGGCTTTGATGACCTGAAAAAGATGGTAGAGAAGTATGCTGATGTTGAGACCATAACCGGGGTCCCCACAGAGAAAGTCAAAGAGATAGCTGCTAAATACGCCGCTGCCAAGAACGCGGTGATCATATACTGCCTTGGCATCACTGAACTTACCACCGGGACTGACAATGTACGCTCGCTTGGGAACCTCTCCATGCTCTGCGGGAATATTGGTCGTCCGGGTGTAGGGGTAAACCCACTCAGAGGCCAGAACAACGTGCAGGGCGCCTGTGACATGGGGGCATACCCGAATGTCTACTCAGGGTACCAAAAGTGCGAAGTCGCCGAGAATCGTGAGAAGATGGAGAAGGCATGGGGCATCACCGGTCTACCGGATTGGTACGGAGTGACCCTGACTGAGCAGATCACGCAGTGTGGCGACCCGATCAAGGCGATGTACATCCTAGGGTTGAACCCGGTCGTCTCGTACCCGGACTCGAATCACGTGATGAGGTCTCTGGAAAAACTGGACTTCCTCGTGGTGCAGGACATATTTATGAATGAGACCTGCAAGTATGCCGACGTAATCCTGCCTGGGGCCTGCTTTGCCGAAAAAGATGGGACTTTTACCAGCGGGGAGCGTCGTGTCAACCGTGTCCGAAAAGCGGTCGATCCACCTGGCGAAGCCAAAGCTGATGTTGATATCTTTGTCATGCTCGCAAAGAAGATGGGCCTTAAGGGATTTGACTTTACGTCCGCAGAAGATGTCTGGAATGACATGAGGGCTGTGACGCCCTCGATGAACGGTATCAGCTATGAGAGGATGGAAAAGCCAGAATCATTGCACTGGCCCTGCCCAACACTCGAGCACCCCGGGACCCCAATCCTTCACAAGGAGAAGTTCTCTGCACCCGATGGGCTTGGGACATTCTTTGGGATTGAGTACCGCCCACCTGCAGAGGTCGCTGACAAGGAGTACCCCTTCACCCTGATGACCGGTCGACTCCTCTTCCACTACCACACCGGGACACAGACACGACGTTGCGAAGTCCTGGATTATGAGGTTCCAACAGGGTATGTTCAGATCAACACCCAGGATGCAAAGTCGCTTGGTATCAAGGAGGGGGAGAGCATTAAGCTGCGGAGTCGGCGGGGTGAAGTGGTGACCATTGCACGGGTGACTGATGAGGTTGGACCCGGGGTGCTCATGATGACGATGCACTTCGCCGAGGCGGCGGTTAATTTACTCACCAACACGGCTCTCGACCCGATGTCCAAGATGCCCGAACTGAAACATTGTGCAGTCGCGGTAGAGAAGATTGCAGGGGTGAAGTGAGATGGCAACAAAGGGTGATATGCTCTATGCATGGACCACAGATGCTGGGATTAAGGAGAGAGCGGAGCTCGGTGGTGCGGTAACAGGGCTGTGGAAGTACGCCCTGGAAGCAAAGGTGGTTGATGCAGTCCTTGTAATCAAAAAGGGCAAGGATCTCTACGACGCTCAGCCTGTCCTCATCAGCGACCCTGAAGAGTTAAAGGAGACTGCCGGATCACTCCACTGCGGGACCCTCCTCCTCCCAAAGCTGATCAAGAAGTACCTCAATGGCGCAGAGAAGATGAAGATCGGGGTGACTGTGAAGGGTTGCGATGCGATGGGGTTTTACGAACTGGCAAAGAGAAAGCAGATCAACCTTGACAATATCATAATGATAGGTGTCAACTGCGGGGGATCAGTCAGCCCTGTGCTGGCCCGTAAGATGATCTCCGACAAGTTCGGGGTAGATCCCAATACAGTTCACAAAGAGGAGATCGACAAGGGACAGTTCATCATTGAGTACGAAGGTGGCCACAAGGGCATCTCTATCGATGAACTCGAGGAGCACGGGTATGGCCGCCGTTCCAACTGCCGCCGCTGCAAGATGAAGGTCCCCCGCCAGGCAGATCTTGCATGTGGAAACTGGGGCGTTATAGGTGATAAAGCAGGAAAAGCAACCTTTGTAGAGGTCTGCAGTGAAAAGGGAGCGAAGCTTCTCAATGGTGCAATAGATGCGAAAATAATCGAGACGCAGCCTGCAAATCCGAAAGGCCTTGAAGTCCGCGCTAAGATAGAAGGCGCGATGATGAAGCTCGGCGACAAGTGGCGCAAGAAGGACTTCGAAGCACTGGGGCATGGCAGGGAACGCCTCAAGATGATCATGGAGGAGACTTCACGCTGTATCAAGTGCTACGAGTGTATCGACCAGTGTCCCATCTGCTACTGCGTCGAGTGCAGCACCAAGAAGCCATACCTGGTAAAACCAGGGGTCCTCCCCACTGACTTCATGTTCCACCTCATTCGCTTCTCTCACATCGCAGACTCGTGCATCAATTGCGGCCAGTGTGAGGAGAACTGTCCGATGGAGATCCCCAACTCGCTCTTTATGCATGCACAGCAGGTCGAGCTTGAGAAGATGTTTGGCCATACTCCAGGTGTCAGCATGGAACTCCCGATCCTCGCATTGGTCGATGAGAAGGAAGAGCGGGACAGGCTCATTGGCACAGGGAGTGACCAGATGTACGATATATTCAAATAACCTTTTTTTTTATTGTAAGACTGCGGTATAGTCTAC
>JAPKXQ010000038.1 GCA_026394765.1 Methanomicrobiales archaeon
TGACTCCTGAAAAGCGTCATTGCCCAGCATCGTTGTCGGGACCTGACCGGTGATCGCTACTATCGGAATTGAGTCCATATACGCTGTTGCGATTCCCGTGACCAGGTTGCAGGCACCTGGGCCTGATGTCGCAAGGCAGACTCCTACCTTCCCGCTCGCTCGCGCAAAACCGTCTGCTGCGTGCGCCGCCGCCTGTTCGTGCCGCACCAGGATGTGCCGCAGGGAACTGTGGTAGAGCTCGTCATAGAGAGGGAGGACCGATCCCCCCGGGTACCCAAAGATCGTCTCTACTCCTTCCCGCTGCAATCCTTCAATGAGAATCCGTGCGCCGTTCATCATAGGAAAACTCCACCTTCTCGCCCAAGCCATTCTGGGGCATTATGGAAAAAGACCAGTTCAACGTGGGTTCCCGCGCTGCTATACCTCATGTTAGGTACGTGAAATAAGCGCAGGATTTTCTGCTTGCTATACAGGGTCGAAAACTCCGGGAAAATTCCTGTCTGCAGATACATGAGCAAAGGCAGGAACGGCATTGCCGCCCTGTATAAACCCTTGAGAACGGGGTCTATACCCGATATTCCATCAAGATCTACAAGAGGAGCGGTAGAGAACGTGAAGATATCCGAATTTCTCAGATTACGACCGGCACACCCCTGGTCCAGGAGTATGCAGTCCCTTCCCTGATCATGCAGGGGAGAGCCCGATGGGACAGACAAAACTATCCGTCATGGTTACCCATCACACAAAGTGATAAGACGGGCCTGAAGATAAGGGTGATGCCCAGACTGGAGTGAATAAGTGTGACAATAATCAGGGGTGACTTTTACGGACAAGCCTCTGCCAGAATGAGTGCCCCTCCCGTGTCCCATCAGCCTGCCGTACCCTGGTCCTGATCTCCTCAATAGCTTCTGTCAATTGGGAGAGATCCTGAGATTCAGGCGGGTGCAGAGGTTTTTGGGCCATCACATACGCAAGGCCCCTCAGGTATTCGAGGTCCTTTGTCCGCTCTTCTAGTAGAGATTTGAGGACTTCAGTCTCCCTTTCACGGTCATGAAGAATACCCTGAATAGAATAGACGTTCTTCTCAAACTCTCTGATGTTCTGTTCCACAAGCAGGAAGTTACTCTTCAACGACTCGTTCTCATGGTCACGCTCTGCGACCATATCCTCTAGATCGGCTACTCGTGCCATGAGGTCCTCGTTCTCATGCAGAACAGATGTAACATCTCCCTTATTACCAGGTCCACCATATTCCGGTGCCTCACGGGCCAAAAGGTAGTGTGTACAGGCCTTCTCTATCCAACGTGACCTCTCATTCGCATTCAGCGCCTCGCGATCAATCTCAGCGAGAATGTCATCACGTATCGTTGCGTGGATTGTTGCCATTCGTTCACCAGGGAAGTCGACTCACTCCACAACTCCTCTCACGTTTCGACTGCATAAGGGTTCTTTGTATTTATGTTCAAAATCAGCACAACCCTTTGCACTGCACATGAACGATATTACCCGGGGTTCAGGATAATAGATTATTCCCGAATTATCTATGAGAGAGGGAATGAGAAAAGATATTATTTGCAGTTACCTGAATGACGCACAGGTGCTGCCAAGAACCCTTAAAGCGGGCACATCATTGGGCCACTGCTGAGACCACTGACAAGCGCAGCCATCCTGGAGCCCCATGCATTGTCCACATAACGTCTGAAGTTCTTGCTTGGTTCTGCAGGGGGGATATACGCCACACGCACCCCTCCGCGTGGTTCTACTGACCAAGCGTTCTGGTTCGGTTCGTGCGGAACAATGAGCCCACCGGTTGGAGCAATATCATATGGCATGATCTGAGATGCCGTGGTCACTGCCGGGACGACTGCTACAAGTAGTAAGAGACAGGCCGTGCCGATACGTGCCATATCGGTATTCATACCCGATCACTTTGCCCGGTATACTGATAAAATCCTAGGATTGTACAGGATCAGGAACAGAACTGTGCATACAGACTCCCTCTCTTTTCAGTTCACCCATCACATGTTCATCCCAACCGATCACTATAACTCAATTGAAGAATATCCCTAGCCATGCAAACCGGCAGGAGTTGGACTGGTATCCTACTCCTCATGGGTATAGTCATCGTTGTGACAGGAGGCATAGTGCACGGAGAAGAGGACTGCGGATGTGGCTGGTCTATAGACCCGATATCTCCTGACAGTCCGGATGATCGTAGTGATAGTGATGGCAATACCGGACCATCTCCTTTTGAGGACAGTGCTACGACAGCTCTGGCAAACGGTGCCGGAGACTCCTCCTATGATGTTACCCTGATTCTTCAGCGGGCTTCTTCATTAGTCAAACAGGGAGCGTTCGAAGACGCTCTGACCTTGTATGACGAGGCGACCCGTACCGACCCTAATCTCTTTGCACCCTGGATAGGAAAGGGACGTGCACTCCTTGGACTGGGCAAGTATCACGATGCCGTAAGGGCGTTCTCGCAGGCTTCGCAGATAGATGCGTCGGATGCGGAGCCTTGGGCACTCAGTGGAGACGCTCTTCTCGCTTCTGGCGAATTAGACGCAGCCCTTGCAGCCTATGACCGGGCTCTTATGATCAACCCCGGGTTGAAAAGCGTTCTCTCTAACCGCTCACTAGCGCTTTCCACGGTCAATGGGGGGCTATCCACTAGAGTCCCCACTCCTCTGATATTGGGTGGTGGCCTGGAAACTGCCACGCCCCTGGTCCCAAGCACAACTGACCTGATGACCCAAACTACGGTACCAGAGGCTGAAACAGACCGACCCCCCCAGGCAACAACCTGGAACTGGGTAATCATCACGGGTTCGATCGTCCTCGGGATAGCGATATGGAGGCGTGATTCCTCTGCGTGATCATGCCAAACTGACTCAGTCATCCTCTCGACCTACCGGAATTGATAAAGAGACGCGCGCAGATACCTCCTCTGCACTACAATGAACCCAATATGGTCGGTTATTCTCGCAGGGGGTGTGGGCACACGCCTGTGGCCCCTCTCCAGGACCCAGTACCCCAAGCAGTTCATAAAGTTAAAGGACCGGTCCCTCTTCCAGGAAGCCTTTCTCCGTGCCAGGGTGATCTCTCCCCCTGACCGGGTCGTAGTCGTCACAAACGAGGCGCACAGATACCTCGTAGGGAGCCAGGTCGAGGACCTTGGGATGACAATTTCAGAGAACAGGGTCCTCTGCGAAACCATGATGCGCAACACTCTCCCTGCTATCGCATGGGCACTTGGGACTATTAGAAAGGAGGATCCCAATGGAGTAGCTGGGGTCTTTCCCAGTGATCACCACCTGGATTTTGAAGCAATGGGAGAGATAGAGAGGGCCTCATCCATCGCACATGAGTACCTTGTAACATTTGGGATACATCCAACGCATCCCGCCACAGGGTATGGCTATATCGCACCCGGTGCCCGTCTCCCGATAGGGTACAAAGCGGCGGCTTTCAAAGAAAAACCAGACAAGGAGACGGCAACCCGCTATATGGACGAGGGGTACCTCTGGAACAGTGGTATGTTCCTCCTATCAGTCCCACTCTTCTTTGAAGAACTTGCTGCGAGCCAGCCTGACATCGAAGTGGAGTTCTTGGAAGGTGATCCCGACTATGAACGGCTCCCTTCGCTCTCTATCGACTATGGAGTCCTGGAGAAGTCCCATCGTATCGCAGTAGTCCCCCTCAATGCACAGTGGTCTGACCTCGGATCTTTCAGGGCCTGGAATGAGTATAGAAGAGAGGATGCTCCCAATGATGCGGGCCCGGTTGTTACAATGGACACCAATAACATCCTCGTCCTCACGCCCAAGACCAAGACCACCGCGGTGATTGGGATCAGCGATGCAGTGATAGCTGATACTGGCGACGCACTTCTCGTCTGCAGCCTTGCCGAGTCCGAACGCGTAGGAGACCTCGTCAGAATGCTCAAGGCAAAAGGAGACCCCATCGCCGAGTACCACCTCCAGGTATTTCGCCCCTGGGGGTCTTATACTGACCTCGAACGTGGCAGTTTATACCGGATAAAGAGGGTCAGTGTTAAGCCAGGCAGGAAGTTGTCACTCCAGATGCACCACCACAGGAGCGAACACTGGATAGTAGTTAGCGGGATGGCCGACGTCATCCTCGGGGACCAGTCCCTCCAGATCAGGCAGGGGGAGAGCACATTCGTTCCCGCAGGAGTGGTTCATAGACTCGGCAACTCAGGAAGAATACCCCTCGAGGTGATAGAGGTTCAGATCGGGGAGTATTTGGAAGAGGACGATATCACGCGCCTTAAAGATGACTACTTGAGACTGGGTACATGACTGCATGAGAGGGAGCACCGGGTCATTTATTGCGCCAACTTCTGCCAGCAGGGAGGAGGCGCGGGTGATGGTTGTCCATGGGCCACAAGCCTTCGATCATGGCGACGTCGACTTCTTCCTCACCACCTGCAGGCCCAACCAAGTCATTGTAGCGGGGGTTATGGCACGGACCGCTGCCGAAGAGTCGGGAATTTTCCATGAGTGTCCGGGAGATCCCCCAAGCCGGATCATAGCAGACCTTGGCCCTATGGCATTCCTCCTCAACCATGGAAAGACCGGAGAGAGCGGGAGGGTCTTTGGAGAGATAGTTGCTGACCGCCTCGGAGACAGGGGCCTTGTCCATGCAGAGTGTGCGGATAAGACGGTCTATTGCTGGGGATCTGGAGACCGCAAACTTGCTGATGCTATCGTGAGTGCGACAGGTTTCTCACTCGTTTATGCACTTCCCACCCGACACGTTGATGGCACAGTGCGGTCCCTGCGGGGTTGTCTCCCGGGAGAGCCGGTCTTTGTCAACGGCATCGTGATCGGGCGGGCAGTCTCCCATGAAGTGGTCCTTGCGATGGTGAAAGGAGAGCTGGTCCATAAGTCCGGTCTCACCCCGAAACTCTCAGGTCTTCACCGCCTTAATGCCCAGGGCGTCAAAAGCCTTCATTCAGCGTGGTGCAAGAGCGGGATGGTCCGCACTTCAGCGCCAGTCGTTCATTCTCCATGTTCCATTCCGCCATCTTCAGGCGATGTCCTTGTAGTGGACCACTGTGGCCATGGGTTCTACCAAGCAATTGGGGAGAACACCTGTGGAGTCCTTGCTATCGGGGACGACACCACTGCCATATGCTGCCACATCTGCACTCACCTGGGTGTCCCGGTCCTCGGGATAACAGACGGAGATGCGGAGGGGATAGTGATGCCGGGCGATCATTCCGGATCACTTGTTCTCATAGCAACTTCTGAACGGGACGACGACATCGGCGCTGAGGTGGTCCGGGAAGTCCCGACAAAAGGCGTGGCATGGGGAGAGTTCGTAGCATCGGTGACAAGGTACCTCGGCGCGCGGGTAGTGCCTGCTGCAGACTACGAGGTGGTACCGAATCGAGTGCGCGACATGTAAGGGCCGGGGCTTCTGCGGGCTCCCCCGCTGCCCGGTGGTGAGTCGTTTCGCATCCCTTGCAGGTACTGGGCAGATGACTACGTACGATGGGACTGCCCCTTCGGTCTTTATCGGGAGTTATGGATACCCGCGTGTCAGAGGTGGCCCTCTCCTCACACATGAGCCCGATAACCCCCTGGACTGGATCGGAAGAGGGCTTGGCATCGGGGATATAATAGGAATGAGGGCCCGGACAATACGGGGGACCATGGACCAGGGGAGGCTCTGGGAAGGGGTGGAAGAGATCGCCATGGCAAGCAGTCCGCCCCGTGTAGAGGCCTCCTTCTCGCGTCCTGTCTCATTTGCACTCGTTTTTGATGGTACAATAGCCCCCATCGCACTGTCTGGTGCCCTCGATTCTTTATCTGTCACCGAACCAGCCAAAGTCTCCAGACCTGTTGAGCAGGCAACCGGGGACACGGACCTCACCGCCACCGAAGCGTGCGGGACACTCTATAATGAAGGGGTTGATACCCACCAGATCACAACCCTCCTTTCAGCCGGGCTTCTTGGAGTACGACGAAGGGTCGTTCCCACACGGTGGTCCATCACCGCGGTTGATGACATCCTGGGCAGCCGGTTGAAACGTGCGACTGTGAAATTTGCGGGTACTGACAAGATCGAGGTCTTTACCGCCGAGCTCTATGGAAACCGGGTTGCCTGCATCCTCACTCCCGGGCCATGGAGATTTGAGATGGTTGAGGTATGGAAGAGTAAAAGTCTCTGGGGCCAGGGGCGCGGCGACACAGTGGTTGCAGACCACGAGGGGCTGAAAAAAACCGGGTACTCCCCAATCGCAGGCGGGTACTATGCCGGGAGGCTGGGGGTCACCGAGTACCTCACATCGCAGCAGAGATCTGCGCGGTCGGTGCTTGTGCGAGTGGTGACCGGGGACTACTGGGCGCCGCTAGGAGTATGGGTAGTCCGGGAGGTGGTAAGAGCTGCATTTCGAAACCCGCCAGTGCAATGCAGTTCAATTCCTGCTGCATGCAGTGTGGCCTCCACATACCTCGGGTATCCGGCATGGGAACAGCACAGCACACTGCTTAAAGAGATCAGGGTCCAGAGGACGCTCAAAGATTTCTTCTAAATTTTCCCTCCAGGACTTCGCCCCCTCAGTCTCATATGGCATTCCTGTTCTGCAGCGCGTAGCGCTCACGGATCGTTCCGATGGAATCGATGTCACCTTTGCCCTTGTCATCCCGCACTCTTATGAAGCGTGGGAACCGAAGAGCAAACCCTACTGCATAATTGGGGCTTATCTGAACTTCTGCATACCCCACCTCAAAGACCAGGTCTCCTTCAAAGGTCACTTCCCTGCCACTCGCTGTGATCACACGGTCCTTGAGAAGATCATGAAGTGTTGCCAGCTCTTCATCAGAAAAGCCGGTTGCGACCCGGGTGACAGGAGAGAACGCTCCTGCATCATTTCTGCACGCGAGGAGGAAAGAGCCAAAAACGCGCCCCCTTTTTCCTTCTCCCCAGTCGGCCCCTATCACCAGGAGATCGAGGGTATCTACCTGGGGTTTCACCTTCAGCCAGTTCTTGCCCCGTACTCCGGGGGTGTAGCAGGAGGAGGGAACTTTTATCATTATCCCTTCGTGCCCCTCTGAAAGCGCCGCCTGGTAAAATGCCTCGACCTCTTCGGTGGCGGCGCTCACCAGTTGGGGAGCTGCAACTCCATTCACCACCTCAAGGAGTCGCTGTCGTCGGGCAGTCACAGGGAGGTCGATAAGGGTCTCACCATCACAGTAGAGGATATCAAAGACGATAGGTAGCATCGCGACCTCGTCGCGCATTGTGGCAACGTCGTGCTTTCTCCGAAACCTGCGTAGCACGTTCTGAAATGGCATCGGCTTCCCGTCTTTTATCGCAATCACTTCACCATCCAAGATGACGTCATGTGAGCAGGCCTCATTAAGGCGTGCGACCACATCTGGAAGTGCTGTGGTGACATCCTCGAGTCTTCGTGAGTAGACCCTCGCCTTTTTCCCTTCGCGGTGGAACTGGAACCTGCTGCCGTCATACTTGACTTCAGCGATGATCGTCTTATGGTCAGCAATCGCCCCCTGGATCGACCCGACCTGAGAAAGCATCATCTTAACTGGGTGAAAGAGACGTATACGCACGTTTTTTAAAGATTCTTCCCCAGTTCGAGCGAGGACCGCGACCTCTCCAAGGTCATTAAGTGCCTGGTGGGCGTGCTCTACCAGGGAGGACTCGATCTGGAAAGCCTGCGCAATCGCTTCCCTCACGTTTCCTTCCCCCACCCCGATCCGCATATCTTCCAGGAGGAGACGAGCAAGGTACCGCCCCTCAAGGGGGGTTGCATTTGCAAAGAGTTTTTTAATCCCCCGCAGTTTCTCGCGCTGTGAGTTAACTCCCCCAGATAACGCGATCCGGGTCAGGTCTGAATAAACCTCCATAATCCCTGGTTCTTCTGAAAAGAACGAGGTCTGGACCTTTTTTGCGAGCAGTCGTTCTACAGCCCTTCCGACGTCACCTTCTCCTGCTATCGTTGTCACGACGTCTCCTTTCTTCAGACCGGTGACATAGGCCACACCTTCGTACAGGAGGTTTGGGCCGATACCCAGCACCTGCTCACTCCAGTCAGGAAAGACCTTGCCCATCAGAAACCTGATAAAGACAGGGAGTTCCGAATCGATCAGAGTAGGTATTGCCTCAGCGATCATCTGAATCGTATCCAGGCGCCCACTCACACCTTCGATCGACTCACAGAGACGCGAAAACTGATCAAATCGGATACCATTCACCCTGCCCAAAGGTTGCGGGTAGGAATGTATAACGATTCCTTATCTTCACCTTCCTCGTTTGTCCCATCGGCAGGTATAATTCAGTTCACATATAACTAGCTTAACATCAGAAGAGACATGTTCGGACATAAGGAACTGGAGCCCAGCTATGCCGGTTGAGTGGCAACCTGATGCCGTTCTCGCACTTAAGTTAGACAAGACCAGGCAGGAGTCATTTGAGTACATCGAGAAGAACAGCGAGAAGATAGATACAAATCTGCCGGTCTTCTTTGGACATATCATAGCTATACTTGAGAACCAGTATCCCACTATCGGCGATACCGCCTATGACCGGTTCATCGACGAGATAACGGTAAAAGTCCTTGAGACCAGCAACCGCGCCAAAGATATCGAATACATTGAGAGACTTTTTAACCATGCGGTCCGCGTGAAGCGGCGGCAGAGCGGGAGGATAATCTTCGATATCATCCTTGGGATAAAGTTCATCGATAGTGGCAAGTATACCGAGGCGGTCGAGATTCTCCAGAAATTCCGGAAGATGGACGCAGCCATCTGCATGGCGATCGCATACTGCTATTTCGTCCTTTCGACCGAGCACATGCCTACAGATAAGGCGGGAATGCCAGGACAGCCAGGCGCCATGTCACTTCGCGCTCGTGAGCAGATCATAGAGCTGGTGAGGATCAGGCCCCCTGTCAACAGGCTGAAATTTCCAAAAGTTGTCCAGGATCTTCGGATCAATAAAATTTTCTGGTTTATGATGAAACAGGCGCTCGAGTGGTTCCCAGAAGAGCCCGATTACCTCAGGATCGGCCTTGAAAAGGCAAAGAAAGATGGGAACCGTGAGATGCGGGGAGAGCTCTTAAAAATTGCATCTGATCGGTTCTTCGACGATATGTTATTTTTGCGGGAACTCTACCACTTCAGGATCGAGGACCGTGACCCATCAGGGGCGGCGGCGGTGGTAAAACAGATGATGCAGCAGTACCCTGATGAACTGGAGCCGACATACTATGGCCTTCTCCTTGCTATCATCTCTCAGCAGGGTACTGCTTACCAGCGGTTTCGGAAGCTTGCGCTGCGACAGAAGTTTCCAGCCAACGTCATCTTACTCCTCGACTTCATCTTCGAGATTATGTCGGGTGCGCGGATCGAATCATTTGCCTGCCTGGAAGATATCAAAAAGCGCCTCCCGTCCAAGAACCACTACGTCACCCTGATCGAATACGTTCTTCAAGACATCTTCTCTGAAGATGAAAAACAGGCTAAGACCGCAAAAAAAGTGCTTATCGACTCGATCGACGAATATTGCATGCGGATGTTCAAAGTCTCTCAGAACTGAAGATTGGGTTTAGCATCAGATCAGAGTCGCACCTCCACAGGCCACGTGGCGCTCCCTGGGTTTCCGGCGACTGCCAGATTTACTTGGTCGATAAGTAGGCCAAGCCCACCCATCGCGCTTGCAAGCGCCCTTTCCGGGGTATTGTTCACCTCACTCAAGTGGGCAAGGAGAAGATGTGCAGGCCCTGAACTCCCCATCTCTCTGATCAGGTCAGCTGTCATGGTGTTGGAGAGGTGACCGTGACGCGAGCGTATCCTCTGCTTGAGAAAATGAGGGTAGGGGCCCTCATCAAGCATCTTAGGACAATGATTACCTCAATCGCGTCATGACAAGTTGGAAATGGTGAGATTACAAAGTCACCGACATTCGTTTCGGTCTGGAAAGCGCACTGGATATGAGAAGTGCACGTCTTTCCGCCCCGCTCCTGCCTGATGAGTGCCTGGTGTGTGCCCAAAGTCCCAATAACAGGCACGTTCAACCTCCTGGAAAGGACACTCAACCCGCGGATATGATCGGTGTGCTCATGGCTGACGAGGATGGCTGAAATTGCGGAAGGGTCACTTCCGACTGCGGATATACGTCGCAATATCTCTTTTGCCGAGAGTCCGGCATCGATGAGGAGTGCTCCGCTCGATCCTTCCAGGAGAAGGGAATTTCCTGAACTTCCGCTCGCAAGTACGATACCCCGCATCATTTCACTCCAGATCTCTGATACCAGTGAGATTATAGGTCATAGGGCCGCACATGAACCGCACTCGCCTTGAACGAGCAGGTCACTGGCATGCCTTCGCGCAGTCCGAGGTCATCGACAGACCGCCGCGTGATGATTGCATAAAGTGGCGGGGTCGTCGCCACCTCAACCCTGACGATAGACCCGGTGTACGCCATCTGCACGATATTACCCGTCACCTCATTAAGTGCACTCACGCGGCCCGGAGAACCGATACATATGGTCACCTCTTCGGGGCGGAGAAAAGCGGAAACCTCAGTCCCCACAGGATAGTTGGAGGTGGCCTGTAGAGTTCCGCCGTCATGTAAGGAGATCACTGCGAGACCTTCCTCCTGGTGCATGACCGATCCGTCCATGATATTTTCGACCCCGACAAGTCTCGCGACAGATTTCGAAGAAGGGGTATAGAAGACTTCACTCGGGCTTCCCACCTGGCCCAGCACCCCTTCGATAAGTACTGCAACACGGTCTGAAAGGCGCTGCCCCTGGTGCATGTCGTGGGTCGCCATCACGACAGTCACCTCCCATCTCCTGCAGATTACACGTATGAGACGTTCGATATGAGCTGAAGAGAGGGGGTCGAGGTTCGCAGTAGGCTCGTCGAGGAGGAGGACTTCAGGTCTGGTTACGAGGGCTCGGGCGAGAGCTATCCTCTGCAGTTCCCCACCTGACAAAGTGGATGCAATCCGTGCGCCATACTCCCCAAGTCCGACAGTAGTGAGGGCTTCGTTCACCCGCTCACTTGTCTCCCCTCGTGGTATGCCCCTGAATCGCAAACCGGTTGCGACATTCTGGAGGACTGACCCTGATAAAGCGACTGGTTTTTGAAAGACCATCGCCATCTTTCTCCTGATGGTGAGCCGTTCTTTCTCTGAGCCTCCAGTATCCACCCCACTATAAAAGACACTTCCACTGGTTGGGCGTTCGAGGAGGTCCATGATACGGAGCAGGGTGGTCTTTCCTGCACCGCTAGGCCCAATAAGGGATATGATCTCTCCTTTTTCGAAATTTAGCGAAATATTTTTGAGGATCTTTCTCCCCCCTGCATTCATAGAGACATTATCAAGCGATATCGTTGCAAATCACCGCCGCTGGACTGCGTAGAGAAGCGTAGTAACAATGAGTGCAATCAGGAGGAGAATGATCCCGAGGGCAAGGGAGAGTGAGAGGTTGCCCATAGAGGTCTCCAGGGCGATACTCGTGGTGAGCACCCTGGTATGGCCCCGTATATTGCCACCGATTATCATCGCTGCTCCCACCTCTGATATCGCCCGGCCAAACCCCAGGATGACTCCTCCAAGGATGGCGAACTTCGCCTCCTTAACGACGGTCCACACAGCCTGCCAGGTACTTGCCCCAAGCGACACCACGGTGTCTTTTAGCGTCTGGCTCACCCCTGAAAGGGCATTGAGTGTCGTCCCTGTCATGAGGGGGATGACTAGGATGGTCTGTGCAAGTATCATCCCGAGAGGGGTAAAAAGGAGACCGAGAGGCCCAA
>JAPKXQ010000054.1 GCA_026394765.1 Methanomicrobiales archaeon
TATGTGTTGAGCTTTTCCACCTAGCTGATTGGTACCAACGCCTCTCGATACTGCTTATCCATCACATTTAGGAGTGCACCGACCATCAGGGTATTCACCCTCGCCGCAATGACCTCTGCGGAGAGGATGGTTGGAAGTGCCAAAGCTCTCTTTCCAGGAAAGGTCGTAGGCTACTCAGGTCGACCTTGATCGCAGTCATGCAGACTGGCTCCCGGACGCTGTTCGGAATCCCGGTCACAGTGTGGGAGAGGAGCAGAGAGAGGAGGATGGGGGCGACTCAGCAGCGAAGGGGTGTGGGGGCATCTAGCCAGTCTATATGAGTGAGATCTGAGTTGTTGGGGGAAAATAGACAATTGATCGGGATGAAAGAGGGTGGAGCACAGGAGGCACTTCCCTCTTACCGGTAGGCCCCACAGACCTTGTTGATGCCCTGGCCGTTCGTCTCCTTCGTTCCAGGACCAGGTGCTCCTTTATAGTGATTATAAGGGGCTGTCACTTGCGTTCTTGTCAATCTGTAGGGGGACAGAGCGTTGATATCTGTTGCATTGCCCCCCATGAACACTCTTCGCACTGCATATCACCCCCATTGCAGCCAGAAAGCCGCTTTCGCGCTTGCTGGATATTCCCTCGTCTTGTAATGGGTAGTGGGAAGCCCTGATACGGGGTGGATACCGTTTCCGGTCCCCCATGATTTTGAGGCACTCGTCTCTTGGAATAAGACCCTTGTTGCGGGGGAAAGGACAGCGTATTCTTAATCGACCCTGCGTCCACCCAGGTAGAGCCTCTCCCTGTCACACCTGAACAAGAGTTTACCCAGGCACTACTTGTTGATGATTCGGTAACCTCTGGATCGGCTATAATACGGGATTTCCACCTGGGACGGCTCCTCTGCTAAGACCATCACAACCAGAGACGGGCTCCCAGAGGGGAGGGAGATTCCATGAGCTGTAAGCATTGCGCAGTGGACACTGCAATATACCGAGAATATCTGGGATGACACTTTTTCAGCAAAAGATATGCAGGGGGAGAGGACGAGGAAAACAATCTTTCCTGCTCCCTCCATCAGTTCATTTCTTGATCCCCCACACCTTTGTCATACCCTGCCCATTGGTATTCTCATTCCAGGACCAGGTGCTGGGGCTGGTGTCCTTGATGTAGTAGGTCCCTGCCTGGAGGTCAATATTTGGTGTGGCGACCCAGTTGGCATTCGGAACATCGTACATCCCAGGCTCACCTTTAGCCTTCCAGGTCCCAACTGCTTTCTGATCATTGTCCAGTATGGTGATCGACCCTGGTGTGGCACCTTTCCCATCATTCCAGTGGTAGGTCAGGACCTTGGTGACTGTCACTGTTCTGCTCAGTGAGAGTTTCGGGAGATAGGACGGGTTGTTCTTAACCGCGTTAAGGGTCCAGACATCCAAGATCAAGTCCTCTGTGCTCGCTGGTCTGGTCGTTGTTGGGGGGGCAGAGGTGGCCATCTTGGTTTTAATTCGGTTTAAGTTGTTCTGTGAAGTAGAATAATTTGGATCGATCTCCAGTGCTTTCTCATAGCAGCGGATCGCTTCTGAATATCTTCCAAGTTGTTCAAGAGCCCACCCTTTATTATTCCATGGATATTTGTAGTTTGCATCAATTGCTATTGCCTTGTCATAACATGTGATCGCTTCTGAATAGCGACCCAAATTGTCGAGAGCCAGTCCCTTATTAGTCCAAGTCCATTTATCCTGTGGGTCAAGACTCAGTGCTTTATCAGCACTTGTCAGTACATTTTCATTAGTTTCTAATTGGAGATAGCAGTATGCTTTGTATGACCATGCATCCTGATGGGACGGCTCCTTGGCGATGACCTGGTCAAAATATGCGATAGCCTCACTGTATTTTTGCTGGTCTTTTAATTCGATCCCTTTGTCATAGAGCTGCTGTACGGTCATCCCCTGGTATGTGACGCTGACCGTCGTGGGTGTGGTTGTGTTGGGACGATACACCGTATAAGGCGGGGTCGGGGGTGATGCGGGTGGGATCAACAGCACCGCGGCAATGATTGCAATGATCACGACTGCGGCGACCCCGATTATCGCAGCCTTCGGGATAGCGTTTCCACTCCCGGGTGTTCTCGCCGGGGGAGGTTGTGGCACAACAGGATACGCCGGAGGAGGTGCAGCGGGTGGCACCGTAATGGTGGCCCCGCACGATTCACAGAACTTTGAATCATCTGGGATCTGTGTCCCGCAATTTTCGCAAAAAATGACTCCCATGTACTGACATGCGTCAGGCGAATGAATATAGGTTCGCGTGCTAGGGTTGTGTCAGAAAAGACGTCATAGTGCACTTATGGGGGCCTGGAAGAGTTGGTCCCAGATGTAGTCCCCCTTGAGCACGGCCTTATTACGTGTAATGTAACTGCGAGCCACGTCCTCCTCTGTCCCCTGTTCTCTCTCTCCACCCACCTTATATCCCATGTGTGCTGAGTTCTGAACAGTTGACCAGAACATGAGCGTGGCAGAGTCAGGAGTTGTGGCTGCAGGAGGTTCCAGGACGGCCACTGCAGAGGGATCTATTATCTGGGAGACCAAGGTCCGGCTGATCGGAAACCGTGTCATCGTCCGTGACGCTCTCCTCCTTCTCATCATCTGCCCCGGGGCCCTATTCCTCCTCATTGGCATCCCCTATGGGCTCTCTGAGGGACTCGTTGCAACATTGACCGACATCGGTCCTCTGGTCCTCATCGCCGGTCTGATCTTTCTCATACTGCTTGTAGTAACGCTAGTCTTTCTTCACGTCGCATCAAGAGGTGGACTTTCTGCAGTCTTTGTCGTGAACCAGGACGGGGTAGGTTTTGCAGCAGGGTCTATGACTAGAACTGTGAATCGGGCTGCACTCGCAGGTTCCCTGCTGTTTCGTTCACTCGGAGGGACAGGGGCTGCGATCCTTGCAAAGAGTAGTGAGCGGGGTTTTATCAGATGGGATGAGGTACGCTACATAAGGGTGTACCCCAGGGACCGGTTCATCCTCGTCAGGCAAAAGTGGCTCATCTACCCTATCGGGCTTTACTGCACAGAAGAGAACTTTCCTGTGGTCCTCGACCTGATCAGGCATTACAAGCCAGGTGCCGTGGGGAAATAGTAGTGGGCAGACTGGACTACTCACAAAATTCCAGGGATATCTCATTCTCCGCTACTTACAGACCTTCTTCAGGACCATTAATCTATCTCATGAAGGTGCCCGCGTCCCCTCGCCGTGGGTTAACCTGATCTTGTGAGGCTACCATGCAACATGAAACTTTAATGAGGCCTAACCTCCTGTTTAACTTATAAATATCCACAATTAAGGCACATATTTGAATTCCGTGGCGATTATAATGGCATATTTCCGTGAAAGGACTGTTCCAGATGAAAGGCGAACGCCAGATTATTCCCCCCGCAGCAATCATATCAGACCCTTCATGCAAAAGTATTAGCAGGAAGGACCAGTCATGGGTGGAGTCAATATCCGGTCCAATGATGCCCGAGTGTACCTGGCTGCCGGCCAAGGGACCGCTCTCTTGTATCGACAGATTTGCTCTCTTTAGTTCTCTCTCGTCTTATCAAAGGTGAAAGATACTGAATAAAAGAGTGCGTCTATCTTTGTAATTGTCTGGATTAGGAATTATTACCGGCTCCCTGACACTCCCTGGGGCAGCCACTCTATACCCATTCCCACTCTGCACCACAACCTTCCCGTCATTTCCCAGGTGTTTAAGAGTTCGCATATGGGAGAAGTTCTCATACAGAAAACCTCATTTCAATCTCGGGTTATGGGTTGCTCACCCTCCCCAGGACACCTATTTATCTCCAGCTTCTCCACCCATCTATATTGTACGTTTATGAGGGGTAGCGTGATCCCGGTGGAGTATGATGCAGTCTATCGCCGCTCTCTCGAGGACCCAGATGCGTTCTGGGGTGAGGCAGCCGGCGCAGTCTCTTGGTACCAGAGATGGGACAGTGTCCTTGACAATAGAAATCCCCCCTTTTCCAGGTGGTTTTCGGGGGCTGTGCTGAACAGCTGCTACAACGCGCTCGACCGCCATGTCGAGGGGGGGAGGGGTGACCAGGTCGCACTGATATGGGACAGCCCGGTCACCGGGACCATCAGGCGGTACACTTACCGCGAGCTCCTCGACCTCGTCGCCCGCTGCGCCGGGGGGATGGCCCGGATCGGTGTGAAAAAAGGCGACAGGGTGGTCATCTATATGCCCATGGTCCCCGAGGCAGTCGTTGCAATGCTCGCATGCGCACGTATCGGTGCCATCCACTCCGTGGTCTTTGGGGGTTTTGCACCACACGAGCTTGCCAAGAGGATCAGCGATGCCCGGCCCAGTCTCGTTATCACCGTCTCCTGCGGGATCGAGGTGAACAGGGTCATCCCATACCTCCCCCTACTCGACCGCGCCCTTGAGGAGAGCGCCTTCCAGCCCGATGCAGTCGTCATCGTCCAGAGGTCAATGGGGTCTGCACCGGTAAAGCCAGGGCGCGACATCCTTTGGGATGATATTATTACTGCGTCCCCCACACCCTGCGTACCGGTAGCAGCAACAGACCCGCTTTACATCCTCTATACATCAGGGACGACCGGGGTCCCCAAAGGAGTCGTCCGTGATAACGGGGGTCATGCCGTTGCACTCGTCTGGACCATGCGCAACCTCTATGGAGTCTCTCCCGGGGAGGTCTTCTGGGCTGCATCTGATATTGGGTGGGTGGTAGGTCACTCCTACATCGTGTACGGTCCCCTCCTCTATGGCTGCACCACAATCATCTACGAGGGCAAGTCAGTTGGCACTCCTGACCCCGGGGCGTTCTGGCGTGTTGTCCAGGAACACCGTGTATCGGTCCTCTTCACCGCTCCGACCGCGTTCCGGGCGATCAGACGCGAGGACCCTGACGGGGTGCACATCCGCCGTTACAACATCTCGACGCTTCGCACCCTCTTCCTCGCCGGCGAGCGGTGCGACCCTGAGACCCTCCAGTGGGCAGAAGAGAAACTTGCAGTTCCGGTGGTCGACCACTGGTGGCAGACCGAGACCGGGTGGGCGATAGGCGGAAATCCGGTCGGGATCTCGCCCATGCCGGTTAAACCCGGGTCGTGTTCTCGTGCGATGCCTGGATACGAAGTAATGGCACTCGACAACGAGGGGCGGGAGGTGGGGGCTGCGGTGACCGGAAACCTCGTAATCCGCCTTCCCCTCCCCCCTGGCTGCCTCCAGACCCTCTGGCAGAACGACCGCGACTTCGAGAGGACCTACTTTGCCGCCTACCCTGGGTATTACCTCACCTCTGATGCTGGGTATATCGATGAGGACTCCTACCTCTGGGTGATGGGGCGGACTGATGATATCATCAATGTCGCTGGCCACCGCCTCTCTACCGGGGCGATGGAGGAGGTCCTCGCGACTCACCCTGACGTGGCAGAGTGTGCAGTGGCAGGGGTGCATGACACCATCAAGGCCGAGGTCCCGGTGGGTTTCGTGGTCCTAAAAGCAGGTGCAGGACGCTCCCATGACCTGATAGAATCTGACCTGGTTCTGCAGGTGAGGGACCGTATCGGTCCTATAGCGTCATTTAAGACGGCTATCGTCGTCAACCGTCTCCCAAAGACCAGGTCAGGCAAGGTCCTGAGGGGGACTATGAAAAAGATAGCTGACGGGACCCTATACAACGTCCCGGCTACAATCGACGACCCTGCAACACTGGAGGAGATAGCAGCGGCCCTCAAGGTGCGGGGGTTCCCAAGGGCATGACCTCTCTCCCCTTCTATCCTGGGTGCGGCTGGACGAGTGGGCTGCGTATTGTTCTCCTCCTTTCAGTTATTCTTTGACATCGAGGAGTTGCAGGAGGTAGGGGAGCGAGGCCGTGTCTTTTGGGTACCTGGTCCGTATCTCAACTGAATCCTCTTTGTAGCGCACCATGAATGGTGAGAGCCCGCGATAGATCTGCAGATAGGTAGGTGTCTGGAGCGGTGCAATCAAGGCGCTCATATAGGGGGGCTTTCCGAGGGCATGCATCCTCGCTTGTGCAACTGCAGAGAGAGCGCTCTTGATGAGATGGGAGAGGTGTAAAACCAGCATCAACCCCCTTATCCGGTTACCTTTCAGGAACCCTGGCGCCAGGCTGCAGGACCGCCTGAGATTGGTATGCATTCGCTTCACATTCGGTCCTTCCTTCCACCTCATGAGCACTTCACGAGAGTCGACCCCTGCTGTCGGTGCACTTGTGATAAGCACAAATGGTGCCCCACTCTTCGACTCATTTTCAACCCGGTCTTTTCTGGGCTCTATCCCTGATATGACCACCAGGTAGTCTGTATCCTCTGGTATTATCTCGCATTTGACAGTAAAGTAGGGCGTCCTGACCGATCTTCGGAAATTTTTGATCTCTTTTGCAGCTGAACTGGGAGAGTCAAAGAGACATTGGGCGAAGTGCTCTTCATATGCAGCGATCACCTCGCGCTGCTGTTCCATCCGCTTGTGCACCTTATCAGTCGACCCAATAGGCCGGTATACTATTGCACGGCACGGGACGCCGTACATGCTGGTCGAAAGTTCATGAGACTGGTATGCCAGCCTCTCTGCTCCTCCGCTGGGCTCCCGGCAACAGGCACCTATGGTAGTCCAGGCCCCTTCGTCCAATGCCTGCTTTACGATCGCTCGTGAAGGGGGAGTGCAACCTTTTGCAGGCATCCGGGAGATAAAGCCCATGGGCAGGGGAGTCTTGATGCGGTTGCATTGAGCCCTGCCAAGGAACAGCGCGGCATCTGCAAGAACGGTGACCTCCGGGGACCTGAAGTTTGCCCTGGTACTGAGATCTGCAAGGACATTCGCGGTCCATTCCTCCTCTGATATGGAGGGGGGTATCGTATCGGCATAGTAGAGCAGACCGCTCCCGTCGGCGACAATCCCGGTCTGTACTGTATGACTGACGAACTCTTCGTTATCATGGCGGACCGGGTGTAGGGTCAGGCCACCCCCCGCATCATCGATAACATACTTCTCATAGATGAGGTGAAATGTTGTGTTGGCAGGAGGTGACCTCATGGTGAGGTCAGGAAAGGCGGCATGCACATTCTCTGCAAGGGTTCCAAAGACCACGCCGGGATCTGTCAGGGCGAGGCCGTCGAAGAGTGGTTCATATACACCGGGCACCAGGACTTCAGGGTCAATAGGAATGCCGAGCAGGCATTCGAAGTCGTTATTTCCAAGCTGATATGGAATTTCATCCAGTAAGATCGTTCGCCATCTTTCTAAGCAGAAGAGATGGACGATGCTCATTGTAAGCATTCCCGGGCTCGCAGGCCATGTCTTTTCATCCCAGGGGACAAGGCGGTCGATATATTCGAAAAGACCGATTCTGTCGGCGTAGTGGGTTACGATCAGGTTGAGGAGGGGAGTAGACTTTTGGGTGCCTTTCCCTCCGGAGATTGAGTGGATGAGATCTGATAGGGTTGTAGGAGGTGGATCTGGCATACTAAATATTCAACCGGGTCTATTAGTGCATCTATAGTTTTCCTGCCCGGTCCGGTGTTTCACCCGCTTGGAAATGACTATTGATGGGATTGTGTCATAGGGGTCCCCCCAATTTCGATATTTCAAGGGCCCCTCTTCTCGTTCAGTTTCTGCTCAAGGTCCCAGAGGAGAAAGAGGTCGATGTCAGCATTGCTGTTCTTTCCCACCTCAAACGGGTTATCCATATCCTTGATAAGGAGGATGAGGGCGGTCATGAGCATGCAGAGAACAGTGAAGATTATAAGGCCCTCATAGTAAGGGTCCAGTTTTACTAAGAAGAGGAGCAAGACCACACCTGCTGCAGCAATCTCTGCTATTGCATATGCAGCGGGAATAAAAGAGGTCTCACTTATGGTCTTGACCCGGTGTGAGATCCTATCTAGGGCAGTTACTTCGTTCTTCAGTTTCACGACGTACTGTGGCGGGACATTCAGATCAACAAGGGCAGCAATATCGTGGTTGATAGTATCGATAGCACCGTCTATCTTATGCAGGTCCCATGTATTATTTCTAAAGTTTGCATTGATGGTTTTAAGAAGGTCAGCAACCTTTCCCCTCATCACTCCAGCTGTCTCCTCATCAGGCACTCGGACTAGGGAGATGTCACTATAAAGAGTCCTTATTGACGTGGCGATCTCACCAGGTATCTTCTCGCTCTCTTTGTAATCAGTGAGTGTCCCTGTAAAGATTATCGCGATAGTAAAGATTGCGCCTCCAATGAATGCAGTAATGAGGTTGGTCACCGTGAGCACATCGAAATTTAAGATATCGAAGACCAGTCGTACCACCAGTAGTGCTATGGTAATGGCAAAAGCCTTGAATATAAGTCCCCATTTTGTCATAAACGATTCCATATCAGTATTCTTCATGAGTTATTCTTAAGTTTGGTGCATGAGCGGAATCAATTATCCTAACGCCCCAGGCCAAGACCCCTCTTAGAACAGACAGTAGTATCCATCTCCAGTCATATTTACAAAAATCTCCAGTAGTGAAGGACTGCTGTCATGGTATGAGCGCATGGGGGCCAATTCCGCTACCTAAACACTCCTCCCTGCACCGATCGGATTTCCTGAAATTATCATCGTACCAGCTTGCTCCCAAGGTCTTTGAAGCATAACCTGAAGAACAAGGCCTGATGTAGCGGCCCCTCATATTTGACTGAATAAAAGACCTTTGATCCTTGGGGGGTCACCTCCGCACTAGCAGCAGTGCTCCTCATCAACCGCTTCTTTGATCCGCACCAGGACCTCTTCCCGCCCAATCTCTGCAATGTGTGTCATCTCTCCTGACTGCAAAGTATAGAGGTACATTGCGACCGATGTATCGAGCAGATGCTCAGCAGCGAGCCGGTAGACATTCAACTGAAACTTTACACCCGGATCATCACCCGATTTATAATCGATAACCATCCAGCTCCCGTCTGATCTCCTGCAGAGCCGGTCCATCCTCCCTTCGACCGTATACTCCCCAATGCTTGTCACAAACGCAAGTTCACAGAAGGTCTCTTCAACCCCCTGCATAAGGGGGTGATTGAGAAACTTCGTGTAGGCATCACTGCACCACGCTGCGGCAACGGGCGAGGTGATTCCGTACTCTTTGATGGTGGATGCCGCATCTTTTCCCGAAAAGACCTGGTGAAGCAGATTTCCGGTCTCATCTGCCCCAAGGTCTCCGCAGCCCGGGATAACAAGGGCCCGCTCATGAATGTCCCCCTCTAATTTGCCCTTGTTGATGATCCTAGACAGGCTCAGAACTGTATGCCTTAAAGCAGTCACCCCGGCGTCATCAGGAGTACACGAGTTTATACGGCGGCCTGACTGGCCCTGGTACTCAGGCGGTAGTATTACAACTGGAGCCTGGGCACGGGCCCAGTCCCGAGTGAGCTGGTCAGGATCAGTCAGGACCCGAACTTCGATCGGTTCTCCTCCGTCCCCGGGGTCTAGCAGGACTGGATCTCCAGAGGAGATATGCGCTTGTGTAATCCCTAGCAGTGAACATACCCAGTCTATCCGGTTATTGCTCTCATCGAGAGCGAGGGAGAAATTGGAAGGCTGCCTCCCGCAGAATACCAGGTGGTCCCTGGCCCGTGTAGCCCCCACATAGAAGAGCCGCTTCCTCTCAGCTGCCTCTTTCTCCTTTTGGATCAGGAGGAGTGCAGTATATACCGGCGTCTCTTCGATCTCATAATCATGGTCCGGATTTGGAATTTTAACCCCCATATGGGTCTGATTGTCCCCAGAGAGGATTGGGGGCTGCCTGCCTTCCCGTGAAGATCCCATATCAGGCAGGATGACAACTGGGAACTCAAGGCCCTTAGCTGCGTGCACAGTCATGATATTGACCGAGGTGCGGGAGACGGTATCAAGTGCAGCCTCACCCTCCCGCTCCTCGGCGTTAATAGACGCCGAGATCTCGCTCACAAGATCATTAAGGGCATAATTTTCCCCTTCTTCCCGACCACGGGCGATCTCAATCAGTTTTTCAAGGTTGGCCACCTGCTGCTCACCCTGGGGGAGTGCTCCGTAGACAACGAGCACCCCAGACTCCCGCAGAACCCTCGCCATGAGGAGTACCACCGACTCACGTCCGGTATATCCAATCCACCGATAAAGGAGACGATATGCCCGTGCGACCTTCTCTCTCTCCGCCCCTGGGCAGAGGGGTCCTTCGCTTGCCCATTCCGCTAGTCCCGGTTGACTCTGCGTAAGGTACATCTGCATCCGTTCATAGAGAGTGGCACCCCGTCTCGCTCCCTCAATCTTTTGGATGCAAAAGAGCGTGGTATCTGATAGCGAGAAGTAGGGTGACCTAAGCAGGCCATAGAGTGCAGCGTCGTCATAAGGCCTGATCAGGAATGAGAGGAGATTATAGATGTCATAGATCTCAGGTCTGGTGTAGAACCCGATACCGCCATGCACAAAGATAGGAGTGTCTCTCTGTGCGAGTGCGTTCAGGTACGAAGAGAGATGGGTCCTCCGCTCAAGGAGGATGGCAATATCCCCATACTCTGCAGGCCTGCACGTTCCACCCCTCTCAGAAATTACCAGGTCTCCGGAAAAGACGAGCTGATGCACCATCTCGGCAACCATCCCGGCCTCGATCTCCTTGTGGTCTGCTGCCCTGCTACTTTCTGCTGATCGTTTTGGTAGGAGAACAAGCACAGACCCCCGCGAATTTTTCTTCTCCTCGCAGACCGAGAGTGGTTCATAGCCAAACTCCCAGGGTTTTTTTGTTGAAGCAAAGATCGACTGGAAGAGGTGGTTCACGCACCC
This sequence comes from Methanomicrobiales archaeon, assembly GCA_026394765.1. Classification (GTDB taxonomy): domain Archaea; phylum Halobacteriota; class Methanomicrobia; order Methanomicrobiales; family Methanospirillaceae; genus JAPKXQ01. Next base: position 10,807 of record JAPKXQ010000054.1, read on the forward strand.
AAGGACTTCACGGGTACTCCTGAAACTGGTATCGAGGTTGATGAGGCGTCCCTTGCAGTCACTCATGATCCTTACCTGTGCCGCCTTGAAGCGAGTGACATCTGCGTCCCGAAAGAGGTAGATCGACTGTTTGGGGTCTCCCACAATAAAGAGGCGGCGGGTATCTGGGGTGAGGTCACCAATTATTGCTGTGATTATCTCAAACTGGGCTGGGTCGGTGTCCTGAAACTCATCGATGAGGATGTAGCGGTACCTCGGGGTGAGGTGAGTCGCTACAAAGCCCTGGTGCTCAAGGAGGAACTGCTTTGTCAGGTTGATTAAGTCCCCAAAGTCAACCCCGGAAGCCTGCTTCTTGAGGGACCCAACAATTGCCATGTACTGGCTGGCAATTAAGGCGAGGTCGGCAAAGAACCGGACAGTTGCTCTGGTAAAAGGAGAGTCCGGGTCGAGCGTGAGTGCGAAGTACGGACCTGCCCGCTCCAGGCTCCTTGTCAGGTATGCCTTTGAGGTCCGGAGTCTTGCCAGGTCGTCTTCGTCCCAGACCTTCCTGGACCCAATCCTGCCTATGGGCCTGACCGAGAGAAATCCCTTCACAGCTGCTGCGAGCAGTTCTTCGGATTTACAAAGAGATATGCAGGCAAGGTGCGGAGCGACCTGGTCCAGGTACCGGGCAGCAGAGTCATTTTCACCAGCATGCTGCATACTGAACCGGATGAGACAATCTATTGCATCGGTATTACTGCAATCGGCAAAGAAGTCCCTGATAACCGGTTCCCGGACCTCTCTTAGGAACTCCTGCCATTTTGTGATGACGCGTCCGGGATCATCCTGGATAGTGGAGAAGAACACCATATACATGGCATAGTTGTAGGAGATTGAGGTTAGGACTTCCTGGAGCCGGTACTTCTCGATCTGTGCAAGGACCCTGACAAGGGCTTCATGGACATCAGGTGAGGGTTTTCTGAGAAGGGAATCGAATGCGTCCCTTCGAACGGCCGTTGCCTGTCCCTTATCCATGATTATAAACCCTGGTTCAAGACCTGCTTCGATTGCAAATTCACGGAGGATCTGCGCACAGAATGCGTGAAAGGTCATGATCGGGGCGATGATGACCTCCAGGGAGGCCTCTCTCCAGACCGGGTTGTCAGGCTCACTTTTCACTTTTCCAGCAATCGTGGACCGCACTCTCGCTCTCATCTCAGCCGCAGCCTTGTCAGTGAAGGTGAGTGCGAGGATCTCCCCTGGCCGGTAGCCCTGACTCTCGACAAGGTCGAGGTACTTCTCGACAAGGACAAAGGTCTTCCCGGTCCCAGCCCCTGCCGTCACAACCATGCTCCTGTCATGGCATGTGATAGCCTCCTTCTGGCGTGGTGTGGCTGCCATCATGCCACCTCCTTTATGGAGTAGTCCTCTGATGAGTCATCCTGGGAAGGGGTATCTGGGGGATAAGGCATCCACTCACAGAGTCGTGAACCCCTGTCGGGCTGGAACCTGCAGATCGTGCCGTACGGGCAGAACCAGTCTGTACTGCACTCTGTGCAGGTCTGGATGGGAAAGATCCCCTCGTGTATATCATAAACATGGTTGCAAGCCTCTATTACTGAACGGTCCATGATCTTTCTCCAGTCAGGCTCTGACCTGGGCATCTTGCCATTGGGCAGAACTGACCGGTATTCTGGGTCATACAGGCTGATGGTGTGGGTGACAGCCCGGTGGATATGGCAGTATGAACCGTAAACCCCGGAGTGTCCGGTAATCCGTGAGAATGCATGGATGTAGAGGGGGAGCTGCAGTGCCTTGATCTGAGAGAGTTCTGTTCCTGATGGCACCTTCATCCCGGTCTTGTAGTCTACTACCCCGAAATATCCGTCTGGCGTGAGATCTACCCTGTCAATCTTCCCTGTGAATAGTACCTGATCAGGTATCCTCCTGCCAGGCCCAGGCACCTCCCGGCCTGGGTCCCTTGGGCTCTCACCACTAGGGTCGGTTGATACATGTCGGATCCCCTGGATCTCCCGGGCAACCTCTGCGAGGTCTATGGGGTCACTCCTGGAATTTGGGTCGTCGTTGGGACCCCTGACCGCTCCGAATGAGAACTCAAAGTACCGGGGAGAAAAAGCCTTTGGAACCCTGCCTGAAGCATCCGGGGCAAGGCGTCCGACTTCAGATCTGACGAACCTTTCAAGGACCCCAGACCCGACCCCGCTCCCCCCAAGCAGCTGGTGCTTCTTCGCATGCCAGAGGGGTGTCATGTACGGGACCTTCTCAAACTCCTCTTCAGCGATGCGGACGATGGCTGCGAGCGCCTCCTCGCAGTGGTCTTCATGCAGGGGAAGTCTTCCACGATCATGCATCATTCGTTTGAACTGGCAGAGTACCGAGTGGATAAGACCCCCCTTCACCTCAGGCGGGAGTTCTGTTCCGAGTTCCGGGAGGGGCCGTATCCGTACAACCCGCTCGAGATAGAACTTGAACGGGCAACGGGCATAGGTCTCAAGCATACTCGCAGACCAGCGGTAATTTTGGCCAAACATCCTGTCCAGACGTGCGCTGACCTCTGGCGCATTACCGATGATCCCATCGTACATCGAGCGGTTCAGCCTGAACCGGTAGTTGCGCTCGACTGTGACCCGGTTGAGCACAGATGCGAGGTCTTCCCCGCTATCAAGATATGTTAGTGCTTTGTCCCACAACTCTTTCTGGATGAGATTTCCTGCAGTAAACGCAGACCTGGTAGCACTAGAGAGTTGTTCTTGCTGCGTCTCACCTGCTACACCAATACCTCCCCAGGGAGGCAGTGTTGCAATGTAGCCGATCGTATCCAGAAACATGGACGAGAGTGTGGTCCTTTCATCACGGTGTTCGTGCCAGCTGAGGTATACCTGTTCTGTCCCTGCAAGGAGTGCGGAGATAAAATGGTACCTCTCCAGCATGAGGATATCGGTTAGACTGCGCCGCTCTATCCTGCTGCTCTCACGTGCATTGGTAAAGGGAAGACGGGTGGATATGCGTGGGATCAGCCCTTCGTTTAAAGATGCGAGGAAGAGGTAGGGGTAGTGCTGGTGGGCTATCTCACGAACTCCTGTCAAGAGTACACCCCTCTTTTCAGGGTACGGGTCTCTACCCCGTTCCTGTAAGAGCAGGCGGAGGGTTGAGATGAAGGTTCCGAACTGAACCGGTCTCTCTCCATAGACCCCGGAAGTAGTTCCTGACCGTGCGATCTGAGATAGATCAGTGAGGACTGAAAAGAAGCTCTGCAGCGTGATCAGCTCTTCCTCAGTGAGGCCCTGGTTGTTGTGGACCTTTGATGGGTTTAGTGAAGGAACCGGTGCACCGATCGCCGTAAGCACGTCGATATAGACTTGGATGTGATCCTTTACGCTCAATCTTGAGCCAATTCTTTTGAGTAACGAGAGGAGTATGCCGGTGCCTTCGATCGTCTGCCTGATGACTGCTCGTAGAAGGGGACGTTTGGGGTGGTGTGTCTTATCCTGTGCTCCCCGCTCGCGGTTCCCAGTGGTATCGTCTGTTTTTGGCACCTCTTCGTCGATGATGCGTATTATTCGCTCGAACTGTAAGTTCCAGTCGGTGTACCGGCCGTCGATCCCATAGGCCCGGCAGATAATATCCAGGCTGGAGCAGGAGAGATTATACAACCTGGGCTCTCCTGAGATAGAACCTGCGTCATCCCACTTATCGCCATGCTTTCGTGAGCTTGTCCATCTGAACCTGAGATATGGGCTCTGGACGAGCCGGATCAAATCCTCGTACCTGATCCCCTTCTCTGCTAGCTCAAGTACCTGCATCAAAAATGAGACCAGGGGTGAATGGGTCAGGAGTGGAGATGAGGACGAGTAGAATGGGATAGAATAATCTGGAAAGATCTCTTCTGCATAGGATAGGGCAAGTCGTAGGTTTGGAAATGCTACGACAATGTGGTCATAGGGGATACTATTGCGGTGAAGTCGTCCGATCTCCTGAGCAATACCCCGAATCTCAGCTGATGGGTCTTTGAAATGGGTGAGTGCAACTCCTGATAGCGCCAGTTTCGTTCCTGATACCAGAGTCTCTTGGGAAAAAATTGCCGTTCTTTCGAATTCCCTGGGAGGAGAGTGGAGCGTCTCTCTGGTCTCCAGGGTGAGCCAGTCACCGGTATCAGCAAAGACCTGCCTGTCTGCGCCGTGGGGGACTGTATATATTAACCGATGGCTCACGCGTTTTATTGCCGTGATCACCTGTCTCTCGAGGGGTAATAGCTCAAAGAGTCCGTACACAAAGACGTCTGTAGCAATACTCCTGCAGAGATCTGGCGAGTGCTGTAAGAAATGAATGGTCCAGGAGAGGAGGGTATCAGTGTCGACCAGGTGCTTCTCATTCAGCCTGGACCTGTATTCGGTGATTATCCTGGCGATCTGATGGCTTTTCTTCCCAGCCAGGTCCCCCAGACACTCAGGATAGGCGATCTCCCTCAGTGTAATGAATGAGAACAGAGCCTGGAGGTCCTGAAGCGTCCTCGGAGATGGGCTTTTCTGTGAGAAGAAGAGGGAGAGGTCATCCTCGTGTTCATGTATGACATCAGAGAGGATGATGCGGGCTACGGGCTTTTTCACATGCGAGGTCTGGTGCCCGTACCTGGAGACCAGGTACTCGCAGAACTGGTCAAGGGTGCAGATATGGTCAGGGACAAAGCTGACTGATCCGGCAATCAGCTCCTCTGCTACGGTGGTTGCCAGCTGTTGCGTGGGGAGGATCAGCCAGGTAGTGAGGGGGGACTCCCTGAGGGATGCAGTGAACTGCTCTATAAGAGAAGAGAATCCCGCCCCTGGGATAGCGTAGATCAGGGCGGTATGGTCGGCCATTGTACTGTAGAGGTGTGCCAGTGGACCATAAGTGAATAGCTGGTTTACTCTATTACATGAGTTCCGGGCTTTTTAATATTACCGACAAATTAAATTAGAGTAGTTTAAAGTTATACTGATATCCATTCAAATCTTTGATTCTCATGTCATTAATACCGGTAAGTGCTGATTCTAATTTCTTCATAATTTCCGGCTGTTTAAAATTTTTCTTGATAGAAATATTACGACAATCATTTTTAATT
>JAPKXQ010000069.1 GCA_026394765.1 Methanomicrobiales archaeon
GATTTGATGGATAAACTTTATGAAGGTCTTCGGGAATTGAATAAGATGCAGGTTTATGATCTCGATGGACGAATGATTGAATTTATGTGAATTTGTCTAATTTAATTGGGTCGAAAAATAAAAATATCCGAAAGTCATGTATTAATGGAATATAAGTTCCCGTCATCACACCCGAGGTAGAGGTAATTCCCGATGATTATAGGTGATGAGAATACCCCCTTAGGGAGTTTAACACTCCATGATTCACCACCCGTCGCTGCATTTATTTTTCTTACATTCCCATTAAAATCAGCAATATATGCATCATTCCCATCAACCGCAGGAGAGGAAAATACGTACCCACCCGAATCGCGACTCCACTTTATTGAACCATTGCTGGGATAAATTGCATCGAGCCGATTATTCCATGATGTCCCTATATATAACAAATCATTTTCCAAACAAGGAGATGATTGAGGCATCCAGTATGTACCTAATTTTTTATCCGCTAGAGGATAGATATCCCATTTCTTTGTTCCATTTGACGTGTAAAAAGATTTTAAACCCGAAATTCGAAAATCCGCTACGGAACGTTCTCCTTCAATATATATGGTATCTTCATCGACTGCAGGAGTTGATTGAATTTCCATTTGGGTATCTGCATACCAAATCTCTTCACGCGTATTTTCATCGATAGCATAGAGGTAGCCCTGGTCACCACCAAAATAGACAATTCCATCCTTTATTGTGGCAGATCCATAATAAGAGCCAGATTTAGACCATAGTTGTTCCCCTGTTATTGCATTGAGTGCATAGAATTGATCTCGAGAACCAATCCAGACAACGTTATTATGGACTGCAGGAGATGACCAGACTGCACCTTTTGCGGTAAAATTCCATATTTTTTCCCCAGTAATTGCACTCCGGGCGAATATCTCTCCTTTCTCATTTCCTGCATAGAGGGTTTTATCGACCACTGCAGGCGAGGAGAAAACATTAGAACCGGAAGAATAATTCCAAAGTAACATCGAGACAGGATTTGATCCTGTGGATGTGATCACACCTGTATGGTCAGGATTCACCCTGAACATCACTGTCTCAGCCGCGCCACAACTCCAAATGAACAGGGACACGCAGAGTACCACGAGGAGACAATACCTCATTACACAGATTCGATCATCAATTTGGTTCATAAACCACACCTCTTGTACATCACAAGGGAGCATAACCCTGTAAATTCACCATTAGGGAGAAGATATCCCAGCTCTCGGTCCCTTATAAGGGCATTTTATGTACATTGGACCGGTCAGAGAGAGAGTAAACCGGCCCCTTACTGCTGTAATTCACATGCACCATATGCCACCTTGCGAAGGTTTCAGAACAAACTCAGGCGTTCAGGTTGGCCTCCTAACGGCGCGACACCCTCCGCTCTGAATCCCACTAGAGATACGCTTTCTATGACGAGAAGATAAACATTACCTCTCTTCATCATCGGGATCAGAGAGATGTTCATCGTCCAATTGCCGATTTACATACGTATTTATGTTAATTGGATAGTTAAGGCAACGAAGCCCCTCTTTTTAAGAATCTATCCCACGAGGCCGGTGATATGAATAATGCGAGGATAATCTTGCCTCTGCTTTGTACATACTTTGCTACGCCCTGCCATGACGAGAGATTGAGTGAAAACAATGAATATGAGGTGTTTCTGAATTCTATACCCTTACAAGAAATAATTTTATATCCTTATACACCGCGCGCTCTTAACTGGGATTTAATCTGATCATTCAAATGGTTGAAAGACCCTCAATGATAAAGAAAGATGGATACGAGGAGCGCTTCTCCACCCCTAACACTAGAATACGAGGGTCAATCTCTTGACCATTAATGATCCCTTTAGTGGATTCCGATAGTGATCGAGGGGTACACCTAAAAGTACCCTGATATAAATCTCTCCCAATTAGCAATTCCGCAACTATCCCTATCTTCATGAAAAACGAGAAAATATCTGCTTCACGTGGGTGAAAAAAGGTCAGATACAGCCTGCCTTCTCAAACGATCCCCACGCCTTCTCTACTTCGCTCCCCTCAACAAAGACGAGCCCTTGACGCCTCCCGTACTCCCTTGCATCCTCTTTCCCGAGCGCAAGCCCGGTCTCGTCATCGAACATCTCGCAGATGGTTATCGCTGGTGTTATCCCCGCCATCACCGCAAGGGCTATCGAGAGCTCGGTCTGGCCCCTCCTGCGAGACAAGAGACCTCCTGTAGCTCGAAGAAGCGCCACATGACCTGGGCTCCGAAACTGAGCCGAAAAGTTGTGGCCTCCTCCATTCGTGAAGCGCTTCACCTCGTCTGCAATCGCGGTGATGGTAGTAACCCGGTCCCGGACGGTGATCCCTGTAAATGTGGATCGGTGGTTCACCCAAGTCTGATTTATCAGGCCAGTGATGCCAACGGTATGGGTCGAGAGGGTGTACTGGGTATCAGGAACCGGTGACGATTCTGTTTAAGTCTTTAGTCCTTTGGTCACATAGGCCTGAAAATACTCAGTCCAGGTAGATCATAACCTCACAAAAGTCAGTAAAACCGGGGTCTTTCAATTTCCAGAAGATGCTAGTCGGATGGGTACATAAAATTTGTAAGACCGGTGATACTCGCCTGAGGAAAATCCGGAGAGAACCCGATTGCATATACTTTGCCACTCAAACTTCCGAAATAGAGAGTGCCGTCCGCTATCTCCGGACTTGAATGCACTACGCCTTCGCGGGTATAGTTCCAGAGTTTCACAATTGTCATCAACCCTGTATCTTCGGAAATCTACCATGAGAGTATCCACCGGGCAAAAAACCATGCTATCAGCATCAATGACGCACTTGCACTGACTGTCATGGAAGATCAAAATATCAATGAGATCTACACATTCGATTCACACTTTAGATTGGGTAGGCGTCAGGGTCATTTCAGAATGATAAAGGCGGGTTGGGGTAGGAAATAAGAGATCTCCCGAATGGCGATTGCTATCTATGCTGCAAAAAGATTCCCAAATTTTCAGTACACCCGCGTAATAGATCTGACACGATCAAAGTCCGCATCAAATGAGTAGATGGAAGAGATCCCTTTCTGCTCCATGATCCAGAGTGAGAGCGAATCTGAAAGTGAGAGCGTCCCATCAAAGCGAATGAACAGGTCCACCGCACCGCCCCTTGCGTCTCTATCGAGAGGATACACTTCACACGAGTCCATGAAAAAGCAGTAGAGGTCTTTTGCAACTTTTCCTCCGGACCGTCTCCCGATAATGGTCAGTACCTCTGCGATGATGAGATCAGAGATTACGATCCTCTCTTCTTTCAAGCGGGGGAGGAGACCCAATGCGTTCTCATGCCACTGGTCCTTGCGGTCTGCAAGCCCGATGAAGACCGAAGAATCGACGAGGATCATAATTCGCCGGACTGCGCTCTCTTCTTGTCCCCGACCGCATCACCTCCGTATTCAACAATGCCAGTGATCGAATCAAGGGTTGCCTTCCGACGTGGCAGGACCCGTATGGTGTCACCCTCGATCCCCCACTCCAGAATGTCCCCTGGAGCAATCTTTAAGGCTTTTCGGATCTCTGCTGGGAGAACGGTCGAATATGCTTCTGATAGTTTTGTTGAGATCATAAGCTTTCACTAATGACAATTAAATCACTAATAATATGATTTTTTCTAAGGATTGTATTTCACTTAGGAGAAACACCTGATGATGCACCCCAATTCAGAAGTCCTTGAATGTCACAGGTAAGAGAGATTGAGTCCAAAATGCCATTGGAATTGTAACCTGATGCGTAGTGGAGAGCCCGTTTTAAGAGCAAAGTCGGGGGTGATTACGCAACTACCCCCAACATAAAGTCAGCGATGAACGAAGGTTCATAGAAGGCTATGCAACACGAAGTGTTGCATATCAGAGAAGAAGTGAAGATCTGTTTCACGTAGGTGAAAAAAAAGGTCAGTTGCCTTTCTCCTCCATATATGCCCCCCACGCCTCCTCCACCTCGCTCCCCTCGACAAAGACGAGCCCGTGCCGCCTCCCGTACTCCCTTGCGTCCTCTTTCCCGAGCGCAAGCCCGGTCTCGTCATCGAGCATCTCGCAGATGGTTATCGCTGGTGTGACCCCCGCCATCACCGCGAGGGCTATCGAGAGCTCGGTCTGGCCCCTCCTGCGAGACAAGAGACCTTCTGTAGCTCGAAGAAGCGCAACATGGCCAGGACTCCGGAAGTGAGCCGCAAAGTTGTGGCCCCCCCCATTCATGGAGCGCTTCACCTCGTCTGCAATCGCGGTTATGGTAGTGGCCCGGTCCCGATCAGTGATACCTGTAAACGTGGAGCGGTGGTTCACCCAGAGCGAGAATGAAGAGGGATTTTTTAAGTCATAGGGGACCTGCCCTCCGAGTCCGGCCATTGCAGGGTTCCCTGCGATCAGCTCGAAGGCAAATGGAAGGCCGAGCACCTCTGCCGCCCCGGGGTGAACCGCAGTACATATGAGCCCTCCGCCGTCCTTTCGCATCTGCCGCACGTGGGCGGAGGTGACCGCATCAGATCGGATCGCAAAATCAGTCTCACGCTCACGGTCATCAAAGTCATAGAGGAGGATGAACTCCCCGGCTTGCAGAGCAGTAATAGCAGTATCGATCATGCAGCCACCTCCACTCTGACCTCGTCCCCATCCGTGACCCCAAGCGTGTCCCTGATCCCGACAGGAGCTACGATCTCAAGGACATCTTCAGGGTAGTGGGTCCTACCCGGGACCACGATCCCGCAGGGTATCTCTTCGATCCTGCAGGAGAGGCACTTAACGTCCCCAAATGTCCGCTGGTCGGCAACAAAACCCTTCACCATGACCCATGGGAGTGTATCGATCCGCTTGCGCACCGGGAGGCTCGAAGGAGTAAGCCGTATATTGAGAGTCCCGGGATATGGCGAAAAACCAAGGTAGGCATGGAACTGGCGCTGATACTCGGTAAGGCCCATGTAGTACCTCCCTTCCCCCAACCCGGTCACCACCGCCCCGGCAAGGCGGAACCCACCGTTACTTTCCTCAAATAGCCTTCGGTACTCCACATACTCCTCCTTGAGCACCGACTCACCCGCCCGTGAGACAGTTACGGCCTGCCCATCTGGCCCCATCGTCCGCATGAGGAGCTCATCCCGCTCCAGGGCCTGGAGGCGGCGGGATGCGGTCTGTGGGCTTGTTGAAAGGTGCGCGGCAAGGGACTGGGAGGAGATGCGGAGCGGCCCCCGCAGCCCCCCCAGGAGGGCGATCACCTTGAGGCACTGGAGGTCCTCGGGGACTGGCATACTCACCACTTTTGGGATGCGTATTATTTATGGATTCCCACGTGGATTTCGTGATGTGACGAAGAGACGTTTGTCTATTTTTATATATTCCTCTATCCCACGGTATGGGCATGCACCCCGGGCTTCGCTACCGCCTCGCCGAGAAGATGGCGGGTGAGATAACCCTCTCGGACGCTCCAGGGAAAGCCATCAGGAAGTGGCGGATGAACTTCCAGATCCCCCCTGGGGTCCTCTCCGAACATCTCGAGATCTCCCCCTCAGTTGTGAGCGACATCGAGAGCGGCCGCCGGAAGAATCTCGGGGTCGCGGTTGTAGGGAGGGTCATAGAGACCATCCTCGCAATCGATGAAGAGCGAGGCGGGGAGCATATCCAGAAGTACGGGATGATGCTCACGGCAGAGGAAGGAAAGTCAGACATCCTTGCCATGCACGACTTTCCTGCCCCGGTCCCACTCACCCAATTCGCAGAAACGATCGGCGCCACAGTGGTCTCGGGATCTATGGACCGCTCACTCTATGGTTACACCGTCGTCGACAGCCTCACCGCGATCCTCGCCCTCTCTGCAGACGAGTTCTCCCGGATCTATGGCTGGAACACGGAGCGCGCCCTTATCTTCGGGGGCGTCTCGACAGGGAAGTCACCGATGGTCGCGATCCGGGTGACACCTTTCAAACCGGGGTGTGTGGTCCTCCAGGGGGTCAGCCCCAAGGAAGTCCACCCGCTCGTGCCAAAGATGGCAGAGCGTGACCGCATCACCGTCCTTGCCACAGGTATGGACGTCGGGGAGATAGTAACCAGGTTGAGGAGTATGACATGGTAGGTATCATCACCTATGGTGCGTATATCCCCAGGTTCCGGATCAAGGTCGAGGAGATCGCCCGGGTCTGGGGGGCGAACGCAGCAGACATAAGTGGCGGGCTCGGGGTCTTTGAGAAGTCAGTCCCTGACCTTGACGAGGACACAGCAACCATAGCGGTCGAAGCGGCGCGATATGCCCTCGCAAGACGGACAATCGACCCCGGCGCAATCGGCGCCGTCTACGTGGGGAGCGAGTCTCACCCCTATGCAGTGAAACCCACAGCCTGTACCGTTGGGGAGGCGATCGGGGCGACCCCCGAGATGACCGCGGCGGATTACGAGTTCGCGTGCAAAGCAGGGACCGCAGCGGTCCAGACCTGCATGGGCCTCGTGGCATCAGGGATGGTCCAGTATGGCATGGCGATAGGGTCTGATGTTGCCCAGGGAGCCCCGGGAGACGCCCTGGAGTACACCGCCGCAGCGGGCGGGGCGGCATTCCTGATAGGAAATGATGACCCTATCGCGACCATCCACGCGACCTGCTCATTTACCACAGACACACCTGACTTCTGGCGGCGGGAGGGGCAGAACTACCCCAGGCACGGGGGAAGATTCACAGGTGAACCGGGGTACTTCCGCCATGTGGAAGGGGCGGCCAACCTCCTCCTGAAAAAGACCGGGAAGACACCGAAGGACTATACGTACGCGGTCTTCCACCAGCCGAACGCGAAGTTCCCCCAGCGGGTTGCCGCCTCCCTAGGTTTCTCCAAGGCCCAAATCCGCCCAGGCCTCGTGGTACCCATGCTTGGGAACACCTACAGCGGGTCTTCTATTATAGGGCTCGCTGCAACCCTTGATGTCGCCAGGCCAGGAGACTTGATCTTTGTTGCGTCGTTTGGGTCCGGGGCCGGGAGCGACGCATTTGATATCGAGGTTACGGACGCGATTGAGGGGCCTGCATTTGTGCGGGGTGCTGCACCCAGTGTGGAAGAACTCCTAAAGGACCCGGTGTACGTCGACTACGCGCTGTACGCGCGACATAAAGGAAAGATCGTGATGCAGGAATGAGGGACGTTGCAGTAATAGGCGTCGGGTGTACAACCTTTGGAGAGAAGTGGAGCACTGCGTTCCGCCACCTCTTCATTGAGGCAGGCGCCCTTGCCCTGGAAGACGCGGGGGTCCAGGGAGAACAGGTCGACGCACTCTATGTAGGGAACATGAGCGCAGGGCGATTTGTAGAACAGGAGCATATCGGGGCCCTCATCGCGGATTACGCTGGGCTCGCAACCACCCATATTGCCTCGACACGGGTCGAAGCGGCATGCGCATCGGGCGGGCTCGCCTTCCGCCAGGCGGTCATCGCAGTAGCAAGCGGCATGGAGGATATCGTCGTCGCCGCCGGGGTGGAGAAGATGACCGACGTGGGAACGGGCGCTAGCGTCGAAGCCCTTGCAGGAGCTGCAGACCGGGAGTGGGAGGGGTTTGTAGGGGCGACCTTCCCGGGCCTCTACGCGATGATGGCAGTCGACTACATGCACCGCTACCCCTTATCACGGGAAGACCTCGCGCAGGTCGCGGTGAAAAACCACAGCAACGGGGCAAAAAACCCTATTGCCCAGTTTCAGCAGGAGATCACGATCGATACCGTGCTGCGCTCCTCCCTGGTCGCTGACCCGCTCCGCCTCTTTGACTGCTCACCCATTACAGACGGCGCAGCAGCAGTCGTGCTCGCCCCACTCGAGCGGGTCCATGAGTTCACCGGCACTCCAGTAAAAGTCCTCGCCACCGCACAGGCGAGCGATTCGATCGCCCTCCATGACCGAAGGGACATCTCCACCCTGGACGCCACAGTGGCAGCAGCCAACAGGGCATTCTCGAAAGCTCACCTCACCCCCAGAGAGATAGACCTTGTAGAGGTCCATGACTGCTTCACTATCGCCGAGATCATTGCCATAGAGGACCTCGGGTTCTGCCGGAAAGGAGAGGGGGGACGACTCACCCGGGAGGGGGAGACTGCACTTGGAGGACGTATCCCGGTGAACACGAGTGGCGGGCTCAAAGCATGCGGCCACCCGGTCGGAGCGACTGGGATTAAACAGGTCTGGGAGGTCGTCACCCAGCTTCGCGGCGAGGCTGGTGCCCGCCAGGTGGACAGCGCAGAGATCGGGATGACCCACAATGTCGGGGGGACCGGGGCAACAGTCGCAGTCCACATCCTGGGGGTGACCTGACGTGTCAGTCGCCCGCTTCTGGCGCAAGATCCCGCAGAGATACAACCTCATTGGGACACGGTGCGGGACCTGCGGAAGGCACTTCTTCCCCCCGCGGACCTTCTGCCCTGACTGCCGCCGTGCCGGGGAGATTGGGCCTTACCACTTCCGTGGGACCGGTGAGGTCGTCACCTTCACGGTTATCCGGACCGCGAGCGAGGCTTTCGAGCAGATGACCCCCTATGTCCTGGCTATCATCAGACTCGACGAGGGTCCACAACTCACAGGCCAGATCGTCTGCACCCCTGAGCAGGCAAAGATCGGCATGCGTGTCAGGCCGGTCTTCCGAAGGATTGGGGCAGATGGCACGAGCGGGGTCATATCCTATGGGACCAAGTTCGCACCCGTGGCCCTGTCCTGACCTTCCTCTCTCCCCACCGTTATATCATAGACCGCGTGCCACCGCCCTGCTGAGTACGACCTGATATAGCGCTCCATGACGTGCTGGACAGGGTGCCGGTGGATCGCCTCGAGGATCTCCCCCTCTTCCTGGACGAGGACATAGCAGTGGATCAACCCCCCCGGCCTGCAGAGATTGAAGGCAATTGGAAGGAAGGGAACGGGGTTTAGCGGGAGGTTCATCACGATGCGGTCGAACCGGCCCGGGAGGATATCAGGGAGACATGCTGCATCAGCAAGGACGGGAAGGACGTTTGCCGTCCTGTTCAGGAGGATATTCTCTCGCATAAGCCGTACTGCCGCGGGGTTTAAGTCGGCGGCGACCACCCACGAGGCCTGGCGCGCGAGGGTGAGTGCAAATGGCCCGGCCCCTGCAAACATGTCGAGTACACGTTCACCGGATATCACAGTGCTTAGGAGGCGCTGACGCTCGGTGGCGAGGCGGGGAGAGAAATACGCCTTTGAAAGGTCGATACGGAACCGGATGCCGTACTCGATATGGGTCGTAGCTGTAGTCGGCCTCCCGGCAAGGACTGTAAATCGCCGGGTCCTGAACTCGCCCTCCACATCACTCTCTGCGAAAAGGGCGGTATGAAGCGAGGGCCGTGCCGCAAGTATCCGTGCGGCACCTGAATAGTCCTCTTCCTGAAGCAGGGCGATGCCCCCCACCATCTCGTGGCTGGGAAGTGAGGGGATTAGCCGTAACTGGATAAATGTCGCGCGGGAGGTCCCTTCCTGCCATTCTAATACAGGAAACAGGACGAAATCTTCCTCCTGTCTGGGCCTTAGGGACGTGTCTAGAGTCCCGTGCTGCACCAGTCCCTGGCGCACCGCCTCTGCCACAGTGCGGGGGGCACGGACAGCCCACTGCTCCCTAGAGCCCTCTTCCACCACCTATCTTCAATCCCTCCACGAATACTCTACCATGGAGGATTATCTCGGAAAGCTAAAAAGCGGAGACCTCAAGCTCCATGCCCTTGAACAGGTGCTCGCACCGGACGAGGCAATCCAGGTCAGACGGCGTTTCATAGAAGAATTAACAGGGTCATCCCTACAAAAGGTCGGCTCTTATACCATCGCAATGGACCGCGTGGTGAAGCGGAACTGTGAGAACGTTGTGGGGGCGGTCCAGGTCCCGGTCGGGATCGCAGGCCCCCTGCTGGTCCATGGTGAGTACGCGCAGGGCTCATTCTACCTCCCGCTCGCCACCACCGAAGGGGCGCTCGTCGCCTCGGTGAACCGCGGGTGCAGGGCAATCACAAATGCCGGAGGGGCGACTGTACGGGTCCTTAAGGATGCCATGACCCGGGCACCGGTATTTTCGACCCGGGACGTCGCCCATGCCCGGGACGTTGCAGCATGGGCTGACGCGCACCAGGACGCGATCCGCGGAGTGGCAGAGGCCACCACGAGTCATGGCAGGTTTTTAGGTCTCTCCACTGCAGTTGTGGGCACCAGTGTCTTTGTGAGGCTCGAGTTCGACACCAAGGACGCGATGGGGATGAACATGGTCACCATCGCTTCGCAGAAGGTAGCGGAACTGATCGCTACCTCGACCGGGGCCAGGGTCGTTGCCCTCTCAGGGAACTTCTGCACTGACAAGAAACCTGCGGCAGTGAACCTCATCAGGGGAAGGGGAAGGAGTGTCTCAGCCGGCGTCGCCCTCACAGAAGCGCAGGTCAGGGAGACATTCAAGGCACCGGGGGCTGCTCTCGCAGACGTATGCTACCGCAAAAACCTCGTAGGCTCTGCTATCGCAGGGTCCCTGGGCTTCAATGCGCATGCCGCCAACGTCATTGCTGCCCTCTTTATCGCGTGCGGCCAGGACCCTGCACACGTCGTGGAGGGGAGTTCCTGCATAACCACCATCGAACCCAGCTCTGAAGGGTGGTACTGCGCTGTGACTCTCCCGGCCCTTCCAGTGGGTACTGTTGGGGGTGGGACCGGGGTGGATACCCAGGCCGAGTGCCTCAGCCTCCTGGGGGTGGCCGGGGGAGGTGACCCCCCGGGTGCGCATGCACGCAAGTTCGCCGAGATCATTGCAGCCGCAGTCCTTGCAGGGGAGCTCTCACTCATCGGGGCGTTTGCAGCCCAACACCTCGCGCAGGCACACCAGGACCTGGGGCGTGGCTAGAACCGGAACCACTTCATCATCAGGACGGCGTCCTCACCGTTCTGGTAATAGCCTGCGATCCTGAGCGCCTGGCGGTACCCAAGGTTCTGGTAGAACGCCTGGGCAGGTACATTGCCTGCCCTCACCTCGAGCTGGACACCTGACGCAGAGAGGACTGCAAACTGGTGCTCCTCCCTCTTGACCAGGAGGCGACCGATCCCCTCCCGGCGGTGCTGAGGTGCGACTGCGAAGTTGCAGATATGGCCATAGAGGAGCGACCCGGTGTCCTCAAGCCCACCTGCGATGAACCCTACGACCTCGTCCCGCTTGGTTGCGACAAGGAAGGTGCTGGGAAAGCTCTCAATACAGTCGCAGAGGACTGCCTCATCCCAGGGATCAGGAAATGAGGCCGCCTCGATCTCATAGATCTTGGAAAGGTCAAATGGGCGTGCCTTCCGAAACATAACCGCTGGACATTGCATGGAGATGTGGGATCTGGTATGTCATCGCCCTAATATAGAGCCAGGGAGGAGATCTTATGGAGACTCCGGGGAGTTTGGCTTGTATGGTCAGGATCCACCCTTTTGATGCGCTCATGCCGACCCAGGCCCAGGCCCAGAAGGTCGCAGCCGTGCCCTACGACGTAGTGAGTACCGTCGAAGCAGCAGCAACCATCAGAGACAACCCCAGCTCATTTCTCAATGTGAGCCGTGCTGACGCCGTCCTCCCAGAGGTGGACCCCCATAGCGATACTGTCTATCACCGTGCCGCAGAGAACCTGGCAGGGATGATAAAAGAGGGCATTCTCACCCGTGACCTGTCCCCATCATTCTATCTCTACCGGGTGCAAGCCCCCGGGAGGGTTTATACCGGCATTGCTGCCTGCGTAGAGACCGCGGACTTTGTCGAAGGCCGGATCCGCATGCACGAGGCGACACGGTACGACAAGGAAGCCGACCGGACCCGTCACATCCTTGCCACAGGTGCCCATACCGGCCCTGTCGTCCTCCTTGCAAACAGGGGATCAGAGATAATTGCCAGTGCTGGGGACTCATTGAGTGGATCTGCCCACCTCGAGGTACATGACAGGCAGGGGGCACGCCATACCATCACCCCGATCCGAGACCCCCTGACAATCCAGTTGATCAGGGAGGCGTTCTCAGCGGTCCCAGCCCTCTATATCGCAGACGGCCACCACCGCGCGAAGTCCGCGGTGAACGCCGCGGCAGAATGGCGCAGGTTGGGCATCAGGAGATTTGATACAGAACGGTTCCTCGCAGTCATCTTCTCCTGCCACGAGGTCACAATCCACGGTTACAGCAGGCTCCTTGTTGATACCGGTGCACTTACCCCTGATGAGTTCCTTGCGCGGTTAGGAGAGGTCTTCTCTGTCAGGCCCTATGGCCCTGCGCCGCGTGACCTGTTCCAGATCCCCCCGCGCATACAGAACACAGGTGCGTACCACCTCCTCCACCTCTACATGCACGGGCAGTGGTATGAGTGCTCCCGGCCGATCGATACCACCCGCGGCCTTGTTGCAGCCCTCGATGTCGCGGTTCTCCAGGACAACGTCCTCGCTCCCATCCTCGGGATCACAGACCCCAGGGGGGACCCCCGCATTCACTACCTCGGCGGTGCAAGGCCGATCGCCGACCTCGAGGCCGAGGTAGAGGGGAGGAGGTATGTCGCAGCATTTGCAATGCAACCTGTCCAAATAGAGACCGTCCTTGCAATCGCTGACAATGGACTGGTTATGCCCCCCAAGTCAACCTGGTTTGAGCCCAAGCTCCTCTCCGGCCTCCTGGTGCACCAGGTCATATGAACAGACTGCCGCCACCTTTTTGGTCTGCTCTGGCAAACATTTCCGCTCATGATCGATCTTGCCCTCCCGAAGGGGAGCCTTGAAGAGCAGACCCTCAATCTCTTCCGGGAGGCCGACCTCGAGGTGAAGCGGACCGACCGCGACTACAGCCCCAGAATTCGCGACCACAGAATTGGGAAGGTAAAGATTCTCAGGCCCCAGGAGATACCAGGGTACGTGGCCAGGGGGTACTTCGACGTGGGTATATCAGGTCTTGACTGGGTGGAAGAGACTGCAGCTGATGTCGAGGTGGTAGCGAAGCTTAACTACAGCAAGACAGGTGAGGGGAATGTAAAAATCGTCATTGCAGTGGCACAGGACGAAACGATCACACGGGTTGAGGAGATACGTAAAAATTCCAGGGTCACGACCGAGTACCCGGCCCTTACCAGGAAGTTCTTTGCAGATCTCGCGATCCCTGTCCAGCTCTTCCCAAGTTACGGGGCTTCAGAGGCCAAAGTCCCGGACCTTATGGACGTGGTAGTAGACCTCACTGAGACAGGGACCACACTCCGAAGAAACGGCCTAAAGATCATTGGCGAGATCATGGAGTCCTCGACAGTGATCGTCGCAAACCATGCGAGCATGGCAAATATTGAGAAACGCCGGGTTATTTACGAGGTAGTCACCCTCCTCCTGGGGGTTGTCGAGGCGCGGCGCCAGGCCCTCCTCACGATGAACGTCCCTGCAGAGAGGATAGAGGAGGTTATTGCAGTCCTCCCTGCCTTGAAAAAGCCTACGGTGGGACGGCTCCATGGGATCGACTTCTTCAGCGTCCAGACCGTGGTTGACAAGGCAGCAGTGAACACTTTAATACCCCTCCTGAAAGGGGCGGGGGCAGAAGACATCCTCGAGATCCCAATCGCAAAGATCGTACGGTAACTATCGGGTAGGTCTGCCTGGGACACGCCAGGCCAGGATACCCCCAGATTCTAAACCCCGTGTCATTGCTGCAATGGGTATACCACCAGTGCAACCGTTACCGGGTGGTGAGGTCTCCTATGAATGAAATTGGGTCGTTCATGCGCAGCTGGATGCGCGCTCCAAAATAGCCGGCACCTATTTATTCAGGACTCTATCATCTCATAGCATTGGCGTCCACCCCGCATGGGAGACGCACCAGACACATGAAGTGAGCAGATCCGGTGATGGTATGATCAAGGTCTCAATCCTCCTGAAATTGATGGTACTGATGGTGGTCCTCACCCTGGTGCCTCTCGGAATCCTTGGGGTCCTCTCGGTGCAGGACGAAAAAGCACTAGGTATGAATGCCGCCCGCGACGCCCAGATAATGGGAGAGCAGGCGATCGCCGACAGCACACTTGCATTGAACACGATAGGAGAGCAGGTGATTCAGCAGAAGGCGGTGGATGTCGCCAGACAGATAGAGGTATATCTGATAGATCATCCAGATGTGACTATCCGCGAACTCCAGATGGACCCCTTCTTCAGTCAGCTTGCAGTCCAGCCAGTGGGAGAGACAGGATACACCGCACTCACCGATGTGAACACACTCATCTGTTACTTCCATAAGAACCCAAAGATCGTAAATACCGACCTCCACAACTTAAGCGCGGCCCTCCCCGGGTTTTGGGGAGTTATGTCAAAGAGCCAGGGAGGAATTCCTGTCAAAGGGTACTATGACTGGAAAGAGCCAGACGGTTCATTCAGGCAGAAGTACATGTACATCGCGATTGTGAATACCACCACCGGAGACGATATCCGCCTATCAGTCGCAGCGACCACGTACATCGACGAGTTCTCTCGTCCCATGGTGGCAACATCTCATAAGATCAACTCCTCTGTCCAGGAGACAACAGCAAAGATCAAGACTGCGACAGAGAGCATCAGCACCCAGAACAACATCCTAATCCTCACACTCGGGACGATGGTAGTCGTCCTCATCTGTGCCTTCCTCTTCGCCAGGATGATCACCGGGCCTATCATCCAACTGACAAGGATCGCTGAAAAGGTGAGCCTCGGGGATCTCACCCAGGAGATCGACGTCAAGACCGGGGACGAGATCGAAGACCTTGCAGTCTCGTTCAGGCGAATGATCAATGCATTTAAGGTGATGGAGCGGTTGAACCGTGAGGATCAGGAGGAGGAGGATTCACCATGAGCCTTGAACAGGAGATCGTGGCCCTCCTCTCCAAGGAGATCGGACCGTCTGCACCGTCATTCTTCCGCACCTGCTTAAAGAACATGAAGAAGGAGCCCGCTGCGCTGACAAAAGCGGATCTTGACGAACTCAGCAAATGGGCATTCATAGGAATAAAGCTCACTATCGATGAGAAGACCGCAGAAAGGATAAAAACTGCGCTCCTTGCCCTAAAGAAGTGATGGGGCAGAAGTACCCCTCCCTTTCCTTTTCGCATCCGGACTTGGGAGCCCCACCCCCATTCTCCCATGACTGGGGGACTCTTCCACTGGTATGGCCCACCTCACCACTGGACGAAGGGCAGCTACGCGGCATCTCCATTAACGTGTTGCATACAACACCCGCAGGGGACGGTTATATGGCTGTGGCGAAACAGTCAGGCGGCGTAACTTCATAAAGCCCTCTTCTCACCAGATTTCTTGATGAAGGCCTCCACCACGGTAACCACCTGACGAAACTCATGGGGATCAGGGGCCGCCCTGGCAAACTCGACGAGAGTACAGCGCTCGAGGGCCCATGTGAGGTCCTCATCTGAGACCCCCTGTTCCCTGATGCACTTCACCGCTGCCCTCGCAGTCATTGCCTTTCCACCCCCATAGGTCAGGGAGATATAGAGACGGGCAGCTTCACTGGCCAATTCATAAGCCTCTTTCCCACACCCCCGCGAAAACGCCTCTTCGGCATCCCTGAGAAGAGCGAGGGCGGCAGCCCTGGGGTCAGGAGGAGGCCCAATAGAGACCATGGCCCCTGCATCACCTGTTCGCCGCTTATATCGGCGGTACAGGAAGTATCCTGCTAACACGAGTACAACCACGATGATAGCAGCGAGGAGGAAGGGGACGGGATCCGTCCTCTCATGCTCGATCTCGGACGAGAGTGCCACGAGAGTCCCGTTTATTAAAGTCGCATTTAAGGTGGCAGTTCGGTTTGCAGGACCGGCGAAGGTGAGGTTCACCGACGAGATACCTGGAGAAAAACCCAGTTCTGACGCGGTTGGGAAGAACCCCTCTTCTTTGATCTGGCGGGTAAACGAACCGTAGGTGGCGTTTTTTAGGAGTGCATCCGGAAGGGGGACCGACCCTGCGGCACGAGCAGTGATCCCTGTCACATTACCCCCGGCCATCTCCCCCCTGGTCACCAAGGGTGCATTGGCAGGGTTCTCGTACACAGTGGAGAAAGTACCCTCATCTGGACCGGATGGCGAAAGATCCTCACCGGCCTTTCCATATCCATTATCAGTGTAGGTACGGTTCACCTCCTGATAGAGCGGGTCTGCGGCGAGCCTCTTTGCAAATTCCTCTTCGTTTCTCTGTGATTCAGCCTGCTCCCGTGCGAGCTGGTCCCTGAGCGCCGAGATGTCCTGGCCCATCTGGCTGTTCTGGACGGCCTGCTGGGGGCTCTGGGGGGACTGCCGCTGTGTGCCCTGCTGTTGCATCTGTGAGAGCATCTGCTGGAGAGGGTCCTGCCCTGTAGTCTGGGGCATCTGTTGCGTTGCTGGCGGACGTGTCCCGGTCGTGCTCGTAACCTGGCCCCCGCCCTGCTGGTTAGGGCTCTGCTGGTCGACGAAGTGGACAAGGAGGTCACCAAGGGCGACCGTCTTTGGACCCTGGTCCTGATAATCAAAAGAGAGAGAGACGCGCAAGGTTGCAGGGGTCTGGGACGTCCCAAGGCTGATTGAGAGGTTGCTCTCCCCGGCAGGGATGGTATATGTCCTCGCGTCACTGTTCTGACTCGAGAATGAAAATCCCTGCTGCTGCACCTCCTGAGTGATGGTGAACCTGAGTGTGCCCGGGAGTGAAGAGCTGAACGTACTCGTAACTGCTAGGGGGAGGACCGCTTCAGTCCCGGTCGGGACATAGTACTCTTTCTGAGACGAGGTGAGGGTCACGTCATAGGCGAGTGCATGCCCAGCAAAACTTGCCAGGAAGAGGAGGAAGAGGAGGACTCCATGCCTCATGGGATGATCCGCCCCCTGCCATACCGGAAGTAGATCTCGGCGAGAAGGACGAAGAATGCACAGAGGAAGAAGACCCACCCTATCGGAGTCTCTTCCTTCTCACGGACGATCTCCCGGTTCAGGCCCGAATAGATCTCCCGCAGGGTCCGATCATCCACAGACTTGAAGTATTTCCCCCCGGTCTCACTTGCGACCTTACTGAGGGTTGCCTCATCAAGCTCAGCGTTGACAGCATTACCAAACCAGTCATAGCCGAGGACTACGGGCGACTCTGACCCCAGCCCGATGGTATAGACCTGGATCTTGTTCTCCTTCGCGTAGGCCGTCGCCTCGTTAGGGGAGACCACACCTGCATTCGCAACCCCGTCTGATAAGAGGATGACGACTTTCTGACGGTTGGGAATCGAGGACGCCATATCGATCCCGAGGAGGAGCCCGTCTCCTAGCGCAGTCTGCCCCTCTTTTGGAGCGATAGCATTGAGCTTCTCAATCACCCTGCCCTTGTCAGGAGAGAGGTAGGCGGCAGTTGTAGCTCCAGACTCAAAGGTCACAACCCCTGCGAGGTCCAATGGGTCCAGGGACCTTAGGAGGACCCCTGCACTCCGCTTTGCTGCATCCAGACGATTCGGGGGGTAATCTGTTGCCTGCATACTCCCCGAGATGTCCATTACCAGGACCACATTTACGCCCTCCTTAGTCTGTTCCAGGGGGACCATCGGGTTTGCAAACCCCACTACCATGAGAGCGAGGGCGAAGAGCGAGAGGAGGAAGAGGTACCTGGGGCGGCGGGAGACCTTGACCTCCCCCATGGCAGACCGCAGGAATGCCACATGAGAGAACTCCATAGCCTGGGCTTTCTTCCTCCCGGTGACATACCAGTGCAGGAGGTACACCACCGGGATAAGGAGGAGGAGTAGGAGGTACTGCGGGTCCAAAAAGGCAGTCATCTTCGATGCACCCTCCGAGCACGGACCTTGAAGAAGTGGCGAAGGGGTACAGTCACTGGCTCCCCGGTCCTGATGGCAAGCAGGTCTACTCCTGCCTCTCCGCAGACACGCGCAACCTTTCGGGCCTCCTCACCAACAACCTCCCCAAACCGGCTCCTAATCCCTGCATTCGAGGTGTCGACAAGGAGCTGTTCTCCAGTCTCAATGTCTTCGAGGAGGATGAGACCGACGTCAGGGAGGGCGTGCTCCCGGGCATCGGTCACCCTGATCGCCGCAACGTCATGGCGGAGGCGAAGGTGGCGAAGGGGTGCGAGGAGCGGGCTGTGACCGCCAGGGCCACTGCCTGGTGAACCGAAGAGATCAGAGATGACAACGAGGGTGGCGCGACGGGTGAGCCGATGGCCAAGTGCCGCAAGGACCCCGGGGATATCGGTCCGGGGGGAGACCGGG
Organism: Methanomicrobiales archaeon; assembly: GCA_026394765.1. GTDB lineage: Archaea > Halobacteriota > Methanomicrobia > Methanomicrobiales > Methanospirillaceae > JAPKXQ01. The sequence goes on from JAPKXQ010000069.1 coordinate 18,270, forward strand.
ACATGGTCGATAAGGACATTTAAGAGTGCAATGATGTGGCGGCGCCCCTTTCGCGCCGGGATGAACCGTTCCACCCGGTCGGTGAAGAGAACGAGTCCAACCCGGTCGTTGTTCCGCAGTGCTGCGAACGCCAGCGCGGCTGTCGCTTCCAGGACAGTCTCTTCGCGAGGGACCAGGGACCCAAAGCCTGCAGATGCAGAGCGGTCGATGACGAAATATACCGTGGTGTCACGCTCCTCCATGTAAGTTCTGACGAACGGGTGGCCAAAACGCGCCGTAACGTTCCAGTCTATGGCCCGGACGTCGTCCCCTGGGATGTACTCGCGGATCTCTGCAAGGTCAACTCCCTGACCCCTGAAGACTGAGCGGTACCGACCTGCCATCAGCCCTTCGACAAGAGCGCGGGTGGTGATCTCGACCCGGCGGACCCGGCGTAGGAGGGCCCGTCGATCAGGTCTTGCCTTCCCGGGACCAGAGTCCTGATTTTGAAGGCCAAGGATCCGTTCGAGAAAGGTCATGGCCCATCCCCTCACGGCACCCGCACAACTCCCAGGATCCGGTCGATGAGGGCGTCCGGGGTGACCCCGTCGGCTTCGGCCTCGTAGGTGAGGAGGATTCGGTGGCGGAGGACGTCGTGAGCGACAGATCTGATATCTTCAGGGAGGACATAGCCCCTCCCTGCTAGCACAGCATTGGCCTTGGCTCCGAGGATTAGATTGAGCGACCCCCGCGGGGACGCCCCGTACGCGATCTGACCCTGGATGTCGAGGTTATAGTTTGCAGGATAGCGGGTCGCGTCCACGAGTGTGACAGCATACTCGAGGGCTCGTGTGTCGGCATAAACAGCCCGGGTGAGGGCCTGCAGAGCCAGTACCCGTTCACCATCGATGACCGGCGCAGGCATGCTGACAGGTTCACCAGTATAGCGGGTGAGGACCTCCACCTCCTGGGCCTTTGAGGGGTACGTCATCAGGACTTTGAGCATAAACCGGTCTACCTGGGCATCAGGCAGGGGGTACGTCCCCTCAGACTCGATGGGATTTTCTGTGGCGAGCACGAGGAAAGGTGCCGTGATCTGGAAGGTATCACCCTGAATCGTCGCCTGCCGTTCCTGCATCGCCTCTAACAGGGCCGACTGGACCTTCGGGGGTGCCCGGTTGATCTCGTCAGCGAGGATGACCTGATGGAAGATCGGGCCCTTGAGGGTTTTGAACGAGGCATCTGCCTGATGATAGACCTTTGTCCCGATTATATCAGCCGGGAGGAGGTCAGGGGTGAACTGTATCCTTGCAAATGTGCAGGCAAGGCAGTATGCGAGGGTGCGGATCGTGAGGGTCTTGGCGATGCCAGGGACACCCTCAAGGAGGATGTGCCCCCCGGCAAGGAGGGCGATAAGTACGCGGTGGATAACTGCGTCCTGGCCCACAATCACAGTCTTCATCGCAGCTTCGAGTGTTCCAATCTCCTCGGCTGCGGCATCTGCCCTCTTGTTGAGGATCTGAATATCAGGGTCCATGAGAGTGTCTCACTCCGTTCTGGGAGAGAAGGGGGTTCACATACACAGGGCAGGGAGAGGTCAGCGTGGTAAGAGGAGGAGTGACTCACAGGTTATGAGAATCTTCCCCGGAACGCTTTGGCCATACATACCCATGTCCTGTTCCTATACAATCTCGGTAATCATGACACCCACTTATACCTTCTCCCGTTTTCCCCACGGGGCTGGCAGGACAGGAGCACACCCGGGATCGACCGGGGCCAAGGCGCCGGGTCCCAATCAAACTACCCGGATATACCCCGCGAAGATCCTTACATCCCCCCCAAAGGGATTGGAAACCTTAAGGGTGACTGTATAGGTCCCGGGTACTGCATAGGTATGGCTGGGGTTACGCTGGGTGGAGATAGATCCGTCCCCGAAGTCCCATTGCCAGGATGTCGGCCCCCCGGTCGATCGGTCAGTGAACTGGACTTTAAAGGGCTGGGCCCCACTCCGCGAATCAGAAGAGAGATCGGCCTTTGGAGGGGTTCCAGGGATTATCGTGACAGTGTGGGTTATTGCCCCGGTCTGCACCTTATCTCTTATCGTGAGTGTGACATAAAACTCCCCTGGGCCAGGGTAGGTGTGGGTAGGGTCCTGCTGGGTAGATGTGAAGCCATCCCCAAAGTCCCATTCCCAGGAGGTGGGAGTCACATCTGAGCGGTCCTTGAAAACTACGGAGAAGGGGGGGGACCCTTCTAGCGGTTTCCAGGAAAATTCCGCACCCGATGGTTCCAGCACAGTGACGACCCCACTCTTCACCACGGTCTCTGAACCATTTGCGCTGATAACAGTCAGCGAGACCGAGTAAACCCCAGCGGTGACGTAGGTGTGGTATGGGTATCTGATCTGCGAAGAGGTTTTGTCCCCAAAGTCCCACTGCCAGGTGGTAGGGCTACCCGAAGAGAGGTCACGAAAGGCCACGTCGAGGGGTGCAGGGCCCAGAGTGGGCATCACCTCAAATGCTGCGACGGGAAGGATTTCTGCAGCTCCCGTCGCGCTAATAAGGTTAGAAGGACTCACGGGAGTGAGGGTGGGTTGAAGCGAGGTTGGAGGCTGGCCCAAAGTAGGGAGAGAAGATGGAGTAGGGACCTCGGCCTGTCCGAGTGACCCGGTATAAAGGGTGGTAACCTCTTTGTTCCTGACATCGAGGATGGTGATTGAGGTGGGGCTACCCGCCTGCGTGATCTTGATCGTCTTACCCGGCGTCCAGGGCCAAGGCTGGTTGTGAAGGAGGGTGATAGCAGAAGGAGCTACTTCAGTCCCATCGAGGAGGAACCTCACACGGTCCTGATAGACCGGGTCTCCCCCTTCATGACTCACATAAACGATATTTCCCGCTCGCTCTGTCGCAACACGGATGGATGGGACCCCGGACGGGCTGAAGGGGGGTGCCAGGACGAGGTACGCTGCCACCACCATCACCACGAAGAGGATGGCAATCAGAAGGAAGCCCACAGGAGTTATGGCATCCTCATGCAGAGAACTAATGGACCGACCGGGACACGGCATATTTTACCTTCTCATTCCCCAGGCTTCAAAGGGGAGGTACAATATCTCACCTCGACAGAGGCCTATTTAACATATCCCACTTGAGGGGTTGTTCATGCACCCCATGGCGCAACAGTCAGAGACTGCAATACCTGGAAAAGGCATTTCACACAGTATAAAGGTCCCCACCAGTCCTCTGCACCCTGGCAGCCAATGCCATAAACTTGTGCCGGGATCATCTGATTCCATTTCGAGGAGGTTGGCCTCACTCACCTCCCACTCACAACTGGGTCCCGCCGCATCGGCCGTGCATTGCACCCCTCCATCTCACCGAGGCAGAAGATGAGTCGCTCGCGGATCGTGACAGGAAGTGCCCCTTCAGGGATGGGGACAAACCCAAAAGTCGAGTAAAACCCTACAAGGACGAGCGTGGAGTGCATGAAGAGCACCTCACCCCCACATGTATCGACCAGTGCCTGGACTGCGAGGCGTGCGAGGCCCATGCCACGATACTCCTCGAGGACGAAGACCCCGTCCACTTCCATACCGTCGGTATGACGCTTGCACCGTGCGACCCCGCCGAGACGACCGTCAACAAATGACCCAAAGATCCGATCAGCGAAAGGGTCTGACTTCTGACCACGGTAGTGCTCCCAGACCGCCTCGGCGAGGGGAAACTCATCCTTCTGAAGTTCACGGGTTGCAATTGGCATGGTATCCTGTATAGTCATGGACCCGGGGATAAGATAACCTGGCTGCTGGGGGTTATTGGGTCGGGATCATTGCGCAGATATCATTACCATGACCATCGAGATAACGGAGAATGACGAAAGGATTGGAGCGGATATGGAAAGATACTCTGTGAGGAACCTATTTTTCGTCATTGCAACATTTGAGGGGATAGTTTATTGTAAGGGCCAAAAACCTCACCACCCCCCACGACCCCTCTTTATCCTAGACCTTCGCGACTTTCTCGTCACCATCTGGGCAGTTTTCGTGGGCCAGTTGCCGGGGTCGCGATCGGCCCTTCCCCATAAGACGGCATAGCGCCATTCATCTTCAGGGATGATCTGGAACTCGACAGTGAGCCCCCGTGTCAATGGCTGTTAGCCTGGATAAGATCAATAAGTGAACCCTGATGGCACATAATGAGTGCCAGGAAAGTGAAACTCTATATATGTGAAGAAGAGAAAAGTTATTCAATAGGAAATAGTTTCAATATTTGACCCCCGATTATGCAGAAAACGGCAATACTTAGCCCTCGCGTGAAGACCCTCACGTTCTCCCCCATCACCGTCGCAGTGATACCGGCGTACAATGAAGAGGACACTATCGGGTCCATGGTGCTTACGACACGTCTTCACGTCACCCACGTCATCGTAGTAGACGATGGGTCACAGGACAGGACCGCAGAAGTGGCCCGCCTTGCTGGTGCTGATGTCATAACACTCCCCGAAAACGTAGGGAAGGCAGCAGCAGTAATGCAGGGGCTAAACGAGGCCAGGACTTTCTCTCCCGCAGCGGTGGTCGTACTCGATGGTGACGGGCAGCACAGCGCTCGTGACATCCCTATTATCCTTGACCCGGTCCTTACAGGATCTGCAGACCTGGTGATAGGGTCCCGTTTCTTAAACGGGGGAAATGCAATTCCACCCTACCGGCAGGTTGGGCAAAAGACCCTGGACTTTGTGACGAACTTTGGGTCCCCAGTAAAGACCACCGACTCCCAGTCAGGTTTCCGGGCCCTTGGGACGCGGGCACTCGCACATCTGGACTTCCCGTCCGAAGGGTACAACATAGAGTCTGATATGTTCTCCCATTTCGTGGCCCGGGGGCTTACCGTCACCGAGGTACCCATTACGGTTAAGTACTCAGGGAACCACTGCCACAAGAAGCACCCCCTCTTCCATGGGGTGGATGTCCTTGGCCACATCATCGGTCTGATCAGCTACCGCCGTCCACTCATAGCATTCGGAATTCCTGGCATCTCTTTAGTGGTGATTGGGCTATTCGCCGGATCGTTTGCATTTGCTGAGTATCACCTGACGGCTAAGTTTCCGTACCTCCTCTCGATGGTGAGTACCCTCTTCCTCATCCTGGGCCTCCTCCTCATCACCTCTGCTCTGATCCTCAACTCACTCGCGATCGTTCTTGCACACCAGCGTGAGGGAGATCTATCTGATAAGAAGGCGAAAGGTGAGAAATAGGTCCAGACAGGATCTCCACTACCACAGATGATCACAATCGTCCTTGGCACACGGCCCGAGATAATCAAAATGTCCCCGGTGATCCGGGCATGCATGCGAGAGGATCTCCCGTTCTCTATCCTTCACACGGGCCAGCACCACAGTTATGCGATGGACCGTCTCTTCTTTGAAGACCTCGCACTTCCTGAAGCAGATATCAACCTCGACGTGGGATCTGGGACGCATGGGGAACAGACCGGAAAGATCCTTACCGGTGTTGAGAAGGTCCTGTCAGAGACCCGCCCAGGGGTGACCCTTGTTCAGGGTGACACCAACACCGTTATGGCCGCAGCGCTTGCGGCGACAAAACTCCACCTCAGGGTTGGCCACGTGGAGGCAGGCTTAAGGTCCTTTGACCGCCGGATGCCCGAAGAGATAAACAGGGTCGTGACCGATCATATCGCCGACTATCTCTTTGCCCCCACCCGCATTGCAGAAGAGAACCTTCTCCATGAGGGGATCTCTCAAGCATCGATCGTCCTCACCGGGAACACAATCGTAGACGCAGTATTTGAGAACCTTGCAATTGCACAGGAACGATCAGACGTTATGACAAGGTTGGACCTCCATAAGAGTGGATATATCCTCGTCACCGCTCATCGGGCCGAGAATGTTGATGATCCGTCCAGGCTGGCGGGAATATTTGAGGGAGTCCGCGGTGTAGGGGAGGAGTTCGGTCTCCCTGTCATCTACCCGGTCCATCCAAGGACTGATAAGATGATCCAAACCTTTGGGCTTTCCACTGCAGGGATAACCTGCATCCCTCCTATTGGGTTCCTTGACTTTCTAGTACTTGAAGCAGGTGCGCACCTCATCCTCACCGATTCAGGCGGGGTACAGGAGGAGGCGTGCATCCTTCATGTCCCCTGCGTAACGATGCGGGACTCAACCGAGCGCCCTGAGACCATCTGCGTGGGTGCAAACCTCCTCGCCGGGACTGACGCAGCACAGATCACCGCCACCGCAAAAGAGATGTCTTTAAGGAGCCGTGACTGGGAGAACCCCTTTGGAGACTCCCGGGCAGGAGCACGGATCGTAGAGTTTCTAACCGCCCGGGGGTGTGGATAGGAGAGATCCCTGTCCTGGAACTCAAAGGTCCCAATGACAGAGAAGATAAATTGCCAACAGATCTCATCACTATCCACTCCCCCACATTTCCACCCACTACTTTCCACTTTCGCGATAAACAAGGAAGAGATCACGATTGGTATCAGCATCAAAGAAACTGATGGTACCGCAGATCCCCACCCTGGGTCAGTGGATAATCTCTTTCCTCCTGGTTCAATTAACGATCCTGCAGCAATTCAGCTTTTGCTTGCCCACGGTAACTTTCCCTGGCAGTTTATTCCAAGAGACTATGGAGATCACCACGTTGTCTCCAGAGATCTCGGACAAAGATGTTACAAGCAATGCACATTCAGATAGGGACACCCATAATGGATTGAGTGACATTTACGGATTTACCGCATTAGCAATCCCTTTTGTAGATTCTTGTCGCACTTCTTAGTCATTGATCCCAATGGTCAGACACTTCGCCATCATACCTCCGGGGGGTTAGCCAGACCTTGTGCGAGAGATCGCAGTGCCATCGCAGCTCTCACCCTCGTCTCAAAGGTCGTGGCATCATAGAGGTTTTCAAAGACCTTCACGACCCCACCCTTCGAAGGGGTACCGATCTCAAGGGAGTCAGGGTAGTATGGCCCCTCGAACAGGTGGATATGGACTATCTCTTCGGTGATCGTCTGTTGACCTTCAGGTTTAGCCACCGACACCACCCCCTACTTTGAGTCCATAGTTGATATGGGGGTACGACGTGACCCGCATCTCTTCCGGGGTGATTGCGTGACGGAGTAGAGCTCCCCATTGGCGTCATGACACTTCACGGACTTATAGTCAGGTCTCAACTCATTGTCACGGAGAGGGGTTCTACCCATGTGACCCGCAAGAGTGGTGTCACTCTCCACCCGGGTCACCCGAACTCTCAAATCCGGTCTGGTTAGGACGCCGGACACTGACAGTCCCCACAGTCTTTGCGAGGGCATCTTCATAGATAACTCTCCCAGATTAGGACTCGGAGGACTTTTCAGCCCCATCCTTGGCCACACCAGCGACCTCATAGTCAGTGGTCTCGAATGGATTGGTGGCACCCGTGGTCTCGGTGACAAAGGTGTTTGCAGTTGCAAGAGGCAGAGCGGTCGCAAGAGGACGACACGGCGCATTGATGATGCGGGACTGCGTGAGATCTCCCATTGTTTGAACTCCAGGCCCCATTTTTGGATCGAATATCCGTAAGAGAGCGCTATAAAATTATTTAGATAAGATTTAGAAATTAAGTCATTAATAATTCCCAATTCAAAAATGGAGAGAGATCTATTGGGAATTATCGCTATCAAAGGGGCGTTTCTGATACGGTCTTCGTTATGCTTCTCCAGATGCTCCTGCTGATGTTGATCTCTCCTTTTCTCGTTGATAGCACTGATCACAGACCTTGAGATGGCGGGACCGATCATACCAGGAAGCTCGAACCAGGTTGCAGATCGAACACCTCCCGTGTTCGGTCCTGACGGGCTCCAGGGCTGCAAGGGAGATAGTCCCCGGGAGTGGAACGCAGGACTCCTGGTGCCTCTTGACCGCCTGCTGATAACACTTCTGGCATAGATACCAGGGGTCCACTCCCGGATCCTTCTTTCTTCTCGGTGTTACCACCTCGATGTACCAGGAGTCTTTCTTCCTCCCACATTTTAAGCACGGGTGAGGGTCTGGAAAGTCCAGTTTCTTGAAGTTGTGTGGGGATATCTTCGCATTAAGTTTATTTTTACCAT
>JAPKXQ010000039.1 GCA_026394765.1 Methanomicrobiales archaeon
GGCAGGGATATCTCATGCAGGCCCGAGGCTCCAGCATCACGGGGGGAGAGCCTCTCCTCGTCCCTGAACGGGTTGTGGCCTATTGCCAGGCCCTGAAAGATGCGTTTGGGCGCGGACACCACATCCACCTCTATACCGGAATGGCGCCTGACCGCACCCTACTCCTCCCGCTCGTCGGGCTTGTTGACGAGCTGAGGCTCCACCCACCTGTCGATGCATGGCCCATGTTTCTCATGGGGCCCTACAGATCATCTGTCGATCTCGCACGGGCGATGGGTTTTTCCATCGGCGTGGAATTACCCGGCCTCCCTGAGATTGGGGTGCTAAGTACTGCCCTTCCGTATCTTGATTTCCTTAATATTAACGAGCTCGAATGGGGGGGCACTAATGCAGATGCAATGCGGGCCCGAGAACTCGTCCCTGAAGACGGGGTCCATAACGCTGTTGAAGGTTCATTCTCCTGGGTCACCTCCCTCCTCCACCACCACAAGGTGCACTGGTGCTCCTCCCGGTTCAAGGACTCGGTCCAGCTCAGACGCAGGCTCATCCGTGTCGCCAGGGGGACCGCGCGTCCTTTTGACGAGGTGACCGGGGATGGGACCATCCTCTATGGGGTACTTGAGCCCGAAGGGCCCTTTCCTGGTGGTGTGACTCTGGAGCCTGCCATGTTTGAGGAGCGGGACGGTAAGGTCGAGATGGCATGGTGGATACTGGAGGAGCATGCTGCAATGCTCTCTGGGAAAAAATACATCATCGAGGCATTTCCGAACAAGGGACCTGTAGTCGAGGTGATCCCACTCCGATGATCCAAGACCTCCTTGAGCGGTTTTATGCCTGGCAGATCCGGAGATCATGCCGGTACATCCCGCGCCATATCGCCATCATCCAGGACGGTAACCGGCGTTATGCGAAAGGTCGTGGACTTGGGGCCACTATAGGCCACCGGGCAGGGGCCGACAAGACCGAAGTGATGCTCGACTGGGCCCATGAACTTGGGATAGAGCACATCACCCTCTATTCCTTCTCGACTGAGAACTTCAGCCGGGAGTCCAGGGAGGTCAACGAGCTCTTCGGGCTCTTCAAAGACAGATTTTTGAAGGTCCTCGAGGACCCTCGTGTCCACCGCTACCACATAAGGGTTCGGATGATCGGCGATCGCACCCTCCTTCCTCCTGACCTCATGGAGGCTGTTGAGGCTGCAGAAGATGCGACTGATGAGTACGACGGGTTCTTTCTCAATATCGCCCTTGCATATGGTGGAAGGAACGAGATCCTACAGGCAGCCCGTGAGATAGTGAAAGAAGTGAGGGCAGGGAAGTACCTCCCTGACGCGATCACGACTGAAACTGTCAGTCATCATATCGACAGTGGGAATGCGATACCCCCGGTAGACTTGATAATAAGGACCGGGAACGAATGCAGGACCTCCAACTTCCTCCCCTGGCTCGCAAACGGGTATGAGAGTACAGTTTACTTCTGTGCACCTTACTGGCCCCTCTTCCGGAAGATCGACCTCCTCCGTGGGATCAGGGTCTATTCGCAACGGATCGAGGGTCGTCAGGGTGCGGTGACCTAAAAAACCTTCTGTGATGTCTTTTACTTCCCAAATCTCCTCATACGGGTTTGATAGTCTCGAAATGCCCGAAGGAGGTCGATCTTTCGCATTAGTGCCCAGTTCACCTCTGAGAAGAAAAGTTCGGAATAGACCGATTGCCAGATGAGAAAGTCGGTGAGATTGTCGCCTCCGGTCTTGATGACTAGGTCAGGAGCATAGCGAAAGGTGAGGTGTGACTCCAGGGTCGCCTCGGTCACTTCATCAGGCGGGATAGCTTCTTCTGCCATCTTCCTGATGGCATTCGCGATCTCTTCCCTGCCGCTCTTTCCAATAGCGATTGTGACTGTGATGCCCTCTCCCGCCACCTCCTCCTGTGCCCCACAATGGAGGACCAGGTGTGCGATTGTCGCGATACGGCGGAGAATGGGGAGGATTGGGACAACGAACCCGATAGAATGAGTACTGATGTGGTAGGTGATCGCGTCGATCCCCCGGGCACCTCCATGCAGGGCTCTGGTCTGGACCGCTTCAGAGATCTCAAGGCACCAGGTGGTGCACTCAAATATCTTCTCCGGGGCAGCGGCTACCTCAGTTCCTGACAGCATAAAGCAGACCGTTCCAGGGAGGGTTGTCAGTTCCCTCAGCAGCCGGCGCTCATAGAGCCAGTAGATCAAGTGCCCCACTCCTAAATTAATGGGTCCTGAAAGGTATTTACCCGGTTGCTCTTCCTGCGCCTTTATCCTCCTTCAGGAGTGTGAGATTCTGGTGGCACGTTCCGTTCTACAGGGATCTTCTCCTTGCAACGCAATCTCCGGTCACGGTGACACCCAACTATTGCCTCCAGATAATCGTCCTGGAAGGGGAGAGAGAACCAATCCCCCGGAATAACTGAAGTATCCAAAATCATATGCGCGAGCAGGGTCCACTGATATCCATGGAGACCTCTTGTGGTGAGGATATCCTCGAGGTCCTGCTCTGCAATGAGTATGAGGGTAGGTCTCCGCCTGATAGAGGACAGCTTGCACATCTCCTGGGCAAGGAACTGGAGGAGATCACAGGGTCACTTGTCGAACTCTCTGGCAGTGGTGCGGTAACCCTTCATTCTGACGGGACGATCGCCCTCTCCATGAGTGGCCGCACAGATGCACGTCGGGTGGTACAGCGACACCGGGTCCTTCAGCGCTTCTTCTATGAGATGCTCGGCATGGCACCCGACAAAGCCTCACGTGAGGCCTGCATTCTCGAACACAACATATCAGATGAGGCGATAACCCGTCTTGGGAACTATATCCAGGGTGCAGGACCTCGCGGTAAGGAGAGGCCCGGGGCTTACCACAATCCCCCTCTTCCAGGTACCCCCTGTAGGACACCACTTTTGACTTGCGAGGTGGGGGTCACCGTCCGTGTCGCCGGAATTTTTGATATGGGGAATATACACAGGCTCCTCGACCTAGGGATCGTGCCTGGTGAAGAGGTGGTCATCAGGCGTAAGTTGGGGAACGGTGCGATGGTTGTGGAGGTGAAAGGTTGTGAGGTTGCGATCAGCCCTGGTGTTGCAGATTCGATCTGTGTGGAGAAGACCTGAATGCACCTTGCCCTCCTTGGTAACCCAAATGTCGGAAAGTCCCTAATATTCAACTCTCTAACAGGACTCGGCGCCCTCGTGAGTAACTATCCTGGGACCACAGTTGTCCTCTCCCAGGGATCGGTCTGCTATCAGCATGAGATGGTCACACTCACCGACCTACCGGGGGTCTACTCACTTGAGGGCAGATCAGGGGAGGAGGAGATAGTCAGGCAGTTCCTGACCCGGGGGGACGCAGACGCCCTCATCTGTGTCCTAGATGCGACCCACCTTGAACGAAACCTCTACCTCTTCCTCCAGGCAACAGAGCTCGCTGTCCCAGTAGTCCTAGTCCTTAACATGATAGACGAGGCTGAACGGGCCGGTATCTCGATCGATACCGATCTCCTCAGGTCCCTCCTCGGAGTACCGGTAATTGCTACATCGGCCCGGGATGGGAGAAATATCGCTGCAATTGTCCCCGTCGCATGCAGTGATGCACGCACTTCCTACATTATGGTTCATTATGACACGCATATCGAGGCAGCAGTAGCGGCCCTCACCGGGATATACCCTATCGTTCGCCCCACTGCGATAAGGGCACTTCAGGGTGAAGGAGAAGACCCAGAACTCCTTGATTCGGCAGCCTCACTTGCAAAGGAGATTGAAGGGGCCCATTTCATGACCACTGCCCAGATAGTTGCAGCGAACCGTCACCACTGTGCACGAACAATAACCAGCCAGGTGGAACGAAAGGGCAGTCCCCATAAGGATGTGAGGGTCGATGCCTTATTTACGACTGCGTTTCCTGGAATTCCCATTCTGATTGGGATCCTTGGTGGGATCCTCCTCGCGGTCTTTTTGATTGGGACTGCGATTGAGAGGGTACTGGTAGGGGCAATGAGTGTCCTCCTCCTTGATCCGATCAGTTCTCTGGACCTACCACCCCTCCTCCACCAGGTGGCGGTCTCAATAGTCCTCGCTATCCAGGCCGGTTTTGGGATTGCACTCCCTTTCATTTTACCTTTCTTTATCTTTGTCTCCTTTCTTGAGGACTCGGGATACCTAACTCGCGCGGCGTTTCTAACCGACCGGGCGATGCATCGCCTGGGCCTTCATGGCCAGGCCATCATACCACTAGTCCTCGGTCTCGGTTGCAATGTTCCTGCTCTGATGAGTATCGGCACCCTCCCTTCCAGACGGGAGCGGGTCATCGCTTCGTTCCTCGTGACCCTTGTGCCGTGTTCTGCAAGGACAGTTATTATTGCAGGGGTGCTTGCCGCGTTTGTTGGAATCATCCCGGCTTTAGTGACATATCTCCTCGTCCTCATCGTCGTGGTTCTGACTGGGCTGTTTCTCTCCAGGGTGGCGCGTGGGGTTCAGTTTGGGCTTATCCTGGAGATGGCCCCGCTCAGATGGCCAGACCCAAGAGATGCACTCACTAAGGCATGGATGCGGGTCAGGGAGTTCTTCATCATTGCCATGCCGCTTCTTATTGCAAGTAGCATTGTACTTGGGCTCCTCCATTACCTTGGGCTGATAAAGGCATTCCAGGACCTGATCGCACCTTTTTCAACAGTTGTCCTGGGTATTCCCCCCTATGCGATCACTGCCCTCATCTTCGGAATACTCAGAAAAGAGATGGCGCCAGAGACCCTCTTCATCCTTGCAGGGACGCCCGACCTTGCGGCAGTGATGACGCCTGTCCAGATCACGACCTTTGCCGTGATGAGTGTCCTTTTTATCCCTTGCATATCTACTCTCGCAGTCCTTGTAAGGCAGAGTGGACTGAAAGTAACCCTCCTTGTGTCGTTTTATACTCTCACCCTCGGTGTCTTGGCAGGGGCTGCTATCCACCTCATAACAACACTGATATGAAGCGGTGCTGAATTGGTGGAGAGAGAAAGAAGGGAGAGGAGTGACCAGGTCGATGCTGACATTTATCGGTCTCGGCCTCTGGGACCAGAGTGATATCTCGCTGCGAGGGCTCTCGATAATAGCCTCTGCTGACGCCATATTCCTCGAGGAGTACACCTCGCGGCTGATGGGGACAACTATAGCCGAGATGGAAATCTTCTATAAGCGGCCGGTCCATCTCCTCACCCGTGAATCGGTGGAGGTCAACCCTGGAGAAGTCCTTGGTGCGGCATCAGTTGGTTCGGTGGTCTTTCTTACTGCAGGAGACCCGATGGTCTCTACTACGCATACAGACCTGCGTATGCGAGCACATGCACTTGGGATCAAGACTGATATAGTTCATGGAGCCTCCATCGCCTCCGCGGTCTGCGGTCTGTCAGGACTCCAGAACTACCGGTTTGGGAGGTCGTGCTCCATTCCATTCCCTGTAAAGAACTGGGCTCCCGAGACTCCGTTTGAGGTGGTCAGGGAGAACCTGGCGGCCGGTCTTCACACGCTCGTCTTTCTCGATATCCAGGAGGGACGGTACATGACCGTGAACGAGGGGGTCTCGTTCTTCACCGCAGTCGCTTCGCGTCGAAGAACCGCCATCGGTCTCTTTGTTGGCATCGCCCGTGCCGGGTCACCCAGTCCAGTCGTCCTTGCAGGCAATGCAGAGAAGGTCAGTGCAGCAGACTTTGGGGGCCCCCTCCATGTCCTTATCGTTCCAGGTCCCCTCCATGTGATGGAACAGGAGTATCTTTGCGCATTTGCAGGACTATGAATCTAGTGGAGTATGCGACTGCTCTCGATGCATGTGCAACTAAAGATCGGGTCTCCGGGGAAGAGTTGAGCCTCGTTGCATCCATTGGGCGCGTGATACGGGAGATGTCCGGGGCATATATATCTGATGGGATCTGTTTCCTTGCGAGGGGCGATGAGGTGAACGCTCTTGGCGCACTTTGTTATGCCGCCGGATGGCGCGATGCCGGTTTATGCTTGGGCTATATCTGTGGCATAGTCTCGCCTTCTCCGCTCGCATCATGGGCGCCTCTCCCCCGTGCTTTTGATCTCCCTCTTCATGAGAAGGCGGTGCGGTACGGAAAAATCCTTTCCACGGCGCTGGCATCTGTGGGCATTGCTCCAGGGGACGGTACTGTTCCCCATGCACACGCTGAGCGGGTGAGGTGTGCCTGCCAGGTGTACCGGGCATGGTCTGATAACCACCTAATCAACGGTGATCATCTGCAGACGCTCGTATTCGCCAGTTACGGGCACGGCTGGCTTGATGCCGGGGTGAGAGTCGGGCTACTGATAGTGCTCGACCACTGGGAGTTATTCGCCGTTTGAGGCCACCGTAGTGTTTTCAATCTCCCGCTGTGACCTCGTCCCGGGTTCCTAATTGAGGGGTTAGGGTGCGTTAACTCACTTTGCGAACCCTTGACAAATGTGACACTAAATTATATTTTCTAACTGAAAAGTACAATTATAACAAATTACAAATATTTTACCAATATGGCTCAAAAGAAAGCCCGGAAAAATCAGTTCATTGCAAGCATCATTGAAGATGCTCGAACCACACAGAAGCGGGAAACAGCATACACACCTTTCATCGCAATCGTCGTTGCTCTATTTCTCAACCGTCTGAATTTTGTATCTTTCCTCAACTCAGTCATCCGTTGGGATGAAACACAATGGAAAGTCTCACCTGGTAATCTCGCAAAAGCAATATTTCTCACACCTTTTCTCAGTATAGGGGCGAGAATACCGATTTATGCAATTCACGAAACCTTTGAGTCGGTGGTATTGTCCCACAATAGCATACTTTATTAATAGATGAACAGAATACTCTTTGGAACAACCATGGCACGACCAAGAGGCTTGATTGAAGTTGTTTGTCAGAATCCTGACTGTGATTATTTTCAGAAAGAGGATGGAAAAAATATCATCAAACGAGGTCCTGATGCAAAAACCGGACACCA
>JAPKXQ010000087.1 GCA_026394765.1 Methanomicrobiales archaeon
GTGTATCCCTCAGGAATCTCAGCGTACTGAAAATTGTTGTAGACTCCTGTCACTGCGGGGGGGTAACCCGTGAGCATCTCGGTATGCCCTGCCATCGTGTCGGTGTAGTGATCGGTGATGACAAGGTCCACAAGCTGGCCCTTATCAATGAGTTTTTTGAGATTTGGGAGCTTTTCCTGGTCAAGAGGGGCAGTCAGGGTTTCGCGCCGGGTCCCGTCCCAGCTGATCAGGACAACACTTTTGTTGTAACCCCCCAGTCCTTCGCCTCCCGGTGCGATCAATGGCATATGCTGCTGGGTATCCCACGGTGCAGTAAGCTTCCCGGGTATAGGGGCCATAACGATCTGGGCTGCAGAGGCCCCGGCGGTCAAAAAGATTACAAGGAGCACCACGAGGGTGGTAGCCAGCAGGCTCTTTAGCAGGCAGTATCCCAATGGCTCCCTCTGCAAGTCCGTACCCATGAGGAGAGATGTCGCGAGGGTATCGGAGATGAAGTTGACGGATGGGCCATCCCTGCTGCTCGGACGATCTGCCTGGCAAATAGTGCCAGGTGTGGCACCGCCGCGCAAACCTTCCCATGTATCCATTCACATGAGCAGAGGTTTCGCTCAGTCCCCCACCAGGCACCAGGTTACAAGCGCTCCAGCCCGCTGCTCCTCCACCGATACACCAAGGGGACGATTAGGGTAGACCCAAGGAGCGCCCATGTGAGGCCTGCTTTCGTTGGTTGAGGTGTCTGGACAGGGGTGGGGTTGGTATACGTGGGTTGCGTGGCAGGCGTAGTTGCCGGTTGCACTGCTACTTCCCGTGCGTAGACCTCATGGGACCCGGGGACCTCATACCCGCCGTTGTCAAGCTCGTATGCATCGATCACGATAAAAGACCCGTTCCCCGCCATTGCCGGAACAGCTCCTCTGACCTGGACCGCAACCGCTACATCGCGGGAATCAGGATATGACAGGAGGTAGCCATTCACAAAGACCCGGTCTCCTGCCTTGGGGATGACGGCAGCCTGAGTGCCATCTACCATCACGCGGACATCCCATATGGCATCAGAGAGCCCGGTAGCAAGGGTGAGAGTATAGCCCGATGGAAACGTCGCAGTCCCCGCAGGCGTGATGACAAGGGTCACGCTCGCGTTTACAAAGGTTCCCGGAGTATATGCGGGCTGATACGGAACAATTGTGAACGCATCTCCCACGAAGGCACCCACGGTAGTCGAAGCGGTGAGGACAATGAGGAGACCGGCCAGCACCAGACCGCAGAGCCGGGTCATCGGTTCACTCCTACACCACTTTCTACCGCAGCCTCCCGTACTGCCTCCCCCACCACGCAGGTCATCTTCCTGTCGAGGATGCTGGGAAGGAGTCGGTCACGCCGCGGCCTCTTCACGTACCCCGCGATCGCGTGCGCTGCAGCAATCTTCATCTCGTCGGTGATCCTTGTTGCGCGTGCATCGAGCGCTCCGCGGAAGACACCCGGGAAGGCAAGGGCATTGTTGATCTGGTTGGGTAAGTCACTCCTCCCAGTCGCTACAATCGCCGCGCCTGCCTCCCTTGCCAGATCAGGCATGATCTCAGGGACAGGATTTGCCATTGCAAAGACGATCGGCTCTGGTGTCATAGCCCTCACCATATCCCCTGTGATGATCCCTGCTGCAGAGACCCCGACACAGACATCAGCCCCCTTGAGCGCATCGGTGAGACCTCCCGTCCGGCCTGCATGATTCGTCTCGTCGGCCAGGATGAACTTGTACTTGTTCGCATAGAGCCCCTCTCGATTGCGGTGTATTATCCCCTTCCTGTCGCAGACGATGATCTCGCGAACCGTCTCACAGACGTCGGGCCTGTACCCGATGCGGCGGAGTAGGCGGGCGATAGCATACCCTGCCGCACCAGCACCTGATATCACGACATTTAAGTCTGAAAAGTCCTTTCCGGTCACCCGGCATGCATTGAGAAGTGCAGCGAGGACCACGATCGCTGTGCCATGCTGGTCGTCATGCATCACCGGGATGCCGATCTCCTGGAGGGACTCTTCCACCTCGAAGCACTTGGGGGCGGCGATGTCCTCCAGGTTGATCCCCCCAAATACCGGGGAGATGTTTCGGACCTCGTCTACGAAGTCGGTGTGGTAACTCTCAAAGCAGATCGGGACTGCGTCGATCCCGGCAAACTTCTTAAAAAGGGCAGCTTTTCCCTCCATCACAGGGATCGCGGCATAACCCCCGATGTTGCCGAGCCCCAGGACTGCAGACCCGTCAGTCACGATCGCGACCGAGTTCCCTTTCATTGTGTATCGGTAGGCGAGTGAGCGGTCCTGCTGGATCGCCCTGCAGACCGCCGCCACGCCGGGTGTGTATGCCCTCGCCAGGTCGCGCTTGGTAGTGAGCGGCACTTTCGCCCGCACCTCGATCTTTCCCTGGAACCGTGCATGGAGTGCGAGTGACTCCTCCCCAATCTCGCCTAGTCCGTCCTGTTCGCGCATGAGTACCCCCGAAAACTCCCGGGACTTCCTTTCGATACTGATACCTCCACGCCTCTTCCAGTTAAACGTGGCGGGGGTACTATGGTTCCATGTCCCCCGGGTGCACCTCCCCTGTGCTCACTGGCTGATCTGAGTACGAAGGCGACCTCTTCCCAGGCCTTGGTGAGGAGGCCACGGTAGTAGGTCAGGTCAAAAGAAGTGGCCTCATCAGCAAGAACCACTTCCCAGCGCCCCGCATCGGTGACGACGTACTCGATTGCCATCCCGGGTGCGAGGGGGATCCCACGGGCCGTGCAGGCAGCCACTGCCGAGGCCTCGGCGCAGCGGCGATGGTAGGTGAGCCTGCTCACCTGGCGGCGGATGGAGAGGTCGCGGGGGTCTGCAGATGGGAGCGCTTCCCAGACGGCACGGTACTGGGCCACCACCTCCCAGGCAAGGGCGCTGATCTCAGTTGGAGTCCGTGCCTGGGCCATGAGGGCAAACAGACCCTCCTGCGTCTCTTTGATGAGGTGAGGTGTGTCGTGCCGACGTGCCAGGACACCCCGCAGACGCATCCTGCCAGACGTGAGCTTTCCCACGTAACGGGTATACGATCCAGTCCCATCGGCCAGGGGGTAAAAGGCGATCCAGTCGTATGCCTCGGCCTCCAGTGGGAGTCCGGTCTTCTCCTCCACGTGGCGGGCGGCATCTCCCACGCTTCCACCCTGCAGCCAGAGGCAGTCAATAATACCGTGGAGGACCTTGCATCCATCAGCCTGCGCGATCTCCCTGGCATCGAGGAGGATCTCACGTGCCCGTGATGTGATCGCCTCGTGGACTTCGATCCCCCCGAATTTTGCGTTCCGAAAGCCCGTGTACCCAAAAGAGGTGACGAGCATCCACTTTAAGATCGCATCGCTCCCGGCATAACGGGAGTCGTGCTTCTTTCGTGCCTTGGTCTCTTTTCTGAGTGCGAGGAGGGGGGCCAGGATGGTGGGGAGGAACCCAGGCCTCCACTGGTCATGGACTGTCTCGGGAGAGAGGTTGGACTGGACGATGATGGACGGATAGAGGGAGGTGAAGTCGATCTGGGTTACTGCAGGGTAGATGCCGGGCTTTGGCTGAAAGATAAGCCCACCCCGGTCCGCGGCGCGGAGGTCTTCAAAGGTACGGAGGGACTCCGGGTCACCCTTCCGAAACGGGACGGCGATGCCACTGCGGATCGCCATGGCGACCTCGTAAGAGGAGATGAGGGTTCCGGCGCTGAACCTTGCAGCGAGGTTGGGGGGTATCCCAGTGAGGCGTGATGCAAGGATAACCCCTGTAAGGCCACCCTCACGGTAGTTGAAACTCTGTGTCGTGTCGATAACGACCCTTCCTTCGGGGATGAGGGCACCGCCCCGGTGGACAGTCCTCCCATAGCTCCAGTAGGACTTCTCGGTTAGCCGCCGGTACCGCCCGCTTCGGCTGATCGGAAGCGTAAGGCCACAGGCACGGGCACGGGCGAGGAGGACCGGGGTCCAGAGG
Source organism: Methanomicrobiales archaeon (assembly GCA_026394765.1). Classification (GTDB taxonomy): domain Archaea; phylum Halobacteriota; class Methanomicrobia; order Methanomicrobiales; family Methanospirillaceae; genus JAPKXQ01. The sequence goes on from JAPKXQ010000087.1 coordinate 3,994, forward strand.
TCGCCTGAAGGGAAGAGGACGAGGTCCGGGTCCTCTGCTGCAAAGACGCTGCAGAAGTCTGCGATAACCTCCTTCTCATGCCCCTTGAGTCTGATGCTCTGTTTGCCTTTTACTTCCATCTCGGTGATCCCTGCCTCATGTGAGGGGGTCCCCGGGACTTTGATCTCCATCACAAAAAGAGGGATTGGGAAGTCAGGGGAGAAGCGCGACTCCCCGGGGTAGCTGCAGAGGTCGATTCCCCTGGGAATGAGACAGCGCTGCTCGGCCCTGATGTCGACGTCATAGAGGTCGGCCCCGTACCCGGTCTGCTCCTCAACTGCGAGGGCAGTGTCCCGGTCTGCATGGATGCGGTACCCCTCGCGCTCCCCGTAGAGGGTCCTGAACCGGCACTCCTCGACCTGGTGGAGGGCTGATATCGCGTCGACCATCTCCCAGTGGTCGTGGGGGTTTTGAAGATGGAGGAGGAAGGAGGGCTGGTATGGGAGGGTCTCGTTCACGAGGGTGCCGCACCGGTCCCGCCCCCAGACCTCTACGCCGCCCCTCCTCGGACAGGCGTCAAGGATCCACATCACGTGCCTCCTGGAGTTTCAGCACCTCGATGAGAACTGAGAAGAAGGCAGCCTCGAGGGGGTCATCGAATGCATAGAACGCCTCACTCGTGTGAGCCTTTGCCATTGCCGCGAGGCGCTCCACGCACTCCCGCTCCTCCCCGGCAAAGCACCGGGCGGTTCGTGCCCAGCGGTCGGCGATCTTATTGACCTCCTGGCGCACGCTCGGGACGCTGCGGCCCATCAGAACCCCTCCAGGGTGGTCTGCCCAGTTGAGTGTGCCCGCAGGCGGCGGGCTGAAACAGGACGGGGATTAGCGCGAGCACGGTGCAGGGGCTCATGTGTACCGTAGTGGAAGACCCGGTCTGCACGTTTCGCGAGGAGGTCGAAGGTGGGGTCGTGGTTGGGTGCGTAGAGTATCACCAGGGAGTCTGTGGCGGCGTCCTTGAGCGCCTGGGAGGAACGGACTGTCACTGCAGGCCCGGCTTCCTCGTAGAGCGCAGGGTCGTGTTCGACAAAGATGACGGTGTGGTGGGCACTGCGGAGGAGGGTAAGGAGCTGGAATGCAGTGAAGGCCCGCTGTACGTCAATATCACTTGAATGACGGTTGATCCCCGCAAGGAGCCTGGAGTAGTTTCCGCTCACGTAGAGGAAGAGGAACTTCCGGACTGCACATGTATTGTTGAGCGCAGCGCCCATCATCTCCAGGGGTGCGACGATAGCACAGAACGACCCTGTGGAGAGGGAGAGGGTGGGTGCAAGATCAAACTCCATGGGGGTGGGTTCAGTGGTCGCACTATTAAGGGTAGGGCGTGCGCAGTGTGAAAGTGAAAGTTAGGCACTCCTGCTCTTCCACCCTCATTAGATATGAGGCTCTGGTCAAGGGAGACCTTTGCAGAGATGGCGGCGATGTGACGGCCCTGGAACCTGGCGGCGACGAGCTAGTTCTCGCTTGGCCATCGCTCATTTCCACCACCCGCATTGGTGGAAGCAACGAAAGAGCCCCACCGTGACCTCTTCAATCCGTGTCTGCCCCTGGGGAAACATGTAGGTGAGACCGACAATGACCATGCCATGGTGGAAGGGGGGTATGGAAGGATAATAGGGTAGATTCCTGGCTGCCATGCTGGGTGGCCGACCTGGTAAAGACACCCCAGATATTCCAGGGCGAGTGCCCCCCCACTTCTCCGGGGCCTCACACGGGGGTGTAATTTTAGGGACGCGACGCATGGTGACTTCTGCATCCTCCACTTCGAGGGCACCAACCGCTATCTCCCCGGTGAGACGGTTGAAATGTAAATAGAGAGTCCTTTCAGCCTTTAGAGGTCAGAAAAAGTGCCAGATTGGGAGATACAGCCAGGGGGACCACTCGTATCATAACGCGGGTGAAGAGTTCCCCAGTCCTCTTCACTATATCACCTCCACTGCAACAGGCACCAGATAGCCCGCCGGGTACCGCGAGTCATTTGAGGTAATAGTAATACCCCCAGTATAGTCACCCTCAGTAATTCCTGAAGTATCAGCAATTACTCGTATCCTCACCACACCTTTTGGGGCGACAGTCCCAGACAGGGGATCTGTTGTAACCCATTCTGGAGTACAGGTGAGTGAATATTCGAGTTCTTCAGTCCCGGTACTCCGGATGGTGAGGTACCTGGCCCTCCTACTTTCAGTATTTAGTGAGAAGGTGATACCTGGTTGGATCACCCTCATCAACGGGACTGTCGTCACTATCAGGTTCACCTGGACGACGACCGGGGTGACGCCCGAAGGGGTGATGCTGGATATGGTGATATTGCCCAAATAACTGCCTGAAGGTATGCCGCTCGCATTGATCGATACTATGAGCGTGCGTGATTGGCCGTTTTGTAAGGATCCCGTCCTTGGTGTCACCTTAAGGTATGGGGCATCCACCAAGTTTTGGAACCGAAGGGTCGCTGGTGTCGGGTGAGAGTCGTGGTAGGTAAGAGAGAGCTCTCTGCGGGCCTTCTTCCCCGACTCCACCACCAGGTCAAGAGATCCCGGAGTGACTGTTATCCAGCGGTTTGCCAGGGGGTTCACCGTGATGAGGATCCCCCCAGAGGTGCTTGTCCCTAAGGGACCCGCAACAGTGAGGCGTGCGGTGTAGGTATTTGGCGTATTATAGGTGTGGGTGGGGCTCCTCAGTGAACGGTCTGTCGTATTAAACCACGTACCATCACCAAAATTCCAGTTCCAGCTCGCAGGGTTATTTGCTGAAGTGTCAGTGAACTGGACCGTGAGCGGGGAGGGACCGCTTGTCGGGGCAGCTGAGAACATGGCTACCGGGCCACCTCCGGTGGCAGGGCCCTCCCACCCAGCCAGTCTCGCCATCATCCACCAGAATGCAGCGCCTTTTAGTACGCAGTTGAGGCGCTGGGAGTGGGCACATTCCTCACATTTCCCAGGGTTTGCGACTTCTGCCAGTTCACTCCCGGGGTGAGCAGCGAGCCACTCGTCTGCCCAGTTTCCACCGTCATAGTCGCAGTTATCATTTACCCCCTGGTCAAGGTAGGCCGTCATGTCAGGATCAAAGCTCTCGATATCAGCAAAGTCAAAGAGCACCTTGTTGTTATTGATGCAGTACTGGCGTACCTGCTCATTACGCTGGTTTAAGTTTCCGGAAACTCCTGAACCGTCAGTGTGCCCGGTCATGTAGATAAAGTGCATACCAGGGAACGCAGTCTCGAACTGGTTCATGGTTGTAAGATAGCGCTGGGTAGTTGCGTAGGTGCTATCTGACTGCTGACCGCACCAGCTCCACATAGAGAGAGAATAATGCCCTGTTGCGGCAACAGACCGTGTACTCGCCCGGCCAGAGATGCTGTCCCAGTAGAGTTCAGGGGTGATATAGGTCTCGGGAGGGTTCCCATCATAGATCATGAGCGCAGGCAGGTCTTCTGCGAGTGGGAGTCCCTCTTCTCCGGATTCTCTGACTGCAACACTATATCTTAAGGGGTCTTCTGACTCCCAGGCGTACAGCCCGGTGATGACCTGGGACCCGTGCGAGGTATGGGCATAGTGAACTGTGAGGTTCTTGGCCTTCTGGAGCCACTCGTTGGGGATCTGGTGGATGTCTGTACAGGTATGGTCGATGATGAGGGGTGCTGCACCTGCAGCAGACGAGCAACAAATAAGAATACACGCCATCAGGAGCACGACTCCTGTCCATGTGGCTCTCAATTGGAGGCAGTCGTTTCGGGACCTCACGCCTTCTCCAGGTATCCAGACCTCATTTTTTAGTTGTAACAGTTGTTTAGATTTATTCGTCACTGGCATATCACACCTCCATTCACTTTCTCCGGATCTCATAGAGAGAAGTGAGTTACGGTACGTGACGATCTTCCATCGCTCTAATATGGATATCGGCCATTTATTCCCGGGCAGTTGTGATCTGAACAGATATGCTCTCCCCCCTATATCCACTAAATACAACTGCCTGACCGGCCTCATCGGATTTTAACAGGAATTATTGCTCCGATCTGGTAATTCCATGCGAGGCATATCGGATTGCATACTGAAGTGGACCTACTGGCTGGCATCACCGGTTCAGTCGCAGGAGCCATTTTTAAGGCTTAAGTCCGGGCGAGAACTATGAGGTGGTCTAATAGACCAAACACAGACTTCATGCACATGCGGGGATGAATAGGTCGGAGGTCTCACCTGATGGATATCTTCCAGTTACTCCTCTCACCCGCCAACTATCCCAGTAAGCACAAGACCCGATATGATGGTGGCTATGACCAGAACAATCGACACTCTCCCGGTCCAGAGGTGGACGGTGCGGAGCTGCCCTTTCCGATGGGTGCTGTGCTCACGCAGGAACCCTGTTGCTGCAGTGAGGACCGCGACCGCTATCGTGAACGCTCCCAGGAGGGCGTGGGAGACACGGAGGTGTGGCCCGCCTGTTGCAGCAACTGATATGGCTGCAGAAGTGAGCCCGACGGTGAAGAGTATGACACCTCCTCCTGCGGTGACGCGGTGCATGGCATACCACCTACCCCTCCGGAAAAACTTAGGGATAGCGGCGGCATAGGTCATCACGACAAACCCTGCGACCATGAGGGCGGCGTGGACCGGCCAGAGTGGTGGTGCCGACCCTGCACCCTGCGACATTACAGGGCCCCCTGCAGTGTACTCGGCACTTCGTGCGCCATAGTGGTTGCAGGTCGCTGTGGCGCTAATGACGTCTCCTGGAATGGCAGGGACCTCGTACTGGTACGTAAATGTGTCAGGGGACGTCTGGGAGGTATAGTGGACGTCTTGGATGACAGCGCCGTTCTTCTCGATCACGATACTGTAGATGTAGTGCGTCGTGACATCGTCTACCAGGTGAGTTACCGTGACGTTGAGGGCTCCCGCACTCCCGTCATACTGAAGTGTCACCATGGCTGGTGGATGAGCATTTGCAGGAACCGGGACGAAGAGTGCTGCGAGCATTACTGCCGCGAGTACGACAACTCCTGCGTGGTGGTAGCAGAGTGACTGGGGGCACTCCATGCAGGAATGGTGGGCCGGGAGAGGTGATAGGAGATGCGGTGACACCCCGATACACTTCAGAAGAAGTACCTCACCTTGAAGGGTCTTGCAGACCGTATCGTTGTCTTCGAGGGTGGGCAGGTCAGGGGTTACGGTCCCAGAATAAGATCCTGCGCGATAGGTATGTCAGGCGGACGCTCATCTCTGACTATTCATGGACAAGGTATTTTTTTGCGTCTCCCAGGGAGCTCAACGCACTGGGGGTTGAGAACGGGTCATGAAAGATTCCCCTGATCACGCACTCAAGTGGCCTCCTGCGTCTGACATCCGGGAGTGTGCGGATCCCAAGGGTGTATGGCCCCGACAGAGGGGTGAACAGGCAAGTTCAAAGAGCATCATAACGGGGAATAGTCCCGCTCGTCTCTAGTGCCCTTGGGCGCACAACCACGCTTGGGTCTCGCAATCGACATGCGGGGCAATACATCTGAAACGGCGCAGCCCCCTATACAGGAGCGCAAGGTCCAGGCTCGCGTTAGTGTCATGTGTTTAGTAATTGAGTTCTACCCTGTTGCCTATGCAGTTCATCTCAAATGGCTCGTGAAGGTCGGAGTGTGTTCCCAACCATATAAAGGAAAAAAAAAGAAAGGTGAAGGCCGTGGTGCCAATCACTTGAGCGTGTGGGTGTGGTTCCCTACACCTGCAGGCCCTGCGAGGTTGGCAGCAAGGTCTATGGGGTGCGTGTGGCAGGCACCCTGAGCAGTGCAGAATTTTCCGGTGGTGGTAGCGCCATCACACCACTGGTGGACATGGTCTGGTGCCCCAGCCGAGGTACTGGTCGTGTTGTGGCATACCGCCGCGGTAGCGTTCGTAAATGAGCACTCGCCGCGGAAGAGCGCCCATTCCTCGCACTCTGACCCGTTCAGGACACAGACACCATACTCGCCCCCGTCCTTATCCTTTCTGATTTCGAGCGTTCCTCCGAGGTTGACGCAGTTAACCGAGGCAGGGTTTGCGATACCGGTCTGGGTAGAGGTGGTCTTTGTAGCATTCGCAAATGAGCACTCGCCGCGGAAGAGCGCCCATTCCTCACATTCTGACCCGTTCAGGATACAGACGCCATACTCGCCCCCGTCCTTATCCTTTCTGATCTCGAGCGTTCCTCCGAGGTTGACACAATTCACCGAGGCAGGGTTTGCGATCCCTGCCTGTGGGGTGGTGGGTGTGGCCTTCACCGTCGCGGTGGTGGTGGGAGTGGTCTGAGTCTGCGGGGGGGTCTGAGTACAGCCCGATACGAAGAGTAGTACGATGACAAGGACCGCCAGGGCAGTCCCGTACCATGAGGCATGATGCATAATTCGCTCACCAGAGAAGGGTGTGAGGGGATCCCACTTGAGGTGAGAGGATCTGTACCGACATAAGTAACAGTAGGTAATTCCATCTCGCTCAGTGTAGATATCGGATTCAGTTCCGTGCATGGCGGAACGGAGGAGACTATGTGACCAGATACAGAAGATTCATCATCTAGTACCTTTTAACCTGTAAGGGATGAAGCGCGTAATACTCATCGTTTCACTGGTCATCCTCACTGCGCTTGTGTGTGGATGCACCCAGCCGACCACACCCGGGGGACAGGTAACCCCTACTCAGACTAGTGTTCAGTCTGCGACCACGAGCGCCCAGCCCCAGTCTACGGAAGGGGCGCTTACTGCCTTTGACCTGGCGATCGAGAAGGCCCAAACCCTCTATGATGAAGGAATCACGCTCAGCTTCGATGCGAGTGACCAGGCCTTCAATGAGAGCTGGGACCAGGCGAAGCAGCTGTATGGTCAGGCCAAGGCGAAACTTGAAGAGGCTAAGGTCTCCTATAAAGCGGCCTCACAGAGTGGCGGGACATCTATTGACTCCCAGTATGCAGACCTGAAGGCCCAGGCGATCACTCTCTACGAACAGGCGATGGAGTATGACGTCAAGCTGATGGAGGAGTCCAGAAAGGAGACTCCGGACGAGAACTTGATCGAGCAACTGATCGATAACTCAACCAACCTCTATGACCAGGCATCAGAGCAGGACTGGAAGGCAGAGGAACTCTACCTCCCGATTGAGCTCATAGAGACGCCTGCACCGACGAAATAACATCCACCTTTTTTTCTCTTGATCACACCCGATTGAGCGCCTGGCATCGCAGGACAACAAGTAGCTCACCTTCGACTTCCTCTTTAGCAGCGATATCAGTCACCAGGCCATGTGCCGTGAGGACCTCCCGCACCTCCTTGATGCCGGTTATGCTGGAGACAAGGAGAAGGGCCCGTCCATCCGGCCCGATAAGAGTGGGCAGGACCTCTGCAAATCGCCGTATCGTAGACCGTCCGTCTCTTCCTCCATCGAGGGCGTACTCGAGCCAGTCATCGACCCGCTCTTCAGAGCATGTGGGGAGGTAGGGGGGATTGAATAGTACGAGGTCAAAAGGGCCACGGAGTGCAGATGCGAGGTCGCACCGCACCACCATAAGGCCTATCTGTCGTGCGGCAAGGACTGCATGGGGGCTGATATCGGTTGCCACGACACATTTTGCTATCCTTGTGAGGGAGGCGGAGACAAAACCGCTCCCGGTCCCTATCTCGAGGACGTAATCACCGGGGAGGACCTCTGAACATGCAGCACTTGCGAGAAGGAGGGTATCGACCTCCACAGGGTAGACCTGCTCATTGACCATCTGGCATCAGGGGATGTTTGCGATCAGTGCGAAGTCCTCCAGGACAAGAGCCTCTGGCCTCGCTTCCAGGACTTTTGGTGGGAGGTCATTGAGGACACGGTCGGTCCATCCTACGTCCAGTTCGCCACCGGCATACCTGATGCAGTTTCGCACGGTCTTGCGCCGGTGGGAGAAGAGGACTCTGACCAGGTCGGCGTAACGGGCAAGGTCTCTTATTGGGAACTGTGGGGGCCGTGGGGTTACCCGCACCACGGTGGACCAGACCTGGGGGACTGGGGTGAAGTGGGCGGGAGGGACGTCAAAGCACCGTACCACTCCTGCAAAGGTCTGGAGCATCACAGAGAGCCTCCCGCACGCGGGGGTTCCTACCTCCGCGACCATCCTCATAGCGAACTCACGCTGGACCATTAGGACTGCCATCCCGGGGTCAATTGCGAGGAGGCGAAAGAGGATCAGGGAACTCACAGAATAAGGGAGATTGGAGACCACGAGAGAGCAGGAGGGTAGAGGGCAGCGGGTCGCATCGCCAACGGTCACATGGAGTCTCCCTTCTGCAACCGCGTCAGAGAAGCGCCGAATAACCTCTTGGGCAAGGATGGGGTCGATCTCCACGGCATGCACGATTGCGCCCCTACTCAGGAGTTCAACCGTGAGGGCTCCTCTTCCAGGGCCGATCTCGAGGACACCCTGCTCTGCTACCTGGGCGCAGTCCACGATCCGCGCTGCTGTGTGGGGGTTAGTAAGGAAGTGCTGGTCCCGCCAGGCCCTCATCGTGAAGTGAAGAGGTGATACTTCACGTCCGGATCCTGAATCTCTTCAAGCACCCTGTTGATGATCATCCGCTCAGGGTGGGGAATGGCTTTGATCCGATGGCTGATGTCAGAAAAGTTCTCGAATGGCTTTTTCTCTCTCTCCCCCAGGATCTCCCACATCAGTTTCTTCCCGATTCCTGGAAGGAGGTGGAGCATATGCAGCTTTGGGGTGACTGATATGGCCCTGTTGAAGAAACTGACGTATTCAGGTTCTCTTTCCCGAACGATCTTCTCGATCACAAAAGGCAGCTCAATCCTGGCAGTTGGTGTGAGGTCGCGGTAGTGGATCCGCCGTTTCACCCGCTCGATCTTCTCCCTCTCTCCGTCCCCGATGTAGAGGTCTTCGTGGAGCCTGATCTCGATCTTTTTTGGGATGAGCTCTAATAGCTTGAACTGTGTTATGCCGACAGCCTGGACGAGCGGCTCACGCTTGAAGATCGGCCTGGGATCCTCAGGGTGGCCCTTCATCAGGATGTCTATCACTATCCCGTGGGTCTCTTTCTTCTCTGCCAGGTTCATACAGCCCCTCCGCGCGATCAGACGTGCGAATTCACGAGGTTGAGGATGGCATCAAGATCCTCACCTGTCAGGGAGAACTTCTCCTTTGCATAGATGGCGCGGAGCTCGTCCCTCGTTCGGGGATTGATATTTGCTATGCGGAGGGCTATCTCGGGGCGCATCTTGTCAAGTCTGAGGAGGTCCTCAACGAGTTCCCGCGACTGCTCTGGGGTAGTCTTTGCGAGGAGATTTACATGTTCGATGCTCCTTCGCAGCTCCCATGGCATCTCTTTTCCCGCGGCGATCCGGTCGGCCTCGACAGTAGCGAGGATGGCACGGAGCTCGGAGAGGGTGATCTTCTCTTCGCTGCTAACTGCCTTGACCTTCATCTCCTCACCACCCACTCATGTCGTCACTGCTGTGCCCTGAGGTGCTGGGGCCTCGCGATAACCGTCTTTGTTATCCCGCCGTCCCTCACCTCGAGGACCCATGCCCGCCCCCTCTGCCCGACAATTGTGCCAGTCTTTCCATGGAAGCGGTGGTGCGGCATGCCCTTCTGCGTGGATGGCTCGCATACGACATGGACCTTCTGTCCGTTCTCAAACTTCTGGATGAGTGCGGTCACCGGGATGATCCCGCGTCTCCTAGGGTCTTTCTTTAACTTATACCGTGTCTTCTTCCGAATGCCGTTGTGGTGTGCCATGTGTCGTCTCCTCCAGGTGATCCGCCACCTCGATCACATCAAGGTGTGTGACCCGGGCGGGCCGGCCGAGGATCTCGGTGAGGCTGGGCCGGGTCCGGCCCGCATCCCCTGATATCAGTTCCTTTATATAGAGGCCTGCCTCACCCGTCACCCCGATGAGGAATTCTCCCTCAACTGGGCCGAGACAGGTGATGGCAAGCACCGTGCGCTGCCGGACCTTGTCAGCCCTCCGGTGCGCGACCCGAATGGGCGTGCGCTGCGCAATCTGTGCCCCATTAAGGGCGGAGAGAGCGCTACAGAGCTCTTCCGGCGATACGGAACCGTCGATCTCGACCTGGATCCTGTATTTTTTTACCCATCGGTGCGATTTAAGGATTTGTACGTCAGCCCGGTCTGCATGACCAGTGAGTGTGACCTCGACCCGCCCGGTGGCATAGTGGTTCACTGCACCCTCAAGTGTGTTGAGGGGGACATCCCGCCGCCGCGGTGCGACCACCTCCATCACGAATGGGCGGCCTGTACCAATCATCCTCGCATCGATGTCCTCTCTCCCGGCACCATGGAGGACTGCGCCCTGTGCGTCAAAGGCAGTGATGACTGGGCGCCCAATCAACTCCTCGACTGAGTCAGTATACTGCTTTCCGGTGAAGTGGCAGGCCTCACAACCCTCTCCCCGACAGCTCCGGCAGTCCCAGTGGGTCTGTGGGATCCCCCTGATCAACTTACGGTACCTGCCTGAAAAAAAGACAGGTGCAATCTGCAGGTCCACCGTGCCCTGGTCGAGGACGAGGACAAAGATTAGGTCAGGCCGGGAGAGGTCGGCAGTCTTCCCGGTCTTTTCTGAAAAAAGCTTCCCTATCTCACGGTTCACCTGGGACTTGAGGGGTTCGGTCCCATCCAGAGCTAGGTCGCTCCAGACCATCTCCTCTCCTTCGGAGATGAGTGGTGGGACCTTTGACCCGACAACGAAGGTAGAGAACGCAATGCCCTGGGAAGCTGACTCCATCCTGGCCACCCAGGGGTCCAGTGTCGCAAAGAAGTCGTTGCAGAGCCAGCACGACCCGTCTTGGGATTTGAAAGGGATATTTTTCCACATGGCATGCGACACTCTGAGTGCCGCGCCCCGGCAGGCATTGGAGAGGCCGAACGACCGCCTGCCAAAGAACCTCCCGAGGCAGTGGTCACAGATCGTTCCATAGGAGAAGATCGATTCTACACTCTCCATCAGGTCCATACGAAGTTCCTCCTGTCGATCTCATTGAGCGTGACAGTTATTGCATGGTCTGCGTGGTACGACCTGGGACCGACCGAGACCCGGGGCAGTCCCTCGATTCCCGCAACTTCTTCAGCAAGGAAGTCATGGTGGTCTGATAAGAGGAACGCCCCCGGGAGCGGGGATACCTTCCGGATGTCTTCTCCCCCCTCATCGAGTACAGTGAAGTGGTGGTCGGTGAGGAGGTCGTGGATCCCACCACGCCGCATGTAAACGCCGGGTGTCGACTCCTGATAGGTGGGCGTCGGGAGCAGAGTGAGCGCTTTTTTGATGAGTGATCCTGCACTCCGCTCGTCAGGGCTGAGGTACCGCACCGCTTCACCGCTGAAGAAGACGGTCTTTGGGGGGTCTGGATCACCCTGCAGGACGAGGTAACACGCGACATCGCGCCTAAGGTCATGGGAGAGGAAGAGGGAGGTGTTTACACAGCGGCAGAGTATGTCCATACGTCCCGCACCACCCGGGAGGTCGTTGAGGCTGAAGGACCCATCGGTCCGTGCTGTGTGGCCAATGATGGCAAAGACAGGCATCGGGCTTACATCCCGCCAAACTTCTTCATGAGCCGCTGAAGGTTGAACTTCCCTGCTCCGCCACGGACCCCTTTGAGGGTCTTTTTCATCATCTTGTGGTACTTGAGGAGCTCTCTGACCTCATCGGCACTCGCCCCGGCCCCCTTTGCGATGCGATGGAGGCGCGCGGACCCAATGAGCCCGGGGTCGTCGAGCTCTGCCCCGGTCATGGAGTCCATGATGATACGGTACCGGCTCATCTTGGTACTCGTCATGTCATATACGTCAGAGGGGAGCTCCACATTGCCCATCGGGAGCATGCTCATGATCTGCTTGAGAGGTCCCATCTTGTTGAGCGCCTCGATCTGTTTGTACATGTCCCTTAAGGAGAACTTACCCCGCATCATCGCGTTGACATCGAGATCTTCTGTTTTGACTGTCTCTTCTGCCCGCTCAACAAGTGCTTTTAGGTCTCCCATCCCGAGGAGGCGCGAGATGAAACTGTCGGGATCGAACCGTTCCAGGTCCTCAACCGTCTCCCCGCTACCGATAAAGACAATCCCGCTCTTTGTCTCTGCAACCGCGGATAGAGAGCCACCCCCCTTAGCAGTCCCATCCATTTTTGTGATGATAACTCCGTCGATGGTGATGGCATCATGGAACCTCTGGGCCTGTTCACGTGCCTGTTGACCGATTGCGGCGTCCAGGACGAGCCAGCGGTGGGTTGCACGGGTGATCTCGTTGATGGCTATGATCTCCTGGATGAGGTCCTCTTCCAGTGCATGGCGCCCCTGGGTATCGACTATCACCACCTCGGCCCCCGCGAGGGAGGTGAGGCCGGCCTTTACGATTGGGAGTGCATCCTTCTGCTCCGGGTCGCCGATACAGGGGACATTGATCCTGGCGCAGTGGGTCGACAGTTGTTCGTAAGCACCGGGCCGGAAGGTATCGGCGCAGATCACACCCGGCCGTATCCCCTTCCTCTGGAAGTACCGAGCGAGTTTTGCTGCCGTCGTGGTCTTCCCGCTCCCCTGGAGGCCTGCGAGGAGGATGACTTGTGGCTCCAGGCGAACTTCCCCTGCTGGCCCCATCAGCCTTACCAGCTCCTGGTAGACGATCCGCAGTACGTGTTCGCGGACGCTCATCCCTTTTTGGGGCTCTTCCTGGAGTGACCGCGTTTTGATCGCCTGGGAGAGGCCCATCACCAGTTTGACATTGACATCAGCCTGGAGAAGTGCCCTTTGGAGGTCCCTTACCAGTTCGTCGACAGCCTCCCGGTCGATGACTGTCTTACCCGCGAGTTTCTTTAAAGCGTCCTTGAGGGTGGTACCGAGACGGTCGAGCATATCAGGCACTCACCCCGAGGAGTTCGTCCACGATGGCAGTCGGGACAAAGGGGATGATGTCGTCATAGCCCTGCCCAGTCCCAAGGAACATTACCGGCTTGCCGATCGTGTGGGCAATTGAGAGCGCGGCTCCTCCCTTTGGGTCCATATCTGCCTTGGTAAGGACGACTGCATCGGCTCCAATTGTCCTGTCAAATTCGGCCGCTCGCGTCACCGCGTCATTGCCAGCGACTGCTTCATCGACGTATACGACGAGGTCGGGCTGCATCACCCGCTTCATCTTCCCCAGCTGACTCATGAGGTTTGACCGGTTATGGAACCGACCCGCAGTGTCGGCGAGGACGACATCGACATGATGGGCCAGCGCGTACTGGACTGCGTCGTAGAGGACCGCTGAAGGGTCGGCACCCTCCTGGTGCTGGATAACCTTGATCCCCAGGCGTTTTGCATGGAGATCGATCTGGGCAAGAGCCCCGGCACGGAACGTGTCCCCTGCCCCTATCACCACCGAGAACCCCTGCTTTCTGAGGTAGGACCCGACCTTTGCAATAGTCGTGGTCTTACCTGTGCCATTCACACCCGTAAAAAGGATTTTAACTGGTCGTTCGTGCGTTTTGATGTATGCTATAAGGTCAAACCCTTCACCAAGGACTGACAGGATGGCGCTACGGAGTGTGGTAATGATAACGGTCTCTACGTCTTCCCGTATCCTTCTCCGTGACCCGGTAAGGTCTCTACGGACGCGAGTGAGGATCTCCTCGGTGACTGATAGAGCAACATCGTTCTCGAGGAGGACTATCTCCAGTTCATCGAGGGTTTCCTTGAGGTCCTTATCGCTTATGATGAGCTCACGATCTGTTACCAGGACCTTGATCTTGTCAACTAGCGAGGGTGCCTTCTTTTCAGGGCTCCCCAAAACCGCAGTTTCAGCCACCTCGCCTGCAGGAAGGGGTTCTTCTTCATGGACACTACTCCCAATCTTTGCCTGGATCTGCTGGAGCCGTGATTTCAACCCCTCGAACATCGCACTCACGCTCCGCCCGGGTGCAAGGGCTCACGCCTCCTGCTCCAGTCTTCCTGCCTGACCCTGCTGCTGATAGATGAGCTCGATCCGCTTTGCAAACTCGTTCATCTGATTGCGGATACGCTCGACCATCCCGGCTACGTTCTTGGATGAGGCATCCATCTCTGTGATCCGGTCTTTTAGGAACTCTGCTGCCTGGTCGCGGGTACGCTCCACAACCACACCAGACCCGATGTTGAGGAGAATACGATCCGGGTCCTCAACCCTTACCCTCATGCTCACACCGCCTCCTACCTGAAGGAGTACTACCCGGTCCTCTGCCTCGCTAATGGAGTTTATCGCCTCGATCGCAGCGCCAGCCTCAATTCGACCGTCGTCAAGGATCTCCAGCTGTCGCACGAGGACCTCGGCCTGCTGGTTGTAATCATTGTAGTAGGCCTGGAGGGACTGGAGCTCACGCGGGTCGATGGTCTCTGTCACCGGGCATCACCCTTCTGCGCGAAGTATCGTTGCTATAGTGATGGAACGCCGTGGGAGGCGGTGTTTGCTGCCGAAGAGGTTGTAGGTCCGCTCTCTTGCCTGCTCTTCATTCGGCGCCTCGATAGTCTTTGTGTAGGGCTTCCATTTGTCACCGATCTTGAATGATCCTGTCACTTTAAACATTTCGTTCTCCATCCCTGTTCACTCCATGATTCCAATGATATCTTCAATCCGTCCCAGTTCAAAGCCGGTCGTTTCGGACCCGGCAAGGTAGCCTGCGTCGTTTGCAACAAGACCGGACCCTACGAGTCCGCTTCCCATGTTCACTGAACCCTTCCCTATGGGGAGTTCAGTTATCGATTGGAGGCGTGCGATCTCCTGTGCAGTAGATCGTGGGTTGATCACAACACCCCGGTTCGTGGTGACCGCAGCCATCCCAACGGTCTTGACACCACCCAGGGTGAGGGTGTGGACTTCCACTCCGAGGAACGCGCCAATTGCAGAGGCGACACCAGCCGGCATGTCGGGATGGACTGCGGCAAAGGAATCGTTTGCAAGTATGACATTCCCTGCGGCATTCATCGTCTCCTCAAGCCAGAGGACCTCCCCGTACTCGGCGAGTACGGCACGTTCCCGGGCCTCTGCAAGGCTGCAGACAACCATCCCACGACGGTTCCCTGCTATCAAGGAACCGACAATGGGGCTTCCCTGGATGGTGGTCTCGACGAGGTCTACATTGCAGGCTGCAATAAGGCTTGCCTTGAACTCCGGGGGTGTATGAGGCGGTATTACTGCGAACCCGTCAAAGACCCGGCAAAAGACACCGATATTGGGGTCACCCCCAAGCGAGGCGGTCCTGTCCATTACCCTATTCCTCGGCGAGTTCGGCCTGGACCTGGCCATTCTCGAACTTCATCGCCCGGACGCGGACACGCGAGGGTGGCTTCTCAGCTCCCCTGGCCCAAACGTACTCATTTATGCTCTGGTCGATCTTTACCTCTTCACCCTTCATGTGGCGGGAGAGGAACTTTCTTATGTCTTTCATTGCGACATGCGACCGTTTCCACCGCGGGGCGCGGCGGGAATCCCTGAGAGGGATGATGTAGACGTGCTCCTTCAACTTATCAGCCATAGGGAATCACACTTTTAAGGTACTTCGGCGCCAGTTACGCCGTTTTGGGTGCGACGAGACGCCCCGTCTCGTCCTGACTGTTACCCAGGTAGGAACCCGGCGGTTCTGCTCACATGCCTTTCCAAGTCGGATCTTTCGTCCCTTCGTCACCTTGCTCATCGTTTCATTCTCCTCTGATTCATCTCACTTGTTGATTGAGGTCTGGGGTTGCCCTCGATCTACACGGTCGATAACGAGTGACTGACCGTGGCGCGGAGGGAAGACCGAACTGGGATCAACCCCGGCCTTCATAAGACCCTCCCTGATCTCTCCTTCATAGTCCCCGTTCTCGATCTCACCCGTCTCACCGTGCTGCACTACGAGGTACCGTGCAGCGAGACGTGCCACCTCGCGCGCCCCATAACCGAGGAGGGGGCGAACGTAAGAGCACCCATAGAGGTCTGATAACCTGGTCACCTCTGCCCTGGTGAGCTTGGGGACCTTGTCATTGAGGCGGGTTCCATCAGCTACGACCTCATAATCCCTGACGAGCTGGTGGATGGCACGACCATGGACCAGGTTGAGTGCATTGTTCGGGAACCCATCCTGTATCGCCCTATTCACCGCATCATCGAGTATACCTTCCTCAAAGACTCGGACACTGAACGGGAGGCCGAGTGCCTCTGCCGCCCTCTTCACGCCGCAGACGTCCCGATCTGGCGCAAAGACGAAGGTGGTTAAATCAACCTCGTAGTGGGGTGAGAGCATGATCGCCGCCAGGGCACTGTCTTTTCCACCTGAGAAGAGTACACACGCTCTCATCCCTTGCGCCGTATCGTGAAGTCCCGCTTTTTAGGGGTTAGCTGGGAGAGGACGCTCTTCAGCTGTTCATCTGATAGCCGCTGCTTAAGTCGTCCCTGCTGGGCGAGGGTGACTAGCTGGGTCTCGACAGAGCGGGCGAAATCCGGACGGGTGAGCCGGATCGCATTCAACCGCTCGCGCGCTTCAGGCTCGAGGATCTGCATAAGGACGGCGTGGATCTGGGCATCAGTCTGCCGCTGTCGCTCGGCATCCTCCTGCATCATCTGCTGATCGACCGCCTGCTGTTGCATCTGTGCAATCCGCCGGCGGCGCAGTTCGGTTAGCTCCTCCTCCCCCATACTATTCCCTGTTAACTCGTCGTTTCTTCAGTCTTTTGGACCGGTTCTGCAATAGAGACCCGGTAAGCAACGCCGTCGAGGAACGAGGCACCTGCCGGTGAGATCTTCCGGCCTGTCTTGTCCTTTGCGACAAATCCAACAGACTCGAGCTGCTGGAGAGATTTTCTCAGGATCGAACCGCTTCCTCTACGAAGCGCGTTCGGTTTTGAGCCCCTGTTCTTCTTTCCTCCATAAAAGCTCCGCATCCGCTGGACCCCGACAGGGCCGTCGATATAGACCCTCCGTAGGATCGCGGCGGCGCGGATGAACCACCAGTCCTCCTGCTGGGGGGGCATCTCTTTGTGAACACCGGTCTTTACGAACGGTGCCCAGGGTGGAGGAGTCATCTCGGGTCGTTTCTTCAGTTCCGCAGCCACTTCGATGATTAAGCGGGAAGCAGGGACGTCATATACTGTGGTCATCCAGAGTCCTCACAAATGTAATCGATTTCGCAGTCTCTATCTATTTGCGCGCGCACAACATATATATTTCGAGCAATCGCCTGAGATCGCAGGGTAACATATCACTTACCACGACTTCCCCGCGCTCTCTTTGCAAAGACCATCGTTTTACCGCGTACATCAAGCAGCCTCACTCCGGCAGCATCTGCAAGCGCAGACGGGTCAACTTCGGCTGCTTTGAGGCACTTAACTTTCACCACGCCCCTTTTCTCCACCTGCGCGGCGATCTCGGCTATGACAGTGGTGGTAGCTCCCATCTTCCCTATCCAGACCGTGGGCTTTACGTCCTGGATCCCACTGCGCGGATCAGATTGGCCCATCTTTCCTCCTTAGTGGTATGCGGGTCTGCTGATGGCACGATAGGCAGGTCATCACCACTCTCCCGGAATGGACCCTGACCCTGAGGCTTGCTCCCGGGACGAGGAACCGGTAGCAGTGGTGACAGAACTGCCGCCTGAATTGGTAGTCGATCCTGACTCTCTGCCGCATTGCGATCCTGCGCGCAAGAATGACGCACCGGTCGCTCCATGCCGGATCATCCTGGTAGAACCTTGCTGCCTGCATAAAGAGTATGGAGATCCGCTCCCGTGCGATACGCTTTGAACCATGGTCTCCCTTCTTCTTGTGCGCTCTAATAGTCGTTCACCGCCGGTTGCCTGCCCTGCTGCCAGAAAAGGTGAGGACCCGGACATCAGCCGTAATCTATGGTTGTCTGGCCTGAAGAGGGAGACCCTCCCGGATGGAGATGGGGTGGATGCATCAGTTTTGTTCAGGAAGGATATCTGTCCGCACCACTCTGCCCTCAAGTTTGAGCCTTCCCTCACAGAAGAGGCGGACTGCCTCGACCAGGCAGAGATGCTCGAATGCAAGGATCCGTGCCGCGAGGCTCTCACTATCGTCATCCTCATGGACCGGAACGCAGCGCTGGGCAATAATTGGCCCTGCGTCCATCTCTTCAGTGACGAAGTGTACTGTGCACCCCGCAATCTTTACACCATGGTCAAGGGCCTGTTGCTGCGCGTGGAGTCCCGGGAAGCTCGGGAGCAGTGCGGGGTGGATGTTAATGATCCTGTCAGGGAACCGCGCGACTACGTGCGCACTGAGGATGCGCATGTACCCGGCGAGGACGAAGAGGTCGGATGCAGAGGCCTCCATTGCGGCGAGGAGTGCATGCTCATAGTCCTGCCTGGAAGAAAACGCCAGGTAATCAACCACGGTGACCGGGACTCCTGCATCATGTGCCCTGGTCACTGCATACGCACCGGGGTTGTCGGTGATGAGGCCGGCGCAGACTGCCTGGATGGAACCTCCAGCAGCCGCGTCGATGATCGCCTGGAAGTTGGAGCCGCGACCCGACGCGAGCACCACGATTCTGTGAGGCCTGCTGGTCATCTCTCTAATCCCTCGCCTTTAAGTGGGGTGGAAGATGAGCCCTCCTGGAGGACAACCTTAATTTTGACGATACGGTGGCCCTGCATCAGGAGGACGACGAGGGTAATGTGCTGTTCAGAGAGGGACACCCGCTCACCCTGGTGGGGGATATGGCCAAGGCGGTCGATGATGAGCCCTCCGACTGTCTCATAAGACTCTGCCAACGGGAGGTCGATCCCAAGGTCCTTGTTCAGGTCTTCCACCCATATCTGCCCATCAATGATGTAGACGCCTTCTCCAGCCTTCACGATGGCTGGCTCTTCACTGTCAAACTCATCCAGGATATCTCCTACGAGTTCCTCGAGTATGTCCTCGACTGTGATCACCCCGACAAAGTTGCTGTATTCGTCCAGGACCACGGCCAGGTGGACTCGCCTGAGCTGCAGCTCTTTGAGGAGGTCATCTATCTTCTTTGTTTCAGGGATGAAGTAGGGCTCAAACATCAGTTCTTTTACCGGGGTGTCCCGCTTGTCTGCAACGAGTGCTGCAAAGACGTCTTTTATATTGAGGATCCCGATAATATTGTCGATACGGTCATGATAGATAGGGATCCGAGAGAATCCGGTGTCATCGAATGCCTGGAGTGCCGCATTGAGGGTGTTGGTGTCTTCCATCACCGTAACATCCAAGCGGGGGGTCATCACCTCACGTGCAGTGGTGTCCCCGAACTCAAAGACGCTGTAGAGCATCTCCCGCTCTTTCTGCTCGATTGCACCCCCCTCTTTCCCAACATCAATCCACTCCTTGATCTCAGCCTCTGTCACTGCAGGGTCCAGAGTTGTGCCATCGGCTTCGTCGCGACGAGAGAAGCGTTCTACGAGGAGGACGAGAGGTGAGAGGACTCGGGAGAAGTAGAGGATGATTGGGGCCACGGTGAGTGCAAAGCCCTCGATATGCCGGCTTGCGTACATCTTTGGGCCTATCTCCCCGAAGATTAGCAGAAGGACGATGACCACCCCGGTTGCGATCCCAACCCCTATCTCACCAAAGAGATCGATCGCAATCGCGGTGGCAATCGCGGCTGCGGCGATGTTGACGATATTGTTCCCGATGAGGATGGTGATCAAGATCCGTTCAGGTGATTCCTTTAGCGTGGCGAGTGAGGCTGCCCCCTTGTGGCCTTCATTCACGAGGGTACGGACTTTTGCCTTTGTGATCGCGATGAGGGCGACTTCAGAACTCGAGAAGAAGGCAGAGAGGGCGAGGCACACCACGAAGAGGAGGGTCTTTAATGCGGCCTCTATCATTGGACTCCACGCCCAGACTGGACGGAATGTAAATGAACGGTCATATTTCTAAGAATAATAGAGTATCGTAGCCGGATAACATTAAATTAGTGGACTATCACAGGAATTTTTCAAGAAACTCTCTCTCTCTTATGAGGAGGGTGACTTTCTCTTCTGCGGATAGGTCTGATCTGAAGTGCTGGTCCTCGATCTCCAGGGTGAGGGGGCCGCGGTACCCCGTCCGGGTGAGCATCTCCACTGTTGCTGCAACAGATGCATCCCCTGATACCGGTAAGTGGACAGTTCCGTTCCTGGCTGCTCCGAGGTGGACATTTGCAAGCCGCCCCAATGAAACCTCAATAAACTCCTCCACCTCACCAAGTGAGACTACGAGGGCATGCGAGACGTCTAATGTGAATGAGAGCCAGCAGTACTCCCCGAGGACCTTTGCGACATCCCTTGGAGAGGAGAGGAGTGAGTTTGTGGCCCGCTCCATGTTCTCGATAGCAACGGTAACCTCACTCCCATGTAGCGCGCGTTCGAGTCGTGTGAGATAGGTGGTGAACCTCTCAAAGTCCTTCCCGCTTGGCGGACGCTTTGCAGTCCTTCTGCCGGGGTGGACCGTGACGAGGGGCGCGCCGATCTCTCCTGCAAGGGCGATGGCATCTTCGACCGCGACAATTGAGACCTCTGTTACCGATGGGTTGATAGAGCAGGGGTTTAAGTCCAGGACAGGTGCATGGACCGTGAGGGAGAGAGGAGGGTCATATTCCCGCAGTGCTGCAAGGAGTGCGTCGACTGGCCGTTCGTTCAACCAGAAGTCCGGAGTCTCCACCCAGAACTCAAGTCCCTGATACCCCGCAAGTACGACGAGGTCGAGTATCTCGGCACAGGGGTACTCATGGAAGAACATGCTGGAGACTGATAGGGTGGGCATGGTGCCATTTGATATGGGGCTGCCACGCTATAAGTTTTGGATGAGCGGGCTGCAGAAGCAGATCGGCGATTTTGAGAGCCCCTCAAAGAAGGAATTTTCTGTCATAGACCTCTCACTCCTGATTGGGGACCTCTTTGAGAGGTCTGACCTCCAGGGGATCACGGTTATTGGAGAAGTGACGAACTTCAAGCGCCATGGATCAGGCCACCTCTATTTCTCGCTCTCTGAGCAGCGGGATGATAAGGCTGCCATGGTGAACTGCGTGATGTGGCGCAGGGAGGCCGGTTCTGCACAGTTCCTGGAATCAGGGATGAAAGTGAGAGCTGAAGGCTCTATCTCTCACTATGCGCCCCAGGGCAAGTACCAGTTCTATGTGAATCGTTTGAGAAAAGAAGAGGACCGGGGGGCAAAGTTTGTCCTCGTTGAGCAATGGAAGCGTGAGCTCGAGGCTGAAGGGATATTTGCCCTGGAGCGGAAGCGTCCTGTCCCCAAGTTCCCTACGAGGGTGGGAGTCGTCACCTCCGAGACGGGAGCAGTCCTCCAGGACATCAAGAATATCATTGCCAGACGATTCCCATTGGAGATCTGGCTCTCCCCTACCCTGGTTCAGGGCGAAGAAGCACATTTGCGGATCGCAGAAGCCATTCGGAGGATCGACGGCCAGGTAGATGTCATCATTGTCTGTCGTGGCGGAGGGTCCTTTGAAGACCTCTTCCCTTTCAACCATCCTGATGTGGCCAGGGCAGTCGCTGCCTGCCGTGTGCCGGTGGTGAGCGCGATAGGCCACGAGGTGGACACCACCCTCTGCGACTTTGCAGCAGACCTCCGCGCACCGACGCCATCTGCCGCAGCAGAGATGGTGGTGCCTGACAGGGCCGCTCTCTCTCTCGAACTCCAGGTTGCGGGAGACTTTATGCGCACCGCATTGGTCCGGCGCCTGGGAGTGTCACTTGAAGAGGTGGGGGACCTCAGAGAGCGCATCAGGCCTCATCGCCTCCTTCGCCGCCTCACTGAACGCCGTGAATATGTCGATGAGATCGGTGAGCGCCTCTGCAGGGCGCTGCAGGTGCGGATCGGACGCGGGCGTGCGGAACTGAGCGAACTATGCGGGCTCCTAACAGGCGTTAGCCCTGCAAGGGCCCTCTCCCTTGGCTACGCCTTTGTCAGGCGTGATGGCAAGATAGTAGGGTCAGTTGGGGAGATTGACGCTGGGGACCGACTGGAGGTCACCCTCTCAGACGGGACGTTTTATGTGGTGGTGCAGGAGGTGAAGCATGGGAGCACGGTATGAAGACCTTATAAGGGATCTTAGGGAGATCGTGAAGAAGATCGAGGCTGATGAGACAGGGCTTGAAGAGAGCATCGTCCTCTATGAGCGGGGCGCAGTCCTCGTGAAGCAGTGCGAAGAGGTCCTTTCTGCGGCAGAACTCAAGGTCACGTCCCTTGGTCGGGACTGACTGCGAGAAGGTCTACCTCAAGATCGGCACCTCTTTTTAATGTGGCGATGAGTGGGCGGGGAAGTGTGGCTGCGGTCGTATCGGCGCAGATGGCAATTGTCCTCCCGCATGTGAATGAGCTCCTCCGCCACACGAGGTCGGTGGGGTGGTCCAGAGAGAGCAGAGGGCTCCCCTGCGCGTGGACAACCGCAACTTCCTCACCGCAAGTGAGGGTGGTAGTGAGTGTTGCACCCGGGCACTGGAGGATAGAGCGGAAATGTGGGCTCATATCCATTGCACCTTTATCTGCGGCAATTGCAATGATGCAGTCCCCGGTGGCGGTGAGGTGGCGGTGTGTGGTTACCTCAAACGTAGTCGGGTGATGCCCTAGGACTGCGGGATCTCCATGGGCAGTGATCAGCTCGCGGGCCTCCATATATAGTAGGAGCGGCCACTATCCCTATCTAATGTCCCCATACCTGTGGTGCACTACCTGTGGATCAGTCCAGGAGCACGAGACATTGCATGCACAGCAGGGAACTCTCCAGCGATGCCTCTTATGTGGGGTACCGCGGCGGGAGGAACGGGCGGCTGCCCCGACTACCTGCCGATTAAAGGTGATAGTGAGTGCCGGAGAATCTTCTCATCTCTGTTCTCTTGAGGTATCTGACCTTGAGAGCCTGAAATGTGGAGATCACCTGAAAGTTATAGTAGGCGACGAGGAGACCGAGGTGGAGGTGACAGGTATTGAATGTGGGCAGCAGCGTTTTCTTTCGTCCAGATGCGAGGACATTTCAACGGTCTGGTCCCGCGTAGTTGGTATAGTAGCATTAAAGGTTGCAGTCCATTCTGGATGGAAGACGCATGCAGAGACCATCCCCACCCCAGGGGCGAGGACAATCACAGTAGGTTCATTCCTGACAGTTCAAACCCGACGCTGCCGCATTCATGCCCTGAAACTGCGTGATGGGGCCCTCCTAAAGCGGGAGGGTCAGTGGGCGGCGGCTGCCAACATCAAGAGGGTATACTGCAGACCTGTCGACCGCACATGAAGGGGGCGCTCACCCGGTGAGGTGGCGGTTGAGGATCTCCTCAAACTGTTCCCTCTGAACGACGCCGGGGATAGTCTCTACTGCGATGCCGTCTTTTACTACTACAGTGGTTGGGGTGACCCGAAGGGTGTAGGTGCGGATGGCATCAGGGCGATCCGCGATGTCGATCTCTTCGATAGTCACCCCGAGTAACTTGCTCACTTCACTGTTGACCGGGGCCTGCTCTTCGCAGGCGATGCAACCCTTCTGGATGAAGCAGAGAGCGATCAGGGTCATGATCTACTCATTCCGCTCCATGGCGACAACATTGGGTATTGTCTCTTCCACCCACTCACCTTGGGTTCACCTCGACAACTGTCACCTCAACTACGTCGAGGCCATAGTCGAGGATGATGCCACCATCAGTTTTGGCATTGATCCTGGCGACCCTGCTGACAGTGGACTGGGGCGATGTAGTATTCCCGGCCTCAGCTTCGGGGTCCATTGAAAAGCCGATCAACATCTGTTTGCCTACGACCGCCTGGGAATAGTTTCCACCTATCTGCTCAAACTCTTCTACGGTCATCATCTGTGAGAAATTTTCCTCACCCTGGAGAGAGATCTGCTTGGTTTCGCCCTGCCGCAGCCCTGCTATTCCTCCGGTGATAGAGTTATACTCAGGGCCGAAGAGTGCATAAAAGAGGGGCTGGTACCCCGCAATCGTCCTCATGAAGACCTCAAGCGGGAAGATCTCCTTGATCGTGGTGGCATTGGTGACGACCTTGAGTGGAGCAGCGAGGAATGCGACATTGCCCTTCTCAATGGTCTGGTTGTAGAGCATCTGATTTGTGGTGATGACAGGAGACCCCTGTGCATCTCGTACCGTGTAGCTGAGCATAATGGTATCGCCTGCTTTCACCTCCTTGAGGGACTCGAGCCAGCCGAACCCGAGTGAGGAGACCACCATGAGGGCTGCAAAGGCGATACAAAAGACCACAATAACAATCTTCTTCCAGTTCCAGCCGCCAGGTGCGTTCTTCTTACTCTTCGATCCCGGTTTCATCACTATTAAGTGCGCTGTCGCAGGTTAAATGTTGCAGGGGGTTTGTGGAGTATACTGTCACCCTTGATGGATCAGTGTGTAGTTAATGAAATAATTTTAAATAGTAAAAATACTAACATGAGGTTAATCCCTCAGGATACCCGGAAGGAGAGAGAAGGAGGTCGCAGATATGGTGCGAAGAAGGTATCCATACAGCTGGATGATGCGGGACTTTGAAGAGATGCTCTCTGATATCGACGCATTGTTCCAGCCCTTTTCAGCCGGGAGGCTGCTGCCTGCCGGCAATGTTGCTGAGCGAATGCTCCCGGCAATCCGGGGTGAGTTCAGGGTAGATATCCGGGAGCATGAGGATGAGGTGATAGTCGTTGCTGACCTCCCGGGCATAGAGAAGGGAGATGTCAGTATCAGGCTTTCCAATCCCAGGACACTCGAGGTCTATTCAGAGCGAAAGGACGACAAAGAGGAGAAATCAGAAGGGTATTATGTTCGGGAGCGCCTCTATGGATCAATGAGTAGGACCGTTGCCCTTCCCACTGATGTGACAGACCTGGGTGCTCAGGCGAGCTTTAAAAACGGTGTCCTGGAGGTCCGCCTCAAAGTGGTGTCTCTGGAGCATGGGGCAAAGATCCCCATCGAGTGAATCTTTTTTTAGATCTTACGGGCACGCCAGCAGCATTCGATCAATTCTTCCATTCATAATTTAGAGATCTGATAGCGAGATGGAGCGAAAGAAGGTCAAGGACTACATGACCTATGATGTCGTCACGGTCGACGCATTTGGGACTGTAAAGGACGTGATCGAGAAGATCCAGAAGACTCACCATGACGGGTTTCCTGTCGTGGATGGGAGCCAGGAGGTTGTCGGGTACATATCAGCCCGTGATCTCCTCTTTGTCCAGCCCACGCGGCCGATCCAGGAGGTCATGTCTGATAACCTCATCGTGGCAGACCCTGAAATGAGTATCAACGATGCCGCAAGGGTGATCTTCAGATCAGGGATCCAGAAGCTGCCGGTTGTGGACGACCACAACCGCCTAGTTGGGATAATATCCAATAATGATGTGATAAGGTCTCAGATCGAGCACGTCTCCCCTGAAAAGGTCTTTGCCTTCATGACGACCCTTAAGAAACTCCATGGACTGGAGCCGATATTAAAGAGGGAATCGGTCCAGATAGAAGAACTTCTTCCTACCCAGTCCAAGATCTATGAGGATGAGTTAGAGGGAAGGATGTATGAGATCAGTAAGGGTCTTGCAGAACCCCTCATCGTCGTTCACCGTCCCGGACGGCTCATCCTGGTAGACGGCCACCACCGCGCCATCGCCGCGAAGAAGATGGGAATTAAGACACTCGACGCATATGTGATCGAGATCACTGAAGATATTGAACTGGGGATGGAACGGACCGCGAGGGCGATGAACCTCCACTCACTTGATGATATCACCATCCTCGACTATGCCCGCCACCCGCTTGTTGCGGTCACCCACAGGCTTGTCCGCCGGGCGTGATGCGCGGGTTATGACCCTCCGAGACCTGTGTCGTACTGGTCATTGACGAGGTGCTCCCGTACTATCGTTCCCTGGGGCACGGTGAGGTCAGGCCAGATTCTAGTCCCTGAATGGACTATAACTCCATCTCCAATGACTACGCGAGGGCCGATGACCGTGTCGTTCTCAACGCAACACCGATCACCAATGACAGTTCGCGTATCGATTATGCTCCCGCTCACTGTGGTGTCCTCGCCGATGATAACCCCGTCATAGACTGAAGAGGAGAATATCTTGGCACCGTCCATGATGTGGCAGCCCTCCCCGATACTCGTGTACGGGCCGATAAGCACCCCTCTGCCCACCGTGGTCGCACTCCCTATCGCCACCGGCCCAATCACCTTTGAGCGCTGCCCCACAGTGAACGACTCTCCAATCGTGACCGGCCCAAGGATCTGTGCCTGGCGCATGGTGAGGTCACCACTGATGTTGGCATAGGCGAGTTCTTTCAATTTCCAGTGCTCTGCTCTCCTGAGCATAGCCGGGTTTCCCACATCCGTCCAGTTCCCCCTTGCGAGCCAGGCCTTCAGGGTAAGGCCTTCTTCCATGAGGCGGGGGAAGAGGTCGCGCGCGAAGTCAAACTTGGTGGCCCTGGGGATGAAGTCGAAGATAGCGGGATTACAAACGTACATTCCGGTACTTGCGAGATTGGAGAATATCTCACCGGGCGCGGGCTTCTCCTTAAACCGCTTGATAACAAATTCCGCATCGATCTCGGCGATACCGTATTCGGTGGGGTCTTCGATGCTGATGAGTCCGATGGTGGTTGTGGCCCGACCTTTCAGGTGGTCTCTGAAGAACTCGACGAGGTTGAGGTTGGTGACGTGGTCCCCGCCGACCACCAGAAAATCCCCCTCGTCCAGGTACTGCTGGGCATTTTTAACGCTTCCAGCAGTCCCCAGTTTGGTGGGTTCGTGGACGTAGGTGATCTCGGCACCAAAGAGCGATCCGTCTCCTAATGCATCTTCAATTGCACTACCCTTGTACCCGATGGTGACGACAATTTCCAAAAACCCGAGGTTTGCAAGGTGCGAGACGAGGTGCTGGATTGAGGGGCGGTTCACAATGGGGATACAGGGCTTGGGTCGCTCGAATGTGAGTGGGCGAAGGCGGGTCCCCTCACCCCCGCACATGATGCAGACGTGCATATCAATCGGTGCGTCAGGATTGCTTTTAACCGTATTGCGGCGAAAATCTCAGGGAATTCTCAAAAGGTTATCATCACCCTGGAAGGAAATACTAATGGAGACTGATTGATGGCAAAAGAGGCAGGGCCTGTGCCCCTCAATGTACTGGACCACTGGATTGCAATAGGAGTACCCGTGACTTCGTTTGGAGGCATAGGTGTTTCTCTCATCCTCTGGTATACAGGCATCTTATCTGAGGCCGGCCAGTTCGTATGGGGCTCTGTCATCAGTTCATTCCTCCTCGCAATTCTTGCCTACAGGCTTCCGAGACTGGATATTGTCGCGCTCCTTGCTCCTGCATATGCCATCATCATCCTAGTGGTGCCCATGGAGTTCACCCCTACGCTCCTCCTCCAGGTGGTCTTTGCAGTGAGCATGACCATCCTCCTTGCCAGGCTGTTGATACGGTTCCGTATCCCAGGAAAAGACGCAGGAGCTATGATAATGAAAGATTTTCTAAACAGTTACATCGAGAGGATCAGGCCGCACTATTGTGACATCGGGGCTGAGACTGCCCATGAAGTTGCCTCTGCGTTCCTCTCTTTCAAATTCGGCCTCTACCCGAATGCCACGCACGATGCTAAAAACGCACTCGCCCTTCTTGGGCCAGGGACTGACCACGCACCCCTCAAAACTGCCCTAGCCCTGATAGGGGAGCGCGCTTCTCGTCTTGAGAACTCTGACTTCTCGCCGATCACTGAGACTTTGTTCTCACCTGCCGATCACGAGGACCTCGCATTGGACCTCAGCGCCGAAGATATCGATGATGAACCCTCGCTTGCTCTTGACAATGCGCTCATTCTCCTCTATGCCGTCTCATTGATGGCGTCTGACGAGGACCAGCAGGCCCTCAATGAGCATCAGAGGTTTATCGTTCAGCTCCTCGGTACCTATCGGAATCTTCTCGATATATGAGGTTGTAGAAGAACCCGGTAATCTCCTTAAAAAAGTGCGAAATTGGAGGGGGTTTACAATCCCCTCATCAGCCAAAGACACCCTCGAGGTACTCTTTTGTCCTTGGATCTTTTGGACTGGAGAAGATCTCAGCTGCAGGCCCGGACTCCACCAGCTCCCCGAGATAGAGGAAGATGACGTGGTCAGCAATACGACGGGCCTGCCGGAGTATGTGGGTGACAAAGATGATGGTGTACTCGTTTTTGATTGCTAGGAGCTCGCTCTCGATATGTTTTGCTGATATCGGGTCCAGGGCTGATGTTATCTCGTCGCAGAGGAGGACTTCTGGCTCCATTGCAAGGGCCCGGGCAAGGCAGAGGCGCTGTTGCTGACCTATCGAGAGCTTTGCCGCAGGGTCATACAGCCGCTCGTGGACCTCGTTCCAGAGGCCAACCGTCTTTAAGCACCGCGAGACTGTTGCATCCAGCGTTTTGCTGTCGCGTTCCCCATGAATTCGCGGGCCAAATGCGATGTTGTCAAAGATAGACATTGGGAGTGGATTAGGGGTCTGGGAGATCATACCCACGCGGCGGCGGAGCTCAGTCAGCTCTATTCCTGGGGACAGCGCGTCAACGTTTCCTATCAGGACCTCGCCTGTGACCGATGCCCCCTCTACGAGGTCGATCATCCGGTTGATGCAGCGCAGGAGTGTTGACTTCCCACAACCCGAAGGGCCGATGATGGCAGTGATCCGGTTTTTTGGGATCTCGACTGATATACCTTTCAAGATCTCCCGCTTCTCAAGGATCACGTGCAAGTCGCGGACTCGTATCTCGGGTGCGACACTCTCGGTTGCGTCCATTTCATAAACTCCGGCTTCAGGACTCATTTGATCACATACTTCATATATCGCTTTGTCAGCACCCGCGATACCACCGAGAGGATGAGCACGATGGCGAGGAGGATTATCCCAGAGGCATAGGCACGTGCCTGGACTGCGGGTATGGGCGAGCCCAGCTGGAAGAAGATCGCGAGGGGGAGGGTTGCGACAGGGTCGCCAAGTGAGGTTGGGATAGAATCTGTGTAGCC
The DNA here is from genome assembly GCA_026394765.1 of Methanomicrobiales archaeon. Lineage (GTDB taxonomy): Archaea > Halobacteriota > Methanomicrobia > Methanomicrobiales > Methanospirillaceae > JAPKXQ01. The sequence continues at coordinate 33,009 of JAPKXQ010000087.1, forward strand.
CGCAGTGAAGAGGATAGAGGCAGCATCACCGATACCACGTCCAAAGGCGAGCAAAATTCCGGTGAGGATGCCAGGAAGTGCCTGCCGGCTCACCACATAGAGGACGGTCTCGAGACGTGTAGCCCCGAGGGCGAATGAAGCCTCCTTTAATTTGAATGGGACTGTCTGGATGACCTCATCAAAGGATCGTGCAAGGAGGGGGGTGATGAATAGGGCAATAGTGAGAATTCCCCAGAGAAGTGATGTTTTTGCCCCGATGGCGAGCATTATCGAAAAAGCGAATGCACCATAGAGAAGTGAGGGAACCCCGGTTGCTATATCGAGGATTGCTCTGAATATGTCTGCAAACCGGGACTTGCCCGCATATTGGTTGAGGTACCATGCGAATGGGAGTGCTATAACTATGGCGATCAATGTTGCCCCTGTCGCGACATAGAGGGAGCCGATGATGGCATTGAGGATACCACCCTCTTTGCCCAGGTAGAATCCGCCCTGGGGGACTTGGGTCACCATTGAGAGTGTGAGGGCAGGAGCGCCCCTGATGACCACGACAAGAATGACCGCGAGGAGTGAACCTAGAACGATGAAGAGGGAGATGACCATGAGTGCTTTGAATACTGCTTCTTCGATCCGTCGCACTGGTCACACCCCCTTGCGGTAGACCCGCACCAGGACAATACGGGCGAGGATATTGAATGCGACGACGATCACGAAGAGGATCAGAGCCGCGAACATGAGTGCGGAATCATATGCCGGGATCGACATCATCTCCCCGTAGTTGTTTGCAATGAGCGCAGGGATTGGGTACGCGGGATCAAAGACTGATTGAGGGACTATTGGGACGTTACCAACGACCATCAACACCGCCATCGTCTCCCCAAATGCTCTGGAGAACCCAAGAATGATAGCTGCTATTATTCCGGTTAATGCCTTGCGGAGCACGACAAACTTGACCGTCTCCCAACGGGTGGCTCCGAGGGCAAGGGCCGCCTCCCGCATCTCAGTGGGTACTGCCCTGATGACTTCGTAGGAGATGGAGATAACAATGGGAAAGACCATGATGGCGAGGACGAGACCACCCGCAAGGACGCAGTACCCCGAACTGTTCACACCCGCGAGAGGCGCAATCTGCTCCTTGATAAGGGGGACGATGAGGAGGATACCAAAGAGTCCGAATACTACTGAGGGGATACCGGCCAGAAGGTCGATGAGTGGCTGGGCCACACCCCGGACACGACGGTGTGCATACTCAGCAAGGTAGACTGCTGATAGAATTGAGATCGGGATAGTGATCCCCATTGCCAAAAGTGTCACCCAGACCGTCCCTGAAATGAAGGGGAAGAACCCGAACTGGCCTGATAGCGGATGCCAGGAGGAGGAGAAGAGGAGGGTGGTGATGGGCTGGGTGATGAAGATGGGACTGGCCTTGTCAAGAAAGACAATGACCATGGCGATGAGAATTACCGAGACCAAGATCGCAGGTATGAGCACTGCTCGTTCTGCGATGAGGTCCCGGTATCTCCTTGATATGATACCCTTCTGTCGCACCATTCCTCACTAACTAGGATTTATCAGGCATTGACCTTTGCGAGCTGCTCAGCTGCTCTCCCGGGGGAGAGGGGGATGTAGCCGGTTGGGATTGCGTACTGCTGACCGTCGGTGAGGATCCAGATCATGAAGTCCTTGACAGGACCATTGAACTTCTCCTTGGTGACGAGGTTGAGCTCTCTTGCAGGTGGCGAGGGGTACTTCCCTGTGTCGATGGCGGAAACGATCTCGTCCCTGGTGGTGTAGACGCTCTCATTAGTGTCTAAAACACCATCTCCGTTCTGGTCGAGAGGGACAATTGCAAGGCCTGCGATCGGAGCCCCGGTGGTTGCATCATATGCGAAGCCGATGTTGTTGTACCCAATTCCCAATGTGTCCTTGGCAACTGCCTCTGCAAGGCCAGGGTCACCGAAGACTCCAACTCCCTTGAGGTCTTCCTGGGTATAGTTGCCCAGGTACTGGGCCCACACTGTAGGGGCTCCTGCCGCATCAGAACGTGTGTAGACTTGTATCTTGTCATTGTTACCCGGATCATCTAATGCGGCCCCCCAGGTCTTTACTGATTCATTGATAAAGATCCCCCTAAGAGTCTCCTGATCGATCCCCTTCTTCTGTATCTCAGCGAGGAGGGGATTTTTTGCATTTATGGTCCCGATAACGGCGTCCTTTGCGACCGGGATCCCGAAAGCTCCTTTCTGGACTTCCTGCGGGTAGATCTCACGTGACACCATGCCGAGGTCAACGAGGCCCGAGAGGGCGTCGGTCATGCCCTTACCCGCACCTCCGGCACTCACCTCAACCTTTATGCCCGGATGGATCTTCTGATACTCCTCTGCCCACTTGACCATGAGTGGATAGAGTGCGAAAGCTCCTGAGACTGTGATCTTCCCGGTTGTGACGGGCACACCAGTCTGGGCCTGCGATGCAGGCTGCGTGCCGGTACAACCGGCGAGGAGGATTGCAGCGCAGAGCGCTGCGACGAGGAGGACTGCTTGATACTTCATCTGTCTTCCAGATCAGGTGGGGATCAGTTCATTATGAATCTTTTGGTAGTATACCAATAATTATTGGTATATTAACCGATTTGTTGTATAAAAGTAAGTATGTCTGACAAGAGCGCGAAGAGCTAATTAGAAGAGATGACCGGAACAACATTCACTACGACAACTCTCAATCTCGTTGGGATGACCTGTAAGGGTGTGACCTGGTGAAGGTAGACTTCGACGACATCGCATTTATCGAGGAGACGGCGGTGACCGTACGATCCTATCGCCACCGGACAACTGTCCCATCCCGGGTGTTCAAGCACCTCGACCTTAAACAGGGAGATATGATCCGCTGGATCGTGCTCCGTGACGGAAGCGTGATCCTATCGAAGCTGGATATACCGATGGACAGTGAATCTTCAGAGTGACAACAACGCCTCGATGGGTCCAATCTATTCTAACCCGAACCTGTCACTCGTTACTGTCCGAACTCGAGGATATGGTGTCCAGAGAATCGCTGATTTATACAGTTGAACACCCATGCCCGCTCGGCGCTCATGGGAGGTTCTAATGAAAACAGTCTCACAAATTATCCTTGATCCTTTGGTGCTAACAGGCAAACCTGTTATCCGGGGACAAGGATTTCTGTTGAGTCTTGTTCTTGAACTCCTTGCATCGGGATGGCATGAATCCTCTATTCTGAAAGAGTATCCCGAGCTTGAAGGGAAGATATCCTTGCATGTATCAGGTATGCACAGGAGAGTGTCCATGAAGAGCGAGTGTATTCCACGCCACATCTGAAAAAGATCTCTGGATGAAACTACTTACTGACGAGAATGTTCGGTTCTTCGGTTGACAGAGTTCTAGCGGATGGCGGATATGATATTATTTGGGTCCGAACCGGAGCCCCTGGTATTTCGGACCTTGATGTCTTGAGGAATGCCTGTCAGGAAAAACCTATACTTTTGACTTTTGAAAAGGACTTTGGCGAACTTGCCGTGAAGGACAATCTCTATCACCCTCCAGGAATCATCCTCGTCAGGTTACCCATGAAAAATCCCAACCTGATTGCAAAATATATCCTTGTTATCCTCAAGTCTCGTACAGGCTGGGAGGGACATTTCTCTGTGGTTGAAGAGAAAAAAGTCAGAATAAGGCCGCTTCCCCCATAATGAAAAAAATGTGAATTGTCCTTTCATGTCACCATCTCGTATACCCTTAAGAGGAGCACATCTATATCCCCAAATCACCCTACCAACGGGATGTATACTGCCTTGACGACCATGCCACTGCAAATCTCGCAGAAACGATCGAACGGTCAAGATGAAAAACAGTTAATCAGCTACCGGGGGTGAGCGCGATTATCATCCCATCCCCAGGTCGAGAGGTACCAGTCATATCTACCGCAGAAACCAGAGTGCCATTGATACTCCCAAGGGTGACGAATGACTGGACAATCAACATCATCAGCATAGCGGACATTCAACGAAGACAAGAAGCTGATCAGCAGTAACCCCGCTTTATCACCCGGGCAGGTGGATCAGGTTGCTGAAAGATCTCTTTTCTGCTGGGTTTGTGGGTAATTGAGAAGATACAAAAAGGGGACCAACAGGCCCTCATGACTTAATTGGCATTCCGGGATCCCCTGTTTGGTTGGTGGGCGAGGGTTTTGGGTGATCAGGAGAGCTCACTCACACTCCCAGATGATGACAAGGTATGAGTCGATGCGGCGAAAACTTAATTTCACATTCCATATCGTCCGGGTCGTTTTCAGCCGTGCACGGGGACCTATTAGTACAGGGGCAGGCGCTCATCGTATCCTGGCAAGGTGAGCCATTCCAATTGACGAAGGTATATTTCTCACGGCTCGTAATGCCGATATCCGGGATTTTGTCGGGCATTTTCTCTTCAGTGACCTGTTATACTTCAAGGGATGAATTATTACTTCGCAGATGGGGCATACAATATATCAACGGAATCGGGTTTTAATTTGAAAGAAGAAGCAGAAGATCAAAACAACCCTTCAGCACGGATAGACGAAGTTACAAAATATTTGTTTGAAATTTCAGATCCGATTCTTATCGATTTTTTGAACGGGGTGTTTCATCTTAATCTTAACCGGGAACATACCACGGTTATTTCGTGCAAAAATAAGTACCCAAATACTGATTTTTCATTAAAAAAAGCAGACATCGTGCTCAAAATTATCGAACAGCCCACTGATATCGAGATGTTTCAGGTCGAAGTTCAGCTTAGTAACGACAGTCAGCATAGCACTCAGCTTAAGGATTTTGGTCAAATACGACAATCAAAGGGAGACATTAGAGAATTTAAATAAAAACAAGTTAATAGATTAGTTTAAAAGCGGCGCTTGCAGCGGGCAAACGAGAGAGACCTGCCAAAACAAAC
>JAPKXQ010000029.1 GCA_026394765.1 Methanomicrobiales archaeon
AGGGGGACTACCCCGTCGATATTTATCAGAACTTCAACAGGTCAAAAAAGTGGTTTAACAAATGGTTAAATCGTTATCATACGGGCAAAACGGATTGGTACAAAGATCTTTCGAAAAGACCCCATGTCATCAGTAAAAAGACCGATAGACGAATTGAAAATGCTGTTGTTGGAATCAGAAAATCACTCATGGACGGTAGTGAAGATTCTACAAGATTCTTTTTTGTGGGAGCTGAAGCCATCCAATTTCAAATGGAAGAGATGGGATATGAACCCTCGGATATCCCCTCTCAATCCACAATTAAACGAGTCATCAAGCGTAACAAGTTGGACATAAACAAGAAAGAACGATACAAACGGATCAAATCCAAAGGGAGATACACAATACTCAAACCCAAATGCATCAATGAGATGCACCAGATGGATTTTGTGGGTCCAAGATATATCAAAGACTTCGGGTCTATCAACTCACTTCACCTGAAGGATGTAGTGGGGCGTCAAGTCGCTGGGAAGCAATTCGTCGAAAAAAGCATGAACAACGTATTGGATTTTCTCTTGGATTATTGGAAATCACATCCAATACCCAAATATCTTCAGGTAGATAATGGCATGTCTTTCGCTGGAGATTATACACATCCACGTACGTTCAGCCGATTTGTAAGATTGTGTTTATATGTTGGAACCAGAGTAGTATTCATCACACCAGCCAAACCCTGGATGAACGGTACGATAGAGGAGTTCAATAAGGGATTTGACAGGTTGGTTTGGAGAAAGGAGATATTTGTCGACTTATCAGATATTCAAGCCAAGTCTGCGATCTTCTTTGCAAGTCAAAATAAATTCAATACGTGGAAATTGAGAGAAAAAGACCTGAACTCAATCACTCCAAAACGAATTTTGCGACGTGATTTCACCATAGATCTGAATAATATACCCTTGGTTGAGGGTAAGATCCATTTTATCAGAATGGTGGATAGTAAAGGCAATATAAGCGTATTGAATGAGCGGTTTCATGTCGGTGAAGAGTATATCGGGGAATACATTACTGCTTTTATTGATACCAGGGAACAATTGACTCTGGGTATTGATTTACATTTGAACATTTCCATATCTTGATATCTGGAATCATTTTGCGTAACTCCTAGATAAAAAGAATCGATTATGCAATTGATGAAAAGGTGCATGATTTGGACGGTCTTATTTATGTCCCGATAAACCAGATGAGTAACCTATGTGCTGAACCATAAATGACCATTTGGGGTAACCTATGTGCTGAGCCGGATTCCTCCAAATGAATGGGTAACCTATGTCTTGAACCTTTCCAACTAGGGATATGATTAGGATTACGAAAGGATCAGGCCCCCCACGAAAAGAGAGAACTGCTGGCCATCATGGAGAGAAAGTCAGGTTGAAGCTGACATCTGCAGGGGATCTATCGCATACCTCATAGCGATCTTAGATGGACACGAAACGTCAATCATCTCTGCGTGCCAAAAGATAGGGTACTATCAGGAGAGAAGATCTATGGGAATCTTTGACAAATTGCGCGGAAGCTCCCCAGTGGCGCTCAGTCCGAAGTCAGCCCTTGTACTATCAGCCTTAACAGTCATTGCGTCCGATGGCGTCATTGATCAGGCTGAACTTGCCGATCTGGACAAGATTGTGAGGGGTGACCGTAAGTCCGTCGAGACCGCGATCCAGGTACTGAAGGCACATGGTCTCGAGGAGTCCATGGATCTGGTGGCAGCATGCCTGGACGAGAAGCAGAAACTCGCTACTATGGCGATCCTCCTCGATCTCTCGATGGCAGATGGTGTCCTTGCTCCAAATGAGCAGAAGATCCTCCAGATGTATATGGAGAAGTTTGGGCTCACTGAGGCAACGATGAAGTCGATAATCGAAATTATTGGGATGAAGAACGACTTCTCGATCTTTCAGTGACCTCATTTTTTTAAAACCGGGTTATTCTGTCCACTCTTTGGTAAGAAAGGTATTACAACGCGCATGAGGGGAACAAAACCTCATTTGAGAATTATCTCCACATTCACCTGTTTTTTTATCAGCCACCTTCCTTCACGTAATGATCTCACCCGGGCAGATTCCAAATTTCCCTTGGGTCATCCTGCCTGAAAATATTCATCCACTCACAGGCTGCAGGAACCGGAAAATATTCTGCGGTGGGAAGAATCTTATCTGGTAACAGTCCCCAGGTTTTTCCATGGATACGATCCGTCCCTTCCTAGTTGGTGGTCTGTGGAGAGAGAGTAATGAGGTCCTCGAGGTCAGGTCTCCCTTTGATGGTACCTTAATCGGTCGCGTGGCACTCGCCACCGAAACAGATGCGGACGACGCGGTCGCTGCCGCAAAAAATGCCACCCAACTTATGCGCCAGTTATCTGTTTTCGCACGTACCCGCATTCTCTCCTCGCTCTATGAGGAGATAGGCCGCAGGGCTGATACAATCGCAGATCTCATTGTCAGTGAGGGGGGGAAAACACGAGCATCTGCCGTTGCCGAGGTGAGCAGGGCGCGGGAGACCATCCAGATCTCAGCTGAGGAAGCCAGAAGAATTGGGGGGGAGATAGTACCCCTGGACTGGAACGAGGCCGGGAGAGGGCATACGGCATATGTCCGGCGGGTGTCTATCGGCCCAGTCCTTGCAATCACCCCGTTTAACTTCCCACTCAACCTCGCATGCCATAAGATCGGCCCTGCAATCGCTGCTGGAAACCCTGTCATCCTGAAACCTGCAACCGCTACGCCTCTGTCTGCTCTCGTCCTCGGGGAGATGCTGCTGGCATCAGGGATCCCTCCCGGGGCGGTCAGTGTACTCCCCTGCCGGTCAGATGTGGCTGAGCGCGTGGCAAGGGACCCCAGGATCGCGCTCGTGAGTTTCACCGGGAGTCCTGCAGTGGGATGGCACCTCCACGAGGTCTCCAGGGCCCGGCGGGTAACCCTTGAACTAGGGGGAAACGCCGCGGTGATAGTCCATCAGGACGCCGACCTCCCCTATGCCGTAGAACGTATCGCGTACGGGGGCTTTTCGAATGCAGGGCAGATCTGCATATCAGTCCAGCGGGTCTTTCTCCATCGTCCTGTGTATGACGAGGGACTCGACCTTATCGTTGCCAGGGTTAGGGCTATCAGGACAGGCGACCCCCAAGACACCGTCACCGATATGGGCCCGATGATATCATCTTCGGCAGCGGACGGTGCAATGGATAAGATCATGGAGGCAGTAAAAGGGGGAGCTGAAGTCCTCTGTGGTGGGACCAGATTAGGAAACTGTCTCACTCCAACTGTCCTTTCAGGAACAACACCTGATATGGCGGTAAACAGGACTGAGGTCTTTGCCCCGGTAATTACCGTCTCGCCCTATGACGACTTTGATGAGGCGCTCCTGATGGCCAATGCAACAGAGTACGGCCTTCAGATGGGGGTCTTTACCAGTGATATCGGGAGAGCCTTCCGTGCCTTTGCATCTGCCGATGTCGGCGGGCTTATCATAAATGACGTCCCCACGTTCCGGGCCGATCATATGCCCTATGGGGGTATAAAAGGTTCAGGGATAAGTAGGGAAGGGCCCAGATATGCTATCGAAGAGATGACAGAACGTGTGACTATGGTCATCAATTTGCGCGACGTGAGTTGAGAAAAAACAGATCGATATCCTGAAGGTATAATACCCCTTCAGGTTTTCTGCTCACTCCTCCATGGCGGCATAGACCTGCTTGAAGAGTTCCCTCGTCTCGAGGCCATCTTCACGGCTGAGCCGCTGGATTGCAAAACCGACATGTACAAGAACGAACTCGCCCACCGCCACATCGACAAGGTCAAGGCGGACCTCCTGTTGTAGTTCCCCAAAGTCTACAATACCAGTATTAGCGTCTTTTATCTCAATAACCTCAGCAGGAATTGCGATACACATCCTCTCTGACTCTCCTTACTAGCGCATACCTGCGTGAGAGTTTCCCCACGCACCTATGTGTCATATCCGGACTCCTATGAATGCTCTGGTAGGGGCGAAAGAAAGGTCCACTCTCTTTGGTGGTCGTAGGGAAGTGGCCTTATGCATTTACTCAAAGAGGATCAGGACCTTCCATACCACTGCCCACACCCGGTCGGTGAATGTCTCTTCAGGCGGGACGTAACTAAACAGGACCGTTGTTGTTTGGTAAGTGGGAGATGCAGTCGGCATCGCCAGGGTGGTTGCATAAGAGGTACCTGGAACTGATGGTATACTCACCTTAGTTGGGGGGGCTGAAGAAGGAAGAGTTGGTACAGAGGTAGGTACCACACTATCAGGTCCACTCTCCTGGGCGTTGCTCACACTGTGAATGATTATCTCGCTCACATCAGGGATAGATAGTCCTGACGACGATGGCCAGATCCCATCTTCAAGGTACTGGAACTCCTCTGTCAGCTCGGTCATGTCGTAGTTACCATATACATTATATCCGAATTCGTTGGTGGAGTTATCAGCAAAGAAGATGTTGCGCATCCCGTCAGTATAACCCTTACCCGAATCCATCCCGTCTTTGTTCCAGCATATCCCAATAGGGCCCTGGTACTCACTCGGCTCGTACACCGCGAACCAGTCGAATGTCCGGTTGTTGCCGGAAAGGTTCCTGATCTCTACTACCTCGTCGATCGCAAGGCCCCCAACAAGTTCACAGAGGTCTTTGAGGTTGGTCCCCTTCACTGCCCCCATATCCACAAAATATGCCGTCTCGTCCTCATCCCAGACATTCTCCTCGTCATGCGTGGGCCCCTGAAGGTAGTAATGGGTTTTACCGTCTCCAAGGACCGTCATCTGCGCCATATCTGCAATAGAGAGCGTTCTCTCAAAAAAGACCGTGGAGCCATTTCTTGAGACCTTTGCTACACGGAGCGTCGTGGTAGCTCCTGTTACCCCTGCGACAAGAAACAGTGCTATGAGGATGATGAGGATCATCTGGAGCATCATCCCTCGAGGAGCTTTTTCTCGATTATGCTGCCAGGCCAGGTGAAGATTCAACCTTTCTTTTTGCTGCATCCTTTCCTTCAGTTCATGAGGTGTCATGAGATGTTATGTATAAATATAGGAATCTTGTTCGCAGGATAGATAAGCCTTGTTCTGGTCCAAAGGTCCACCTGCAGGCCCGGACTATAAAGATAAGCTCAGGACGCATGCATCCTCAAAGGGACAGGTTAAGGGGTATGTCACGATTGTGGACGTTATTTGATGATAATCTAGATTTTTGACTGGAATTTACGCGTTATTGAAGAAAAAATATTTTCGAAGATTCAGTCCTTGACCAGGTTCAGGTCTATGATACACTTGGTGAGTCCCCCGGGCTCTACGGTTTTGTCCTGGGTCGCGATCCTCCGTTTTCCAGAAAAAGTCTTACCAGTCAGCCGTACCTCGTACACGCCGGCCGGGATCTTACGAAATGTGTGGGGTGTCACCTCCCCGCTGTCAAGTCCATTCAGGGTGATGGTGGCTCCCCTCTCACGGGAGTCGACAAGGAGGTCGCCTGCGGCATACTGCTCTAGGAAGAACTTCACCGGTTCTTTAAGGTCCCTTTCATCAGACTGGGGCACAAGGAGGGTGTCGAACTGGGGATAAAAACCAATTTTTGAGACTGAAATGAGGTGAGGGCCAACAGACAGGTTCGGTACGAGAAAGGGCGTCTGGTAGCCGGTCCTGAACCCGTTGATAAATACCTCTGCACCTTGAGGGTTGGAATCGATAAGTACCCGGTGAAGTATATCGGTATAGGGCTTCACTTCAAATGTCCCCCCGGTCTGGATAGTGGCAGGGATCGAAAATGAGAAGAATGCGTCCCCCTTCATCAGAGCAACAAATGACTTCTCATTCTTGGCATCCACCTGGGTCGGAATGCGGTACTGGGGGTACTTGCCGTCCAATGTGAAAGAGAGGCCATTATACGTGGTAGAGGAGATCGTGATCTTCTCCAAATTCTCCAGTTCCTCGATGTCGATGTGGCCCGCCATCACAGCATCGGAATAGATCTGGAGATATTTCGACTTCGCGTTCTCTCCATCATCTGTTTTCACAGTCTTTTCGACGCGTATCGTAGCGAGTCCTTCTCTAATAGAGGAGATAAGTGCGGGTGTATGGCTGATAATTGACTTGCCATTCACAGTCACAATAGCATCACTAGGGTACGAGGTGAGATAGAGTGTACCGCTGTGGACCGAGGTGTCGGGGGTCACACGCGTGTTCTGGAACGACCCCTGGGATTGTTGGGTGGGAAGTGTCATAGCAACTGGTGTCTGATTCGATGTTGCCTTGACCGTTACAGGTAGAGTGGGTTTAGTGATTACCTGGGTAAGGATCAAAGAGAGCGTCTGGCTCCCGTTAACCTCTACTACCTCTTCAAGTGGAAGATATCCCGTCACCACAAGACCGAGCAGATACTCTCCAGTACTGTTGAGAGATATAACTCCCGGGGTGACAAATCCGGTATCAGTCCCATTGAGTTTGATGCTTGCTCCGGGGGGATTAGAGAGGACCGTGAGAGAGATCAGGTCAGAGGTGAGAGGAGATACTGTCATACCACAACCGACCTGGTCATCACAAGTATACATCCCTTCCCCTGACTCGTTGGTGACAGTCTCATTTTGCGACAATCCGGTTCCTCTCGCCCGCTCTATCACAGAGAAGAGGGTTCCAACCGCAGAGTCCACAATCTCTTGCAACATCGCCACCATACCAGGGCTCTCTGTCTGCTCTGTGGAGTTGTTCCCGAGGGTCACCTCTGAGATATTCTCTTTCCCTGGCAGGGTCGCATCGGGGCCTGGTAGAACTGGTACTAGGACCTCTCCCCTGCCACCTCCATCGCCCCCAAGAGAGGAGGTCTGGTTCCTGGCCATGGCAATACGGGACTGAGGTGGGGTTCCATTGATAACTATGGCCGGGATGTCTCCGGAATTTAAGGCGAAGTGCACGTTTTCAAATGAATTTAAAAAGAGAACGACTGTTTTGTTTACAGGCGGCACATACCCCTTCAGAAGTACAGTTACAGTATAGTCTCCGGCGCCGAGTCCTTCAAATGAGGTTGGGCAGAGACGTCCTGTGGGGGCCCCATTGAGAAACACCTCGGCTCCGGGAGGGTCTGAGGTGATGTGAAGGGTGGCAGGGGGCTCCTGCCTACTGTAAATAACGATACGGGAGACCTCCTCCACTGCGAGTGAGGTGGTCTCAGGGTAGCGTTCATACCCCTGGACATGGAATACCCACTGGTCATCTTCTGCACTCTCGTGCCAGTCCCAATTCCCAAAAATTGGTAGACCCCAGGGGTTTACGCTTGTATCAGGGAAGAAAACCAGGCGCATTCCCTCCTCATAGCCTGGCACATAGCCCACTCCGGCACAGAACCATGCAAGTACGATAGTGCCCTGCCTGGGGTTCGGGGCCATCACGTTCCCGTAACTAAAGGACTGAACCGTCTCTCCGGCACCTTCCACATTGACACGGTCTCCGGGGCCCATCCCACCCACGAGCGCGACTAGGTCTGAAAGTGCGGTCCCTCTCACTGCCCCTACCGAGTTCTCAAGAACGTTCACATTCTCAGCCCGGTTCCAGCGATACTCTTCTTCTTGTGAAGGGACCTGGTCGTTGATGAAGACTGGCCCCTGCAGATAGTACTCGGTCTTTCCATCCCCCTGGACTGGGAGATTGGATTCCATCCAGGTAGCGGTCACGGTGGTCCGGTTGACGACCGTGGTCCTGTCTGATGCATACTTGATGATATCTACCGAGGTTGTGGCAGCGGCTCCAGGTAGTGAGAGTACCACCAATGCGAGGATCAGCGTAATTGCTAGGGGAATAGCCGCACTGTACGTGGTAGTCTTCACGGCACAACGTGCAGGACTTCGTGATGTGATATACCCAGGGAAATTACTGCGTTTTTTGTTCAATAAAGGTATTATCTTCCTCTTCTGTAATATAGGCCACTAACTGGGCAGCACCCGTACGCTGGGCAGAGAGCAGAAGATAAGGGTATTTGGACCCCCTCATCCCCATTACCAGTAAGTCATGGGACAGATGGAGTCGCATACAAGATCTATCCATAATAGGACGTGAACCAACATGTATACCTATGAGTGATACTAGCGGTGAGCGGGAGAAAAGGGAGGCGGGACGGTATGCTGCAGATCTCGTGGGGCAAGGGACGGTAATAGGCCTAGGGACGGGCTCCACGGTCTTTTTTGCAATGGAGCGCCTCGGGGAACGAATTAAGGAGGGCCTCGAGTTCGCGGGAGTTCCCACTTCGTACCAGGCAGCGTTTCGCGCACGACAGTATGGAATTCCTCTCACTGACCTGGATGAGAACCTTATCCTTGACCTGACAATCGATGGAGCTGATCAGGTGAGCCATGATCTATCCCTGATAAAAGGACGGGGAGGGGCTCAAGTGAGGGAGAAGATCGTTGCGGCAGCTTCCCGACGTCTCTATATCGTCGTTGACGAGTCTAAGTGTGCATCCCACCTTGATGCAGTGGTCCCAGTAGAGGTCCTCCCTTTTGCATGGGCAACGGTCACCGGGAGAATAGCCACGCTGGGTGGCAGACCTGTCCTCCGCGAAGGGCAGGGAAAGGATGGACCCGTCATTACTGATAATGGGAACTTCATCCTCGACTGCAGCTTTGGGGCCCTCTCTGACCCTGCAGGGATGGAGGGAACCCTCGACCGCATTCCAGGCGTAGTAGGATCCGGGATATTTGCAGGTTTTACCAAAAAGACGATAGTTATCGTGGGAGGCGGGAGTGGTTGCAGGGTTTTGCCACCTTCCCGCGCACCTCACCATTGAGATGAGAAGATATCATTAGTCCCCTCTAGATTGGAGATACATATTTTACAGGTGCAACTGGGATTTTCACGATATGTGATATGTGATTGGTGCAGTCTAGAGGAGACCCAGACTTTTTAGGTCTGCCACAATCTTTAAGACCGCCCGCCTCGCATCTTCAGGCACTTTTCCGCCGGTGATTATCAGCTTCCCTGATCCAAAGAGGAGGACGACGACTTTGGGGTCATCAAGGCGGTAGACAAGACCTGGGAACTGTTCTGGCTCATACTCGATCTTGTCGAGGTTGAATCCCACTGCGATCTTGTTCAAGTTGATCCCGGTCCCAAGATCGGCCGAGGTGACGATGTTCTGGATCTTGTAGGTGAGAGCCTCGGGGATTTCGACCTGGAGGTCCCGCAGGATGCCCCCCAGAATCTCAAGCCCCTGGGAGAGGCTGTCAACACTCTTTGCCCCGGTGAGGACGACTTTTCCTGACCCGAAGACCAGCGCGGCGATCTTGGGGTTCTGCATCCGGATGACAACGCCGGGGAACCTCTTCTTGTTATACTCGGCGTCTTTTATCTGGGAGGCGAGTACAGGGAGGTCGAGGTAGTCAGTCACCTTTGCGGAGGCGACGATGTTCTCGATCTTGAGAGAATCCTCTGGCTTTCCCTTCATGTTTATAAATACCACAGGACACTATTTAAAAATTTATAGTAATTTCCCAGGGGAGCTATGGTTCCCGGGCTAGATTCCCGGACCTTGCACCTGCACCTTCTTACCTGTCATTACACAGTGAAAATATGACATGAGAATGAAATGGTAAATTTTAATTGTTTTGCATAAGGCAGAGCCATTCTATAGCACCACTACTCCCTGCCAGGGGCAGTATGACCTAAAAGTCAGCGATGAACGAAGGTTCATAGAAGGTAATGAAACACGAAGTGTTGCATATCAGAGATCGGGAGGGGTGTTACTATTCCAGTGGGTCTTCTACAGGGGTATAGTCGGGTAGAACAGTATCGACAGTTACCTGGTTGAACGAACTGAAGGGAGAGATCAGAGCAACCCGAACTGCAGCCTCATGAAGATCGGTAGAAGATAACTCTGGGCATCATGCGCGTGGTTACCCTGATATATCGCATTGCCTCTTTCAACAAGAACAAGGGTTCTTGCCATAGGACTGGGGAGAAGAGATCAGGATTTGCAGCTTATTCTTTTGCAAACCGGAAATTTTAAGGTTAAAAATGCCTGGAGAAGAGAGGGTGAATTTTTTTAATCATATTGCCTCCAGGTGTTTTCGCACTTTGTGCACCTGAAGAACCGCACTTCGCTCTCATCAGCAGCCCTGAGCTGGCGGAGCCACCAGTACGCAAGGTTGTTGTCACACTTTGGGCAGCGTATCTGAAATGTCGGGAGGGTTTGGACCTTTCCGTCCTCTTCGAGAATAGTTATCTCGCGCTCCGTCCGCACTGATGTCTTTGACATCTGTGGATCCCCCTTCTGGATGTTCCTGAGGTACCCACACTTCCTGCACTTCATCTGGCCCCCAGATGAGATCATGAGGCTCTTACACTCAGGACAGAACATTATATTATCACATATGCCGCCCGGGACATCAAAGCTTGGATGGCACCTGTGCGCGCCACCAGTCGCTCTTTTCTCATTCCTGCCGGCACCAGAATCTTTTTTTGACGGGCCTGCCGAGAATTAAAGAATGCTGGATTTTATCCTCCTCTTCTCTTTCGCAACTTTTGTCGTCTTCCTCATCCCCGGTCCGCAACAACGTTACGCCGCCATTGCCGGTTGGACCGGGCTTGTCCTCCTCCTTATCACCGAGGTCCCTTACTATCTCTCTCTCTCAAACCTACTCTATCCAGTCCTCGCCATCCTCTCAGTCCCCTTCCTTCTTATCACCGCAAAATACCTCCTGAAAGGAGATCAGGCTGTACTCTCCCTCTCGCGAGCTGCCGCGGTCGGGTACCTTATCTATGCCCCGTTCGGGTTCGTCCCCGCAATCGGGGAGTGGCTGATCGGTGTGGTCGTGGGGGAGGTCTATGCAATCCTCACCTGGCTCGGTATAGCTGTCACGTTGATGCCAGGCAATATCATCGCGCGTAACATTTTCAGCGTTGAGATCATCCTTGCCTGCACAGGTATCCAGGGGATAGCCATTATGCTCGGTGTCGCTTCCGCAGTCAAAACGACACTACGCCAGAAGGTGTATGCCTTTCTCCTCATCGTCCCCACCATCTACCTCCTCAACCTCGCACGTAACGTGGCCGTGATCGTCGCTTACGCAGACCAATGGTTCCCCTACCTGCCTGAGATCGCCGGTAACGGGGAGTATGGTTACGAGAGCTTCTTCTGGGCACACAATATCGGTGCCGAAGGCCTCGCACTGGTCCTTCTGATCGCCATCGCCTACGCCCTCTTCAGGATAATTCCCCTCCTGGGAGACCTCGCTATACGACTCTCTGATCTCTACCTGGGAGAGATCAGGGGCATTTGGAACAAGATTAAAGTGTTAAGCACCATCACGAGGCGGTAACCTATACCGACGGTAGAGGTAGAGGATCCTCTCCATCGCAGACAGGTTGGTGCAGATCGCAATGAGGAGGACTGCAACACCGATGAACCCCGATAGGCCCCCAATAATAAGGACGATTAAGGTCTCAGGGCGACCAAAGAACCCTACCCCCTCGAGGGGGTCTTCGATCTTTCCTCCGACACGCTCTTTATACCCTATCTCGGCGTAGACGACCGGCTTGATGAAGGTGTTCATGAGGGAGCCGATTATGGCGAGGGCCATGACAGCAACCTCAGCTCCAGGCGGAGCAATGAAGAAGAATGAGAGTATGGGCGCACCTGAAAGGCCCGCCCCGAGGATGGCTATCGCATCGACGTACTTATCGACTATCCAGTCAAATACCGCCCCGAAATCAGACTGGCGCCCGGTACGCCGCGCCACCCCCCCGTCAACAAGGTCTAATAGCGCTGATAAGAAGAGGAGGAGACTCCCGGGTATCAGGTTCCGCGTTGCGAATGCGACCGCCGCACAGATCCCGAGGAGGAGGGCGAGGAATGAGAGCTGGTTCGGGGTCACCCCGGCCCTGGCAAAGAACCCTGCTACCGGCTCGAGGTACTGCATAAGTCTTGGCCGCAGAGCGGTGACATTCATCGTGAGTACTGCGCAGAAAGATCCAATAAACCTATAGAGGGGAGGAAGAGTTTCAGGACCCTGGCAACCCCCCTGCAGGTCCCGCCTGTCACCATCCCAATGGCGAACGTCTAATAGATACCAGAGTGAATAGTCTCCCTGGAGAGCGAATGGGAGACCCAGGTCATCGGCCGCACGTCCTCTTGATGTCTGAAATCACGGCAGACGGGAGGCTCACCCTGAAACGAGGGGCATCATCCAAGATCCTGATGAAGTACATGTCCCATGAGACTGAGGTCCTCCTTCACCGGACCAGGGCCGCATGTGACGCGATAATGGTTGGTGCCAACACCATCAGGATCGACAACTCGTTCCTTACCGTGAGGCTCGTTGAGGGGAAGAGTCCACTCAGGGTCGTGCCCAGCAGTCTCGCTGATATTCCCGATGATGCCAATGTCTTAGGCCCCGCGGCACCCACGCTGATCGCAGTCTCCTCCCGTGCGCCTACCGAACGGGTGGCGGCATTGAGAGCCCGGGGAGTCTCTGTTGTACCCTGCGGCGAGGACCGCATCAACCTCGTATCCCTGATGGAGACACTCTGGAACGACTTTTCCGTGCGCCGAATGATGGTCGAGGGAGGCCCCACCCTCAACTGGCACATGCTCCACCACCGCCTTGTCGACGAGATCAGGCTCATCCACCTCCCATTCATTGTGGGAGGCGATGATACCCCCTCGCTCGTCGGTGGAATGCATATCGACCGTGAGGAAGATATGATCCGCCTCACCCTCAAGGCCCATTACCTCTGTGGGACAAACCTGGTCACTGAATACGATGTCATCTACCCGCGCGAGTGAGGGGGCCCTGACAGTCCCGGAGGGCACAGCTGGCGCACCACCCCATCGATGGCGGTGGTACTCAGTCCTAATACTGGTCGGTATAATTGTCGGGCTCTCATTTTTACTTGCATTCCTCTTCGATGGGCTCCCAGAAGAGATGGGCGTCACCATCGTCCGAATCGACGGGACTATCGTTTCCGGGAACGCTTTTGGTGGTGGACTTTCCGGTAGTGAAGCGGTGGGAAGAGAGATCCGACGAGCTGCAGACGACCCGATGGTGGAGGCAATAGTACTACGAATAAACAGTGGTGGAGGTACCCCTGCCGGTGCCCAGGAGATCGTAAGGGACATCGCATTCGCACGCAAGAAAAAACCGGTCATAAGCTCGATGGGGGACATGGGCACTTCAGCGGCTTACTACATCGCCGCCGCCACTGATCGGATCTATGCCAACCCTGACACGCTCACTGCCGGCGTCGGTACAATCTGGACATTCTATGACAGGAGCGACTTGATGGAGCGCAGGGGGGTCAAAGTGGACCCAGTGAAGTCAGGGGAGCTCAAGGACTTCGGGGCAGACTATCGGAACCTTACCGGAGAGGAAAGGGACTATGCCCAGCAGATAGTGAACGAGAGCGCAGCCTACCTGATTAATGAGATAACCACGTATCGCCATATCACCCCGGACATGATAGAGGACGCCCGAGTGGTCCGTGGCCAGGAGGCCCTCAAACTGGGTCTCATCGATGAACTGGGAAACCTCAATGACGCCATTATGGGTGCGAAAAGACTAGCCGGGTAAGATAAGGAGATCTTTTGCTGTTCAGATCATCCTGCGGGGGTCAGCCTTCATGAACTCCCGGCAGATCGTTGTCGCATAATTCCCGGGCTGCAGGGAGAAAGTCAGCCTGACTGATGTCTCTTCCACGGCATGGATAATTTCCGGGGCTATAGCCGCGACCCGGTGGGCACCGTTGAATGCCACTCTCGTCACCTCAGACGCGCGCCGAAAGTCGGCCCCAGATATGCCCCACTCATCAAGGAGACCGAGGGCGCGCTCTTCGTCAGGCCCATCGGCATTCATTGGAGTCGAACCTGGTATGGGAATGATGATGCTACAGCGACCCCGTCGCACCTGCTCCCGTGCGATACCACACGTCCCCGCGCGCACGCGATCAGTTCTTCCACCTGCAAGTAGGACATTATCGCCCGGGGAGGGTTCAAGAAGTCCGTCGCCAGCCTCGATCCTTGCAGACAAAGTCATATTGAAGATGTACGACTGGAACGCAGCCACAAATATCGAGAGTAGTCGGGGTGGGAGGCTCTGGAGTGCACCGAGGTGATCGCCAGGATGTGCGGCAAGGTGATGGAGGAGCGCCCTCTCATAAGTCAGATGAACTGGGAACTGGTGGAGCGCACTATGCACGTCATGGGTCTCTGCATACTCCCGCCGTGCCCGTATCACCTCCTCCTGTTCGTCAGGGAAGGCCACCCCGACGTACCAGTCGAATGCTGCAGCATAGTCCCCTTTCAGGATCGCTTCGCCCACGCGGTGCGTGATCGGTCGCACCACTCCAAACCTCTGGACCCCGACATAGTTGGGGACCCCATTCCTCACTGCCGCGGAGATTGCTGCGACGCGCCCCTCCAGGTCTGCGGGATCTGCTTCACGGACAGTGATGATGAACCGGTTGCCTTCATGAGACCCGAGCGCAACGGGTTCATGCGTATGGCCGAGCACCTCGATGGTGATGTCGCGAATGGAAAGGGCCTCGACCTGTTCAGGAGTGACATCATAAAGCGAGATGACCTGGCGGGTGAGTGCCCGTCGGTCCTTGTTCCCACCCCAGCTGATCCGACGGTGGCTTATCCCAAGACAGCGTGCGATCTCTTTTACAGCACGGATGAGCTCCCAGTTGCGCTTGGTGAGGCGGCAGAGGAGGTACCTCCCGGGCGGCCCAATGGGTGGGGGGATCTCTTCGACTATGAAGTCCTCAGGGACTACCTTGATCCTGCCACCTATCCCCGGGGTCGCAGTCGCGTAGTACCGCATCCCGAGGTCCTGTTCGAGTGGGTAAGGGCTTTCGATCATAGGAGGGACAGGCCACCGGTGATTCGGTCCAGGTCTTCGTTCTTTGCCGGGCCCAGTCCAAGGGCTGTCACGGTGCCGGGTGGGACCTCGGTAAGGCCAGCGTCCTGTACGATTGCAGCAGCGATCCCTGCCCGCTCTGCTATCTCCCGCAGCTCATACAGGGGGCGTTCACCTGCCACCTTGAGGACCACCTTCTTCTGCCCCTCAGCATACCAGCTCTTCCGGGCTGAAGACTCTGCCCGCTCGTACGCCATCACCGCCGCATGTGCCACCTGGACCGAAGTCTTCCCACAGCTCATCTTGATATCGGTACGGACAATGATGCACTGCTTCCAGTTGAACCGGGGCTCGACTCCCATGCGGGGAACCGTAGGGGTTTTGATCTCAAATAGTGTCCTTTCAGGGGTGGTCATCAATGGCGGACTATGACGTGATCGTCGTGGGTGGCGGTCCTGCCGGGGCGATGGCTGCCAGGTGCTGTGCCAAAGAGGGCCTCACCACCCTGCTCCTCGAAGAACATGGGACCGTTGGCCACCCGGTCCAGTGTGCGGGACTGCTCTCTGCTGCCGCATTCCGGGAGTGCGAGGTCGGACAAGACAGCGTGCTACAGGAGGTCTCAGGGGCCAGGATAATAGGGGGGGCAGGGGTCTGCCTGACTTTTGATGCCGGGGTGACAAAGGCTTTCGTAGTCGACCGGGGCGCTCTCGACAGGGAGATGGTTGCCGCTGCAGCTAAGTCCGGGGCAGAGGTCAGGGTCAAGACCGCCTGTCAGGAGGTGAGGGACGGTTCCGTCATCACCCGGGGAGTGCAGGGGAGAGAGGTACATTCATTCCGTATTTTGATAGCGGCTGATGGCCCGGGAAGTGCGATCGCACGGCATCAAGGATTTGGAAGGGCAGGATTCTACCTTTCCGGCCTCCAGGCCGAGGTGGTGGCACCCCATCCCCCCGGGCTGGTCACAATATCTCCCCATGTGTCGCCTGACTTCTTTGGGTGGACGATCCCTGTAGGTGAAGGAAGGGTAAGAATTGGCCTGGCTGGTAAAAAAGACGTTAAGCCACGGTTCTCTGCATTCGCCAGGCCTTATCTCGCTCAGTGCACCCACCTTGTGAGCGGGACTATCCCCCTCGGCGTCATCCCAAGGACGTACGGGAAGAGGACCCTGGTTATAGGCGACGCTGCGGGATTTGCAAAGCCCACGTCAGGGGGAGGGGTCTACACAGGGGTCAGATCAGCCCGCCACGCTGCTGCTACCGCAGTGGCATCTATCAGGGAAGGGAAGTTTGACGATATGGCCCTTTCCCGGTACGAACGGGCATGGCAGGAGGACTTTGGGAGAGAACTCAGTACTGGTATGCGCCTCCTTCAACTTCGACAGGCCATGCGGCCCTCAGAGGTGGATAAGATCCTCTCCGCGCTCTCAAAGCCTGGAATGGTGCAAGAGATAGTCACCCTGGGAGACATGGACCGTCCGAGGCGGCTCGCATCGGCGCTTATTAAAAATCCCCGTCTCCTTACATTATGGTTCGGATTAATCCGCCCATTTGTAATCTCTTTTCTGACATGATTCAAAAATATCCAGATCAAATAGGAAATAATTATAAAAAAGTATGACAAAAGGAGTTGGTATGCACATTCCTGATGGATTTATCCCAATTCCACAAGGTATCGTTTACTGGGTAATAGCCCTGGTATTCATCGCACTTGCTCTGCGTTGGGCCAAAAACGAGATGACAGATGAGAAGATTCCGCTCATTGCCGTTCTCGCAGCAGCCATCTTTGCACTCCAGTCATTCAATATCCCAGTCTCCATGGGAACAAGCGGACACCTAGTCGGAGGGGCACTTGCAGCTATCGTCCTGGGATCCCCCTTTGCCGCGGTATTCATCCTGACCCTTGTCCTGATCGTTCAGGGGGTCCTCTTCGGTGATGGCGGCATCACAGTGATGGGAGCAAACATCATCAATATGGGAGTCATAGGTGGGTTTGGAGGATTTTATGGGTTTAAGGGCCTCATGGCTGCCACAAAAAACATCAGCATCTCTGCATTCATTGCTGCATGGCTGGCCTGCCTGGTCCCTGCCCTAGCAGCTGCAGTTGAGTTGTCCCTGGCCGGCTCATTTCCCTTTGAAGTGGGTATGATCGCGATGGGCGCCTATCACGCAGCGATAGGGATAATCGAAGGTCTTGTCACGGTCATTGCTATAAACCTCATCTTACGAGTGAGGCCAGATATGGTAGACTTCAGCAGACCTGCCGCAAGTGGAGTGGTTTCCTGATGGACAACAAGCATTTTATGGTCGCCGGAGTTATTATCGCCCTTGTTATCGGTGTCGTAGCGGTATTCTTTGCGTCCAGCGATCCCGATGGTCTTGAGAGTACTGCGCTCATAGTGCAGGGGGACAAGACATTGACAGGGGCCACTCCGCCTGATGTCGAGGTCGACACAGGGCTTCATGAGACGATCGTCTACGACTCTCCATTTCCGGATTATTCAATTGGAGGATCATTGGGAACTTATGGAGGCCTCGTTGCAATTGTTTTTGGAACCTTCCTCGCGTTTGTTGCGGTCTATGCGATAGCGAAAGTAATAGCTGGCGCGCGGACACCTAACCAATAGATCTAACATATTTTTCACCCAACCTACCTGCACATGCACCTACTCGAGACCCGTGACCTCACCTATACCTATCCCAGCAGCGTGAAGGCGCTCGAGGGAATCAATTTTATTGCCCCGAGAAATGCTCGGATAGCAGTTATTGGGTCCAATGGTGCAGGGAAGAGCACCCTGTTCAAGCACTTCAATGGGATCTTAAAGCCGACTTCAGGAACAGTCCTGATCAAAGGGGAACCCATCACCAAAGTAAATATCAGGGAGATCCGAAAATTCGTCGGTATCGTCTTCCAGAACCCAGATGACCAGATATTTTCCCCAACCGTTGAACAGGACGTTGCATTCGGGCCGACCAACCTGGGATTAGATGAAAAGACCGTGCACCACCGGGTGCATGAGGCACTCAAGATGGTGCATATCAATGATCTGGTTGACCGGGTGCCCCACCATCTGAGTGGAGGAGAGAAGAAGCGCGTTGCTATCGCCGGGGTTATCGCGATGGAACCCCAGATCCTTGTCCTTGACGAACCGACCGCAGGCCTTGACCCGCAGGGGGTACATGAACTTATCGAGGTCATCAACACTCTTGCAAAGACCTATGGGATGACGGTCATCTTCTCTACGCATGACGTAAGCCTGGTCCCGGAGATCGCCGACTATGTTTATGTGATGAATCGGGGCAAGGTGATTGCGCAGGGGACTGTCCATGAGATATTCATGCAGCACGATATGCTAAAATCGGTCAGGCTCGATGTACCGGTCCTTCCAAAATTGATACGGGCACTGCAGGAGGAGGGTATTGCGGTATCCATGGCATATACGTATGAAGAGTCAGTACAGGCACTACTCAACGCATGTAAAGGACGACCATGATCGAAGATCTCTTCCTGATCGAGAAACATGCCTACCGGGATAGCCTGATCCACCGACTGGACGCACGGGTGAAGATAATAATCGTCTTTGCAGCAATTATCGCCCTTGTCGCAGTGCCGTATTCTACCGTGGTCTATGCGGTTGGAACAGTTTTCTTCATTTTTTTCTGCCTGTTGTGGGCTTTGAGCCGGCTCTCGCCGGTGATATACTTAAAAAGACTGATCGTTATCCTCCCACTCTGGGGGACAGTCATTGCATTCCAGATCTTTTTTAAAAACCCGTATTACTCTGAGTACACTTCTCTCGTCTCCCTGCCATTTGGTATCCATATCTATGCAGAGTCGATCCAGTTTGCATCGATCTTGCTGGTGAAATTCTTCCTCTGCATCTCCTTTATCATCCTGCTCTCCTCGTCAAGTAAGGTCCATGACCTCCTTGAAGGGGCCGGAAGGCTTGGCCTTCCTGCTGAGTTCGCCCTTGTCCTGGGGATGATGATCCGCTATCTCTTTGTATTCGGCTGGATGTATCGAAAGATCAATGAAGCCCTCGCAACGCGCTGTTTTGACCCTTTCGATCGTACTCTCCCGTACAAATACCGGATACAGCAGATTGGGTACAATATCGGAACGATGTTTATCAGGTCCTACGAACAGGGCGAGCGGACCTTCACCGCCATGCTCTGCCGGGGATATGGCCGTAACAGCCATCTTTTTATCAGGAGAAAACCACTTCACATGCATGACTGGGTCTTTCTCTGCACCTGCATGATATTCGTGGTGATAACCCCACTTACGATCTGTCTTTACCGCATTCCCAATATATGACGGTACTCTTTTCTCTCCTCCAGTCAACATTCGGGCATGGTCAGCAAATTTGGGCACGGCTTTGTGACCAGCCTCATGCTTATCACCCGGCACTTTGCCCTCCCCCCTGAAACAGCGTGGTTTGGGGCCGCAGATCACCTCGAGGGGCTTGAAGTACCACCCCAGTTCCTGGGGACCGAGGTTGAGGAACTATTCGATCTCCTGCGTAAGAAGGTGGTCTGGCACCAACCCGGGACAATGGACCGTGAGGACGCCGCGGAGGTGGTGCGGGTCCTCGACCGCTGTTCAGTCGCGCTCGATCGTGCCCTCGGTATAAAAGACCCGGATATCGGTGCATATCACTAAAAATCTCCTTTTCCAGGGGCATTTTTATCTCCGGGGCCGTCGAAGTACTGATCGTGAACGCCCATTTGGGAATGTGGGCAGTCCTCCTGCCCGGAGGTCGCGATGCCTGAGGAGTACGATGCCTCCCATATAACCGTCCTTGAGGGGCTCCAGCCGGTCAGGGAGCGCCCCGCAATGTTCATTGGGAGCACAGACTCACGGGGGCTCCACCACCTCGTATACGAAGTCGTCGACAACTCGATCGACGAGTCGCTAGCAGGCTTCTGCAGCCATATCTCCATCTTTATAAACCGTGACCGCTCCTGCACCGTGACTGACAACGGCCGTGGGATACCAGTCGATGCGATGGAGAAGAATGGGAAGAGTGCGCTTGAAGTGGTCCTCACGGTCCTCCACGCCGGAGGGAAGTTTGACAAGAACTCCTACCAGGTGTCAGGTGGCCTCCACGGGGTAGGGGTATCAGTCGTAAACGCTCTCTCCCATTGGCTTACTGCACAGGTCTACAGGAGCGGGTCTTGGTACATGATGCGGTTTGTCGAAGGGACCATGAGCGAGGGGCTCACACAGGGCGAAGAGTCACTCGAAGACATGGTCAGCCGCTACACCGCGTGGTACGGGAGCCCCCCGCCCGGGGAATCTCCCACACGCGAGGAGTTCCTGGCCCTCTACGGGCCCCAGATGAACGGGACCTCGATCACGTTCCTGCCTGACAAAAAGATATTTGAGAGCGTGGAGTTCGACTACGACATCCTCGCCCACCGGATGCGGGAACTTGCATTTCTCAATTCAGGCGTGTCAATAAGGATCAGAGATGACCGCAGTGGTGACTCTGAAGCATTCTCTTACTCGGGTGGGATTGCAGAGTATGTCCGGTACCTCAATGCAGGGGCTACTCCCATCCATCCTGATGTGATAGCTCTTGGGAGAAAAGACCAGGAGAACCGGATCGATATAGAAGTAGCCCTCCAGTACACTGCTGCATACAGTGAACAGGTCTTCTCTTTTGTAAACAGCGTGAGTACGCGGGAGGGTGGGACCCACCTCGAGGGTTTCCGAAGTGCGATAACCCGAGCCATCAACAGTGTTGCCAGGAAGAGAAACCTCATAAAAGAGCAGGACCTCACCATCCGGGGTGAAGACGTCCGAGAGGGGCTCACTGCAGTCATCTCTGTGAAGATGGCGAACCCCCAGTTCGAGGGCCAGACCAAGATGCGCCTTGGAAACAGCAATGTGAAAGGGATCGTCGATTCTCTCGTGTATCAGTCCCTTGGGGAGTATTTTGAGGAGAACCCAAAGGTTATCGCAGCAATTGTTGAACGTGCACTCCTCGCGGTCAGAGCAAGGGAGGCTGCCCGGAATGCCCGGGACCTTGCCCGCCGCAAGAGCACCCTGGAGACTGCTGGCCTCCCTGGAAAGCTTGCCGACTGTTCAGAGCGTGACCCCTCAAAGAGTGAGATCTATATCGTGGAAGGGGACTCAGCCGGGGGCTCGGCCAAGCAGGGGCGGGACCGTCGGTTCCAGGCGATCCTCTCCTTAAGGGGCAAGATCCTGAACGTGGAGAAGGCGACACAGCACAGGATCCTCAAAAACGCCGAGATTCAGGCCCTTATCTCAGCTATTGGTACCGGGGTCGGCGAGACTTTTGACACTGAAAAGGCGCGTTACCACCATGTGATCCTGATGACCGATGCCGATGTGGACGGGGCACACATCAGGACCCTCCTCCTCACCTTCTTCTTCCGCTATATGAAGCGACTGATCGAGGAGGGCTATGTCTATATCGCCCAGCCCCCGCTCTTCCGCGTCGCGAAGGGAAAAGAGGAACGATACCTCTATTCAGAAGAAGAGATGAAAGCCACCGTAAAGGAGATGGGCGATAAAGGGGTCACGGTGCAGCGCTACAAAGGCCTTGGTGAGATGAACGCGAACCAGCTCTGGCAGACCACGATGGCCCCGGAAGCCCGTACACTAAAACAGGTGAAGATCGAGGACGCTGGTTTTGCCAACGAGATCTTTGAGAAACTGATGGGTGAGGACGTGGACGCCCGTCGCGACTTCATCAAGCGCCATTCCCGCGAGGTGATGAACCTTGACATCTGATCAGGCCAAGCTTCCGGTAATAGTGCCAAAGGTCGTCCCCATCAATATTGAGGACGAGATGAAGTCCTCGTACATTGACTATGCGATGAGCGTCATCATCGGTCGGGCGATCCCTGATGTGCGTGACGGACTTAAACCTGTCCATCGCCGCTCCCTCTTTGCGATGTGGGAGATGGGCAACACCTCTGACAAGCCCTTTAAGAAGAGTGCAAGGGTGGTCGGGGACGTGATGGGGAAGTACCACCCCCATGGAGACTCGGCGATCTATGACACCATTGTGAAGATGGCCCAGCCCTTCAGCTATCGTTATATGCTCGTCGAGGGACAGGGGAACTTCGGGTCTATAGACGGTGACGCCGCTGCGGCGATGCGATATACCGAGGTCAGACTGAGCCAAATTGCCGAGCAGATGCTCACCGACCTTGAGAAGGAGACGGTGGACTATGTCCCCAACTTCGACGAGTCGATGAAGGAGCCCACAGTCCTACCCGCGATGCTCCCCAATCTCCTATTAAACGGTTCTTCTGGGATCGCGGTGGGAATGGCAACGAACATGCCCCCCCACAACCTCCGCGAAGTCTGTGCAGCGGTCTGTACGTTCCTGGACAACCCTGACGTCGCGATCGACGATCTCATGCGGGTCCTCCCAGGGCCTGACTTCCCGACCGGGGGGATGATCATGGGAGGCGAGGGGATCAGGAGTGCATATGAGACCGGGTATGGAAAGATCACAGTACGTGGAGTTGCCGAGATAGAGGACCGCGGGAGCCGGGGAGAATCAATAATCATCAGCGAGATCCCGTTCCAGGTAAATAAAGCACGCCTAATCGAGCATATTGCAACACTTGTTCGGGAGAAACGTATCGAGGGGATATCAGATATCAGGGACGAGTCAGACCGGGAAGGGATGCGGGTCGTAATCGATCTCAAACGCGGTATAGCAGGCCCCATCATCCTGAACCAGCTCTTCAAACATACTGCGCTGGAGACCACATTTGGTGTTATCAACCTCGCAATCGTTGAGAAACAGCCCCGTTACCTTCCCTTGAAGGTAATTTTAGAGGAGTTTGTCCGTCACCGGGTAGAAGTTGTCCGGCGCCGTTCTGCGTATGATCTCAAAAAGGCCGAGGACCGGGTTCATATCTTAAACGGTCTTATCCTTGCACTGGACCAGATCGATGCAGTGATTGTTGCCATACGAGCTTCAGAGACTGCAGACCTGGCACGTGTGGCTCTTATCACTCGTTTTTTACTCGACGAAGCCCAGGCGAACGCTATCCTCCAGATGCAGCTCCGTCGCCTCGCTGCCCTCGAGCAGCAGAAGATAGCAGATGAGAAGAACGCGCTGATGACAGAGATATCCCGCCTGACTGAGATCCTCTCCTCAGACGTGAATGTCCGCCAGGTGATACGACAGGAGATCCAATTTATCGGGGAGAAGTTTGGGGACGCCCGTAGGACACGTCTCATCAGGGGCGTTACGGCCATCGAAAAAGAGGACATGATCGAGGATAAATCGGTCCTGGTCTCCCTCACCACCCTCAACTACATCAAAAGGATGGACCTCGCGACATATCGCCAGCAACGGCGCGGTGGTCGTGGAATTGTGGGGATGTCGACTCGTGAGGAGGACTTTGTGGACAGTGTCTTCATCGCCCAGACCCACGACTATCTCCTCTCGTTCACGAGTGCAGGGCGGGTATACTGGCTGAAAGTCTATGACATCCCTGAAGGGTCCAGGACTAGCCGGGGGAAGGCGATTGTAAACCTCCTCGACCTCAGGGAGGAGCGGGTCTCTGCTGTAATCCCGGTCCGGGTGTTCTCACCCGATCAGTACCTCCTATTTGCGACCCGCCTGGGACAGGTCTTAAAAGTCCCCCTCGATGAGTTCTCTCGACCCCGCGCTTCGGGGATAAACGCGATCACGCTTCGGGATGACGACGAACTGGTGGATGTGAAGATAACAGATGGGACCAGGGAAGTGATCCTTACCACTGAGAGCGGCCAGAGTCTGAGGTTCCACGAGGGTTCGGTCGCACCTCGTCATCGGAACACGATGGGGGTGATAGGAATCAGGATGCGGGAAGATGACATCTTAAAGGTCGTGACGATCGTAGAGAAAGAGCACCTCCTCACCGTGACCGGCGATGGCTTTGGGAAGCGGACTGAGTTCGATGAGTTCAGGGGGCATGGACGGGGAACGATGGGGGTGAAGAACATCCTTACTGACCGGTCCGGTGGCCAGGTGGTAGCTGCCCGAGCCGTCGATTCTCAGGACCAGATCTATGGAATGAGCGCATCAGGTATTGTCATCAGGATGAATGTCGCCGAGATATCTATCCAAAAACGGAACACGCGGGGGGTGCGGATCATGCGCCTTGACAGCGGGGACCGTGTGGTTGGGATAGCAGTTCTCCAACAGGAACTCGAGGAGTGAGATGGAGCGTGCAAAATGACGTTTCAGAAGGCCATCTCGATAACGACCCATGGTGAAGGAAAGGTCGTAGACCTCACCGATGAAGTGACAAAGTTCGTTGCTGACAGTGGGATATCAGTTGGGCTTGTGAACGTCTTTGTGAGTGGTTCGACGGCGGCGGTGACCACTATAGAGTATGAGGAGGGTGTCCTGTCAGACCTCAACCGGGCACTTGCGGTGGTGGCCCCACTTGATTCCCCCTATGCCCATGACAGTCGGTGGGGGGACGGGAACGGGAGATCGCATGTGAAGGCCGCGCTCGTTGGGCCCTCGCTCACGATCCCGATCCAGGGAGGTATTCCTGCTACCGGGACCTGGCAGCAGATCGTCCTTCTGGAGCTTGACGTCAGAAAGAGTCGTACGCGGACTGTCCTCCTCACCGCGTTGGGGTGAGGGGATAAGCGTACCTGATAATTGTGTTCTCCTATCGCGTCGTGGTAATCTCCCCGCTTTAGGATATCTTATCAGTCAAGGGGGATCGTCTCAAGCTGAGATACGAGCTCCCAGATCCTTGTCCGGGCATGAACCGGCATGTTGGGGTCATTGCTGATCTCGTCGATCTTAGAGATCGCCTCGGCCGCCCTAAGACCGGTTCCCTTGGACTGAGTCATAAGAATCTGGCGGGATTCATCAGCGACTCGCCTGATATTGCGGGGAATTGTCCCGTCATCCATAATGTGCTGAAGCATCTGAACGCAATTTTCAATTGTCTTATCCGGGCTCGGCATCGTCTCACATCCTTCCCGTCTCTCCCTTCACTATTTCCAGTACCACGCCTTAAATACTTTGGTCAAATCCACCAGCAGTAAATCTTCCATTTGGTAAAATCACGAAGAATAGGTTTTTTCTGGGGCAGGATCACAGGAAGAGGATGAATTTGACCTGCGCACCCACCTGGTACCTGCAAGGGTGGTCTGGTGGTATCTGTACATGCCCGCGGGACTGAAATGTACCGAGGGGGTTCAGGTCAGAAAAAGGTGTGCCACTCCAGGTATGGCCTGGAATAACCAGGCAAAGCGAGACATAGGTTATCAGGTGGTGAAAGTGACAACCATTTCAGATAACTTACGATGCGCCCCGGGCCGGATGATGGAGAGAACACAGTTCCCTCCCCGCACGCATTGCCCAATCTTCTGACTGAGTCCAAGTGGAAGGTGCCCTGTCTGATATCCCCACCTGGGTGGAGTGCTACCTCACTTATGGCGGTAAGGAGTGATTGAGACGAAATCATCCCTCATCTTAAATAAAAATAGAGAGAGAGAGAGGTTTATCGGGTGTAGGCTGCTTATCCCTTTGCACGAGGAGACCTGGGCACCACTAAAATTTCCAGCCATTCCTGTCAAGGGTTCTGCATCACAAAAAACGTATACCCGTAATACCGCTTGTACTTCTGGTAGATCTCTGCTTCATATTCAAAGGAAGAGAGGATCGGCCCAAATTCCGGGTGAGTCCCATAGGTCTTCTTCAGATCGATTATCCGCTCCAGCATCGGAACATAGTAATACTCCCACCAACCGGCTTCCGGCAGCCGGTACGTGGCGATGAGCTTGAGTCCTGCCTTGTGCACCTGCTCCGTCTTCTCGTCTTCAGTAAGCGGGATACATCCCTCTTTCTCCCAGAACTGTGTGAGATCCATCGGAGGGTTCATCGCAAACCATGCGATATCCGAGACTACGATAAACCCGCCTTTCCTGCAGAGAGAACTCCATGAAGAGAGCCCATCCATAAACCCCATGATGTAGATGGTCCCCTCAGACCAGATGAGGTCGAACTCTCCCTTCTCAAACGGCAGGGCATCCATCGATGCGTTCACAGTCCTGACCCTCTCACTGAGCCCTTCTTTCTGTACCCTGGCATCTAAAATATCAAGAAACGGCTGGTAATTGTCAACCGCGGTGATGGAGCCATTTGTGAGCCTCGCGAGGTCCCGCGTCTGGGCACCGGTGCCGCACCCGACATCAAGCACCTGTGCATACAGTGGGAGGTCAGGAAGATAGTACCATGCCCTTTGTGTCGCACCCGTGCACCCTGGACCCTGACGAGGGAGCGGGCAAAATACATGATAAAAAAATTCTTCGGGCGTCATTGTACCCTAATGGGTGGGGAGCGGGAAATTGAGAACTTTATGATCAGAGAGGTGGGAGGCAACAGGCAAATATCCTCATCTTCCTGCGCACGCAACATCTCTTTTCATGCACAGGGATGGTGAGAAGCGGGTCCTTTTAGTGGTCGCCTCACTTGCATCCTTCCTCGTCCCGTATACCGTCTCTTCCCTGAATGTTGCACTGCCAGCCATCAGCGCGTCTTTTGATATCGACGCCGTGACTCTGGGCTGGGTCACGGCGGCATACATGCTCACGGCCGCGATCTTCATCGTCCCGTTTGGCAGGCTTGCCGACCTTTATGGGCGTAAACGATTTTTCATTCTTGGAAACGTCCTTTTTGCGTCAGGATCACTCCTTGCTGCCATCGCATGGTCTGGTCCTGCCATCATCACGGCCCGGGTTATCCAGGCACTCGGTGGTGCGATGGTCTTTTCTACATCAATTGCTATTGTCACTTCGGTCTTCCCTCCAGGAGAACGGGGGCGGGCGATCGGGATCATCACAGCAACGGTGTATGCCGGACTCTCCCTTGGGCCATTCATCTGTGGCGTCCTTACCCACAATATCGGGTGGCCCAGCATCTTTTTGGTCAATATTCCCCTCGCAATCCTCGTAATAGTCCTCACCATGATGTATGTCCCGGGAGAATGGGCTGAAACAGATAGACGAAAGTTCGATCTGCCCGGTGCAGCCCTGTACAGCGTGATGCTGTTTGGCTGCATCTATGGCCTAACCCTGCTGCCATCTCATTTAGGCATCTTCTGGATGGTGCTCGGCTTTGTAGTCCTCGCGCTCTTTGTCTGGTGGGAGCAGCGTGTACAGGCACCGATGATCGAGATCGCGTTATTCCGGAAAAGTCCTGTCTTTCTCTATTCAAACATCGCAGCCCTGATCAACTATGCGGTGGTCTTTGCAGTCGGCTTTCTCATCAGCCTGTACCTGCAGTACAACCGCGGCATCGATCCCCAGACCACGGGACTTATCCTCATCGCCCAGCCAGTCGTCCAGATGATCCTCTCTCCGGTTGCAGGTCACATGTCAGACAGGATCGAGCCCAGGGTCCTTGCAACTGCCGGTATGGCGTGCACCACGGCAGGCCTCGGAGTTCTTATGCTCCTCTCCCCAAAAACTCAGCTTGAAGTCATTATCGCAGGGCTCGCAATTCTCGGCTTCGGGTATGGCCTATTCTCTTCTCCGAACACCAACGCCATCATGAGTTCCGTGGAAGTACGGTACCTGGGTCTTGCGTCTAGCATGGTCTCCACGATGAGGTCAATCGGTCAGATGCTCAGCCTAGCCATTGCGATGCTCGTCTTCTCTGCAGTCATCGGAACAGTCCGAATATCTCCTGAAGTCTATCCTGAGCTGCTACAGAGCATCAATATCGCATTTACGATATTTTTTATTATCAGCCTGATCGGCATCGCTGCATCATATGCCCGGGGGACGGTTCGGAAAGACTGCTGAATTATTTCAACAGGTTTTAAGCTAACCAGGAGACATCGCAGTATGGAGGTGAAAAAAATTGAGACCGTCTGCAAGTATTCCTGGAATGTGTGCAACCATCTCATAAACGAATACCCCGGATTTTGGCATTCAGAACGTGGAAAAAATCAGAATTTTATCCGGGGTGCATCGCCTTCCCGCATGTTGTCTGCCATGGTCCAGAAGTACGCCTCACCATGGACCACCCGGAACATCGCGAGCCGTGCATTCTCCGGGGCCGCCTTCATGAGATCCATAACCCAGGGTCGATCAACAAAGAGCCGCTCCTGAAGGGTTGCATCCTCAATGAACTCGACTTTTCCAGTAACGCGCATCATAATCCCAGCACCATCGCCGGGTTTGTAGAAGCAGAGTTCCACTTTCGGGTTCATCTTCAGCTGCTGGTAGATCGCTTTTGGTGTACCAGTGTGATAATAGAACCCGGTTTTATCCGCAAACCACATCGCAAACGCCCGGACCCTGGGCTGGTCTCCTTGGGCAGTTGCGATATAGGTCACCGGGTTTTCGTTTGCAAATTTCAAACAATCAGCGATATCCATACATTCACCTGAAAAGAACATACGGATGCTTTAGTCAAAAAGATTACCCGGAAGTCAGCTGATATCCCGGGGAAATGTATCCTGTACAAGATTATGCACTTCTGCAAGCCACTACATCCTCTGCTCCCCGCTACTGGTCACTATCACACCAAACATCCGTCGTTGGCAGACAGGGATCCCACAGAAGCCACAGATACAATCTTTCCCGAGACGTTCGAGCGGATCGCCAAAGACTTCTCGTTCACGGTGTGACGGGGTATTGGACGTATTGATAACCAGGGCGGACTTTGCCTGAAGAAGGCAGACAGGAATCCCTTCACCAGTATCCCCCTCGAGAAACCAGTATGAAGTCCCAGGGCGAAAGACGCGATCAATGAAGCCTTTAAGGATCGCAGGTGGCATCCCCCACCAATCCGGGTGGACGAAGACGAGCCCGTCCGCTGCGGCGATCTCCGCACAGTACCAGGAGATGTCATCCGGCAGAACGGCATCACGGGGTATCTCGTCATGAGGCAGTACTGGATCGAACCCCTCTGCATAGAGATCATGGAAACATACCTCGTGTCCGTTCTGACTGAGGGTACCAGTGACCGTTTCTGCGATCACATGGTTGAAACTCCCCGGATGAAGGTGAGCGAGTATGATCGAGATATTCATTCTTTCCACAAAACTCATTTTCGGGCGGTTGCCTTGAAGAACGTATAACAGAAGACACCATCCGGTTCAGCGGTGCGGTAGAGTGCCTCAATCCCCCGGTTCCATGCATCAGGGCTCATCAGCCCCCCTTTTACCACTTCCGGGCCAACTGCTTTAACCATCGCAGTAAAGGTCAGCTTCGTGAACCCTTCCACAAGAGCCGGACGGGAAGCGTCCACGTATACCATCCGTGGGGAAACAGAAACATCATTATATCCGGCACCACTGACCAGCGGAAATAGTTCCCTTCCGATTAAAGCATTTCCACCCATCTGTTGCTGGAGTTGTACGAGACACTGCACCGCCCGGCGAGCGTCTTCGTGGTCCGGGTAGAAGAAGGTGGAGCCGTGATCCCCTTCAATCACGGTAATGCTCCCGCCTTCTTTGAGGACCGGGCGGAGCTGCTCGAGTGCCTTCCCCGGCTCATCAAGATGTTCCAGCACGAAACAGACAAAGATATGATCAAAACTTCCCGGCATGAACGGAAGCCGAAAGATGTTCCCCTGCAGGAACGTCACATTGGTGATTCCTTTTTGCCGAATATTTTCCTCTGCCCTTTGCAGGGAATCTTCTGATATATCCACAGAGGTAATCAGTGCACCAGGGCTGTTTCTTGCAAGAATTTCGGTCTGAGCACCTATACCGCAGCCTGCTTCCAGTACCCGTGAGCCGTTGGAATAGCGGGTATCATTATGAAGGAGTGTGATCAGTGTTTCTGCCTGATCAGCGAGCCTTTCTGACTCGCGTGGTGAATATCCATGGACATAACGGTTTTTATTCATGAAATTGGGACCCTCCCAGAACTATTATTGTACATTGAGGTTATGTAATGAACAAAAAAATGCTATGTTGTCAGTCCAACAGGACTTACCCTCACAAAATGTCGTCTAGTTTTACGCTATAATCACCGATTTTTCCCTCTGCATATCCCGCGACCAGACCCTTACGTAGTATCTGAAGGAACAAAAAATATCAGTCTAATAACAGGTGGATGAACGGGGATTCGTAATAACTCTAAAAGCAATTACTCTATCCACACGTATACTATGCGGAGCAGGAGAGAAAGCACCTCCTCCCGGACAACTGATCTTAGATGCCCGTTAATGACCCTGAAGGTCCCGCGCACCACTTATAGGTAGTTATTCCGACGCAGCCACTCGACCTGGGGCTGAAGATATCGGTAGATGATATCGGCTTTTTCGTCCTGGAAACTCCAGGGAACTACGATCAGGATGTCACCTTCACGGATCCAGACTCTTTTCTTGATCTTTCCCTTGATCCGGCCAAGACGTGTGACCCCATCAAAGCACTTGACCCTGATGTGATTTGCTCCCATCATCAGTTCGGCCATTCCGAACATCTCAGAATTGCGCCTCTGAGGAAGCCGTACTCTGATGATCTCCCCTTCCGCATTCGTCTCCGAATATTTATCCCTCTGTATCAGGTCAACAACTCCTTGCCAGGACCCATCGATCGATCCTGTGGATTGGAGTATATCCGTATTATATCTTGATAACTGTATCCCCGGAGTGGTAGAGGTGGGGAGAGAGGAGTCAGACGACGGACTGTGAAAGTACAATGCGATATAATCTTTTCAGCCCAGATAGCACATTTGGCGCCCCTGAAAACTCAATTGGATCATCAATTCATATAAAGGTCAAGTTGGCATGGTGCACCCCTGTTGAGAGGTGTGGATGTATGACCGACATATTATTGGCAGAGTGCTTTGGAAGAGTTCTATATCAGGTGCTATACCGTGAGTGACGAGGTATACTATCAGGAGAAACAGAGTTTTCGTCAGCTACTCCTCTGGGCATTCCTTTTGGCAATTGCGATCATTTCGTGGTACGCACTCCTTTCATCGCTGCTCCTTAGCATACCCATAGGAACAAAACCGGCTCCACTTGAGGTCTCACTCCTCATCTGTGCGGTCTTTGGAGTTCTGTTTCCAATCTTCTTTGTTTTTCTCACCCTCGAAGTAGAAGTGACCTCTTCGTCCCTGACATATCGTTTCTTCCCACTCCACCTTACTGTTAGGCGCATCCCTTGGTCAGAGGTGGTGGATGCCCGGGCCTTAACGTACCACCCGATCCGGGAATATGGGGGATGGGGCATCAGGATCGGCGCGGGCTGGAAGAGGGCGTACAACGTTAGCGGAGATAAGGGGGTGATATTCACACTGAAAAATGGACGTTCTGTCCTCTTTGGTTCGCAGAGTCCAGAGGAATTTTTAAAATCGGTTGAGAGGGCACGGAGCGGGAGGTAAAAGGAGGGGGCGCACCAATTATTGCACCCCACTAACTCTCTGCTCACTCTTTTTCCTTTCTCTTCTGTCCGTGTGTGGTGGCGACCCCTTTTGCCCCCCTGATGATCCCGATCCTGCCTGTCCTGACAAACTCCTTCACCCCGTACTGGCGGAGGAGCTTTTCCAGCGCATCGATCTTCTCAGTATCGCCAGTCACCTCGAGTACCATAGTCTTAGACCCGACATCTACTATCTTTGCGCGGAATATGGTAGCGATCTGCATGATCTCAGCGCGACTGGACCCTGCCTCAGCATTCACCTTGATGAGTGCGAGTTCGCGCTCTACCCGCTCGTTCTCGGTGAGGTCAGATACCTTGATGACATCTATCAGTTTGTGGAGCTGTTTCTCAACCTGCTCGATCTCAGCGTCATTACCGATACAG